>NZ_JBXUGL010000004.1:0-139910 GCF_057180505.1 Chryseobacterium sp. HNCC26DJ241 | reverse complement strand
ATAAAACGGGGATTTTGGATTTCATAACTTAGTGGATTTACCTCTGCTAATTCGATAATGGATTTTCCTTCCGGAGTTTCGTCTGACATGGAACTTAATACTACCGCTTTTTGAAAATGTTTTTCATTGGTTCCGTTTATGGGATGAAAATGGGTAGCTTTTCGGTTTCCGATAGTGATGGTTCCTGTTTTATCTAGCAACAATACATCAATATCTCCCGCAGTTTCCACTGCTTTACCACTTTTCGTAATTACATTAGCTCTCAAAGCTCTGTCCATTCCCGCAATACCGATTGCTGATAACAATCCGCCGATTGTGGTAGGAATTAAACAGACAAATAATGAAATGAAGGCTGCTATTGTAATGGGTGTATTGGCATAATCTCCGAAAGGCTTTAAAGTAACCGTAACGATAATGAAAACTAATGTAAACCCTGCCAATAAAATAGTTAAAGCAATTTCATTTGGAGTTTTTTGCCTTGAAGCCCCTTCTACCAAAGCAATCATTTTATCAAGAAAACTTTCTCCTGCTTCAGTAGCTACCCGTACTTTTATCATATCAGAAAGGACTTTTGTCCCACCCGTAACACTGCTTTTGTCACCTCCAGCTTCACGAATTACAGGTGCACTTTCTCCGGTAATGGCACTTTCGTCTATCGTTGCCAAACCTTCAATAATTTCACCATCAGAAGGAATAATATCTCCCGGTTCACAAATAAACAGGTCTCCTTTTTTCAATTGGGAAGACGGAATAATTTCTATTTCATCATACATAATCTCCCCATTCGGATTTATCCATTTTGCGGGTGTTTCTTCTCTTGTTTTCCGTAGAGAATCGGCCTGGGCTTTTCCTCTGGCTTCTGCAATGGCTTCTGCAAAATTGGCAAACAGTAATGTGATAAACAGAACGGCTGTAACAATAATATTATATGTTAAACTTCCTTGGCTTTGTTCACCGACCGCAATCCAAATACAGACTCCTGTCATTACTAAAGTTCCTATCCAAACCATAAACATTACCGGATTTCGGAGCATTTTAGAAGGATTTAGTTTTATAAAAGATTGTTTCAGCGCTTCATTCACTAATTCCGGTTGAAACAAATTATTAGGGTTTTTATTTCTTTTCATTTTTTTGATTATAAAAAGTTATAGTGAAAAATATTCTGCAATAGGACCTAAAGCTAGTGCAGGGAAAAAGGATAACGCTGCAACAATGGCAATCACAGCAAAAACCATCAATCCAAAAGTAGGAGTATCTGTTTTCAGAGTTCCTGCACTTTCCGGGATGTACTTTTTAGCGGCCAGACTTCCTGCAATGGCAACCGGACCAATAATTGGTAGATATCGTGCAATCAGCATCACAATTCCGCAAGCGATATTCCAAAATGGGGTGTTGTCTCCTAATCCTTCAAAGCCACTTCCGTTATTAGCACTTGAAGAGGTAAATTCATACAGCATTTCACTGAATCCATGGTAACCGGGATTATTCAGCCAGCTTGCATACGTTTCTGGATTATGTGCATAAGTATAGCTTGCGATTGCTGTTCCGGCAAGAATCAAAAGCGGATGGAGAAGTGCAATAATCATGGCAATTTTCATTTCTTTCGCTTCAATTTTTTTACCAAGAAATTCCGGTGTTCTTCCTACCATTAATCCGCTGATGAAAACGGCGAGAATAATGAATATATAAAAATTGAGAAATCCAACACCCACTCCGCCATAGAAGGCATTTACCATCATTCCGAGCATGGTGTTCATTCCTGAAAGTGGTGTTAAACTATCATGCATTGCATTTACCGATCCATTACTTGTAACAGTGGTATTAATCGCCCAATATGCAGAAGCCGCCGAACCAAACCTTACTTCTTTTCCTTCCATGCTTCCCATATCTTGAGAAATTTCCATTTTTGCAAAGGCAGGATTTCCGTTCATTTCATTAACTACAGTAGGAATTAACAATAATAAAAAACCTATCATCATTACTCCAAAAACAGTTAAGGCTAATTTTTTTCTTTTTAAAATATATCCCATCGCAAATATCATTGCCATTGGAATCAAAGTAATAGAAATTGTTTCAAGAATATTGGTGAAATAATTGGGGTTTTCTAATGGATGAGCAGAATTGGGTCCGAAGAAACCGCCTCCGTTGGTGCCTAATTGTTTGATGGCAACAAATGCGGCAACTGGACCACGGCTTACCTCTACTTTATCTCCCTGTAGATTAATGATAGAATCTTTTCTTTCAAAAGTCATAGGGACTCCGTTGAAAACTAATAATGAAGCCATAACAACCGTAATAGGAAATAAAATTCTTGTACAGCTTCTTACAAAAAGGAAATAAAAATTTCCTAATTTATCAGTAGTTCTTTCTTTCATTGCAAAGAAAACTACGGCTGCAATTGCTATTCCGCAACCGGCACTGATGAACTGCCAAAGCATCAATGTAAGCTGACCTAAATAAGACATTGCTGTTTCTCCGGAATAATGCTGAAGATTGGTATTGGTGATAAAACTTACTGCTGTATTGAATGCCAAATCTCCGTTCATGGAAGGATTATGATCTGGATTTAGTGGAAGCCAGCTCATGTTGGTTAGCACAAATATTGCGACTAAGAACCACAACAAATTAATGGTAAGCAATGCTATCAAGTGCTGTTTCCAGTTCATTTCCTTTTCAGTATTGATACCGCTTAGTTTGTAAAAAAGTTTATCAATGGGATTAAAAATTATATCCAACCACGTTTTTTCGTTACTGAATATTTTACCGATGTATCTGCCCAATGGTATTGCCAAAGCGATTACTAAGACAAACATCAATAGTATTCCTAAAATTTCTGAATTCATTTTTATTATTAATTTTCAGTATTAAAATTTTTCCGGTTTTACAAGCACATAGCACATATATACAAATACGGCAATGGCAATAATAAATAATGCAATCATATCTTTTCAAAGTATTTTACGGTTAGAAAGAAGAGGGCAAATAGTAAAATGCCCGTAATAATTACTAAAGCTGTCATAATTTATGGATTAAAAATTCTATATATAATTCCTATAACAATAATGCTGCTGTATAATAATGCCAGCAAATGCCACGGCTTACCTTTTTTTCTGATCAGATAGTTCCAATTTTTTCATTTTATATAAAATTTTTTGCAAGAATAATCACAAATCGGATTCCATTATAATGACATTAATTACAAAATGGTGATTTACAACAATTTAATCTCTTTTTAAAAATTCAACAAATCAAAAAACCCTTTCAAAATGAAAGGGTTTGGGCTATTATTTTGGAAGGGTTTATCTAATTTGATATTCTTCCAGTTTTCTATATAAAGTAGTGAGGGCTATGTTTAATAGTCTTGCAGTTTCAGTTTTATTTCCGTTGGTATAATTTAAAACTTTCTGAATATGAATTTTTTCAGCACTTGCCAGTTCAAAGGCAGAGAGTATTTTAGATTTTGTATGTTGTGGAATATTTTGTTGGAATTCGGCAGGTAAACTTTCCATATTTAATTGAGTGTCATCGGTGAGAATCACGCTTCTCTCAATTACATTTCTAAGTTCGCGGATGTTTCCTTTCCATGAATGTTGTTTTAAAGCTTCAAAATATTCCTGCGAAATCGAATTGATTTTTTTTCCAATTTTATGAGAAAATATTTTCAGAAAATGATTCGCTAAGTTTTCAATGTCCACAATTCTTTCTCGCAAAGGAGGTAATGGAATATTGAAAACGTTAATTCGATAGAATAAATCTTCCCTGAAATTTCCGGCTTCTATTTCTTTTTGCAGATCACGATTGGTAGCGGCAATAATGCGGACATTAACCTTTGTGGGTTTGCTATCCCCAACTTTCAAAAATTCTCCCGATTCCAAAACGCGAAGAAGCTTTGCCTGTAAATCTAATGGCATTTCTCCGATTTCATCCAAAAAAACTGTCCCGTTATTAGCTTCCTCAAAAATCCCTTTGGAATCTTTTATGGCTCCAGTAAAAGCTCCTGCTTTATGTCCAAACAATTCATTTTCCAGCAATTCTTTACTTAAAGCAGAGCAATTTACAGCAATGAAATTATGTTTATTTCTTGTACTTGCGTTGTGTATTGCCTGTGCAAATATTTCTTTTCCGGTTCCGGTTTCACCTGTTAAAAGAATGGTTGCATCTGTAACTGCCACTTTTTTACTAGATTCAATGGCACTTTTGAGAATTTTAGATTTGCCGATAATATTTTCAAAAGATTGTTTACTACCAAGTTGTTTTTCGAGTTGATTTATCCTTTTGGAAAGTCCTGCTTTTTCAGCAGCTTTGTAAAGAAGGGGAATGATTTTATTATTATCATCTGCTTTTGTGATATAATCGAAAGCTCCATTCTTAATTGCCAGAACACCATCAGGAATATTACCATATGCCGTAAGCAATATAACTTCTATCAAAGGAAATTTTTCTTTTATGATTTTTGTAAATTCTACTCCAGTTCCGTCAGGAAGTTTTACATCACAAAGCACAACATCTATTTCCGAAGTTTCTAGTCTTTTCAATCCACTTCTTAAATCTGATGCCTGAAATATTTCAAAGCCTTCCAATTCGATTATTCTTGAAAGTAAGGTTCTTATTTTTTCTTCGTCGTCAATGATGAGTATTTTGTTCAATTTGGTAGTTTTGAAGTATAAAGATAAAGATTTAGATATAATTTATGGAGAATTTATAAGTAGTGTTTAAGGGGGTGAAGTAAATATCTACCTTTCATTGTTCTCGAACCATCCATTTTTCATTTGGATTATTCTTTAAAAATCAATAATACAAATGGATTTCAGAATTTTGAATACTAATTTTCTTTACCGAAGTTGAAAATTTACCATTAAAATACCAATTAGTATCAAATCGATTTTTTGCATTTTTTTACTTTTATAAGTATTTGAAAAACAAAGATATACAGGGATTGTCTAAAGCGAAATCCCGCTTAAAAAAGCGGGATGACCTATGATGGGTGGATGGCAGGTCACACCTCGAACCGCTTATCGCTGATTATCAAAGTTTTACATTGATTCACAACCCTTTATGGGTCTCGAACCATTTTATTTTTCTAAACAGTGACTGATTTTAATTTTTGCTTAGTTCAACGCTTACTTTTCTAAACTCTTTAAAAAGTTTGCTTAATTCCAAAGCAGATTTTCTTGCTCTTGTTCCTGCTGCTTTGTTTCCTTTTTCTGATTGCTGTTCTGCTTCTTTAGAAAATAATTCAAATTCCGCATTGATTTTTTCGATTAATTCTTTCATCGTTCTTGATATTAAAAGTTAAAATTGGAGTGCAAATATAGAATATTATCAGAATTTCACCTTTCATTGCAAGATAATTTATCAACTTTTAGCTTGTAAAATTGATATTGTATTAAAAATCTAAAAAATAATATCCCCAAAAATAAATTCTCAATATCGCATTTAGAATATCTAGACTTTTGCTGAAACAAATCCTTCTTAGTCTTTCGTGAATCTCCAACCACTTGTTTTTTAATCTTTGTATCTTAATTAAAAAAAACAGACATCCTTATCTTTATTTTTACAACTCTAACAATTTTCTCGTTTATATATGTTCTGTTCGTACAACGAAATCATTCTAAAAACTCTAATAATTAAGAATATAAACGAAACAAACACTCCAATTGTTAAGCCTAACCAAATACCTTTTAATGATATAATATTTGATAAATACAAAGATAGTGGAACAGAAATAATACAATAAGCTATTGATGTTACAAAAAAAGGAATATAGGTGTCTTTTATTCCTTTCAATGTTCCTAAAACTATTGTTTCTAAACTATCTATTAGTTGAAATATAGACAAAAAAATAAGTGTATTTGCAACGGTTATGATTACTGAATTATCATTTATATAAATTAATGGAATTTGGTGTTTGAAAACAAATATAATTATTGTAAAAATAAATGAACAAGATAATGACAAAATAGAAAGCGTTTTTACTGAGTTTTTAAAAAATAAAATGTTTTTCTGGGCTAAAAATTTACTTGATTGTATCGCTGACACCGTTCCCAAACTAAAAGGTATTGCAAACATAATAGCTGATAAACTCAGCATTATTTGATTAGATGCTTGATAAGTTGTATTTAATTTTCCAGATAAAATAACTGTTGATGTCAGTAACACTATTTTAAAAAAGACTTGAAAACTTGAAAATGAACCTAAACTTATTATTTGTTTTGCAGAACTAAAATTAAATTTATGATTTATTAAATTTTTAAAAAAAATATTTGTTTGTCTATTTTTTAATAAACAAATCAAAAAAAGTAAAAATAAAAAACATCTTGATATCAATGTTCCTATTGCAGAACCTAATATTCCCAATTTAGGCAGTCCAAACTTCCCGAAAATCAGACAATAATTAATTGATACATTTAATATTAAAGAAATTAAAATACAATACATCGCTATTTTTGTTTTACTCAAACCATCTGAAAATTGTTTTAGCATTTGAAACAAAAATGCAGGTATGAATGAGTAAAGTAAAACCGACAAGTAAGGTTTTGAAATTATTACTACTTCCTCAGATTGTCCTAAACTAGAAATATTTAATAATGCCATTTTAAGTAAGAAAAATAAAAAAAAACCCAAAGTTAAGTATACTATAATACCGTGAAAAAAAATATTTTTTGTTTCTCTTATTTTACCTAAACTGTGCATTTCAGAAATCAGAGGAGTAAACATCATGGTAAATCCAATATTTAAAGCAAAAGCTAAAAACATAATATTGTTACCTAATGAAAAAGCTGATAAAGATACCGCTCCTAGTCTACCTATCATTACATTATCAATAAACCCAATTAAAGTAAAAGATATTTGTCCTAAAAATATTGGTATCGCAAGTCTTATGTTTTGCTTTAGAACTGTCATCATTGTTCGATATTTTTTAAATAATCATCAATTCTGCTTAATATTTTATCTTCCAGCACGTTATTTAAAAAAAATCCTTTTTTTAGAGCGACATTTTTACTACACCTTTTGAATATTGAAATGTGATTATTTAGAACTTCTAGGTTATTTTTATAGTCAGTCGAAAAGGTTGTTTTTGAAAGTTGTAAGATAGTATCTTTTTCTGCCCATGAGTTTATTTTTTTTCCATAATAGAATAAGTCATCTTTATTGTCAAAAAAATATTTACTTTCCCAAGCTATCATCTCTACCATCCTATTTTTAAGCACATTATCAAGTAATATTAATCCGTAGTAAATATCACCCCTTACAATTTTTCCTAAAAATCGGTATGCAGTTTGCCAAAATTCATCATAGCATTCTAAAAATTTTTTCTCATCTAATTTTTCTTCAACTATTGGAAAAAATTGATTAATGTCTGAAACCGTTTTCTTTATATTTTTTTTATCATAAACAATAGAGTATCCTCTTTTTAAATATGCATTGAAAGTTGTCAGTTCCTTTTCAATATTCATATAGTCTGGGATAAACTTATTTAATTTCATCTTTTTAAAAAACAAATAAATTTTTATCAAATTAAACTTGCTGTAACTAATTAGAATAACATCTACACTAAAAAGATTTTCATACATAATACGAGTAATCATATTCCCTTCAACTGGATTTTTTATAGTCAATACCGAAATAGGCTTTCCAAGACATTTAAGCCATCCGATATTATCTATGTTTAATGAAATGTTCGGATTCTTTGTAAAAACAAACAAATCCAAATCTGAGAACTCATCATTATGATCTTTATTAGAAGCACCAGAATGAAATGAGCCAAAAGATATAATTCCTTTGATATTACTATCATTTAATTGTTTTGCAATAATATCTATCATACGATGTCGTTTTTAATAGTAGATAGTTCTTCTATTCTTGTATTTGATTTGATTACTAATTTTGATCCAATTGAACTATAATTTCCTATGTAACAATTATTTTTCACTTCAGTTCTTTTACCAACAATACACTTTTTTCCAATAATAGAATTGTCTCCAATAATAGAATTGTCATCTAATACGCTTGCATCGTAAATTCTAACATTTTCCCCAATTATACAGTTAACGCCAATTGTAACACCAAATCCTATTATTGAGTTATTTCCAATTTTAACACCTTGTGCAATTTTACAACACGCTCCAATTTGTACATAATCTCCAATTTTTCCCATTTCTAATACTAGTTTACGATTTTTTACAAAGTGACCACTAATCAATGTTGAGTATCCTATAAATATATCTTTACCAAAAACGAATCTATCTGGATCCAATATTAAAACTCCAGACGCCATAACCAAAGATGAAATGTTTTTTACCCCAAGAAGTCGATAGTATATAATCTTAATGAAATCGATTCTATTTGTAATATTATTTAAAAAACTCGAAGACAATACAACATCAGATATTAAATCTCTCAAGAACCATTTAATAAATGGCTTAGAAAATGGAGGATATGCTCCTACACCAACCTTTGGTGTAACCCTGTATAGTAATCCTGAAAATAAAATAATTATCAAAGGAACAATTAACAATGAAAATATTATTAAAAATAATTTTAATAAAGAAGTCTCAGTAAAAACAAGAAAATAAGCAAGAGGAATTATAGAAATTAAATAGATAATAAATCGGACAAGGAAAATAAAAACAAATCGGATAAAATAAATTTTCATAATTTTTTTGGTTAATAAAATGTTACATTTGTTTTTAATTTAAATATCTAAACAAATGGAAAACATTATTGATAAAGTTGCATTGATTCATATTAATAATTATAAGATTTTAAGCACCATTTCTAAAAGTAAAGACCGATATTTTTTGCCTGGCGGAAAAAGGGAAAATAACGAAACCGATTCCGAGTGTTTGAAAAGAGAAATTTTGGAGGAACTAAATGTAAAATTAATTGATGATTCTATAACTTTTTTTGGTTGTTTTGAAGCTCCAGCATACGGACATTCTGATAATGTAATTGTACGGATGTTATGCTATTTTGCTGATTTCACGGGTGATTTAATGCCTAATAATGAGATAGAAAGTTTTAGTTGGCTAGAATTTAAAGACAAAGAAAAAACATCATTTGTTGATCAATTAATTTTTGATGACTTACATAGCAAAGGGTTAATCAGATAACTAATGTTTTAATTTTTGTATTTCACTGGTATTGTCTTTTTCTGTCCTTTTAATTTCTGGGATAAGAAAATTTTTCTCAAGAATTTCTAATTTTTTATTTTTTATTAATTCAATCATTGAATTGTCATATTTATTCATTGCTATAATATACTCACTAGACATAATCCAATCATTTCCATTTAAATCAACAACAACACCTCCAGCTTCTCTAACAATACAGACTCCAGCACACGAATCCCATGGTGCTAAAGTACCACTCAAAATAACCTCAGTATTACCTTCCGCTAAACAAGCAAAATCAAAACTAGAACAGTGATGAATCTTGGTTGTACTCATTTGTTCAATTAATTCAATAATTGCCTGCTGTTTCTCTTGATACTTATAAGTAGGCACTGAATAGCAACCGTCAGTATAATCTAATTTTGAAACTTGTAGTTTTTTCTCATTATTATATGCTCCAAGCTCGTGTCCAGCATACACTAATTTATTCAATTTTGGAAAATACAGAACCCCTACAATTGGAGTTTGGTTTTTTGACAAACCAATACTTACCCCCCACATTGGATATCCTCTAATATAATTATATGTTCCATCTAAAGGGTCAATATACCAAGTGTACTCTGAATTTTTATCAATCAATCCGCTTTCTTCACCACAAAGATTATGCGAAGGAAATTGAACACTGATCATTTTCATAATCAACTCTTCACTTTTTTTATCCATTTCTGAAACATAAGCACCAATATCATTAAATTCATTTTTTTTTGAAAATACATGATTGGTTTCATGATTAAGTAATAAGTTACCAGCCCTGTATGCAAGACCAATAGTGTAATTCAATATTGATTCCAAATCCATTTTAATCTTTTTTAATTAATTTTTCAAACATGGTTTTATAAAGTTTTCTTTTTTAACCTTTTCAAGATGTCTCGAAAATATATATTTAGATTCTATCCCATCAATTGACTTTGTAGAATCATTTTGAACAACACCTGTGTTATCAACATTTACTACAAAATAAGTTAGCTTTTTAAAACCAAAGTCTTCAAAATTCTTTTTCAAATCATCTAAGGTATTAACTTCAACAATATTAATATCCCACGCTTTACCTAAATATTCCCACTTAAGATCATTCATTGTTGTTTCGATGCCACCTCCAGATTCCAGTATCCTATTATTTATAACTATTATAGATAAATTGTGTATTTTTTCTTTAATAGATGAGATAAGTGACAAAATACTAATACCCATTAAATTACTTCCATCCGTATCAATAGCAATAACAGGCTTATTTTCTAGTCCCAATGCAATCCCACAAGATATTGAAACAATATCCCCCATAGAATCCAAAAATAATGTTTGGTTGGGTAACACATTATAGACTTCTTGGGATGTTCTACCTAAAGAACTAACTATAGAGGTATCTTTATCAATTTTATTACTGAGATAATTAATTACTTCTCTACTTGTCATTGTTGATGTATTTTAAAACATTAGGCTTCAATATTATTGCAACACTTGATTGTCTGGCTTGAAAATCATTCACAGCATCTTTAAATACTTTCTTAAAATCTTTTATATCATCAATAAAAACGTATCTAAATCTTAACAAATCTAACAACGGCTGCATCGTGGTTGAATGAGCTTGTCCCCACCAATTTCTCTCCCCAAAGTCTCCTCTAAAAGATATTAGGTAGATATTATACAATGCATGGGATAAGTGAAATCGTGCAATAGTTTCACAAGCATTTCTAATTCCAGAGTTTTCCATTATTACAACACTTAAATTATTAGTAATATTCAAACCAGTACTAACACCTACGCAATCAGATTCATGTGTAGCTTGCACATAAAAAATAGATTCATTATTTTTAATTTCGTTGATTAAAGGAGAAGTTAATGAATCTGGTAAACATATAGCATATTTAACCTTTTCTTCTACCAAACAGTTATGAATAGTTTTTTCAGGTTTCATCGGCTAGTTATCAATTCCTATATTATGCCCCATAATATTATTTTTAACAGAAAGATAGTCTTTGTTAAATGGAGTAACTGAAGAATTTATTTTCACTCTTTTCACTTCTATACCTTCATTTTCTAGATCTTTTATTTTCAACGGATTATTTGTTATTAGTCTTACTTTGTTAATGCCGAGACTTTTTAATATTTGTGATGGTAATACATAATTCCGATCATCTACAGGAGTTTGTATTATTTTATTTGCATCTATCGTATCGAAACCTTGTTGCTGAAACTTGTAAGCTCTTAATTTATTCCCAAGCCCTATTCCTCTTCCTTCATCTCTCATATATAAGATTATACCTCCTTTACCTTTCTGCGTCTCTTCTCCTATAAATTTAAAAGCCCTGTCTAATTGTATTCCGCAATCGCACTTACTAGATTTAAAAACATCTCCAGTTATACATTCTGAATGTATTCTCACTAAAACATGCTCATCTACATTAATGTTACCAGAGATAATTGCTAAATGTTCTTTCCCCTTATGATCCATATACACGTTAAAAAACATTTTACCATATTCTGTGGGTATTTCAACAGAGTCTTCAATACACATCCACTTTGGCTTTACTGACAGTTTTGCCTCCTCTAGGTTTTTAAATTTATTCCTAATATCCATTAGAATCCTGCCCAAAACATTTTTCCCTAACCCATCACTCCCGATTCCCCAAAAACTATCTGTAGGAGAATTTTCTTTTATTAGTAGTTTGCCAGTTTCCAACAATTTTTCTTTTAAAAAATCATGTTGAGAAAATTTCTCATAAACTGCCCTTTCCATAATTTGGACTCTTATGTTCTCCCAATCATCTACTCGACTTTCTTTAAGATTATTACCTAATAAGTATGCCTCCTCAGCTGTTTTTGCTAATCTAATTTTTTCTTTTGAAGAGTCATTTGTGAATTTTTGTGCTTGATAGAAATGTTCTGAAGTCAACCAAAAAGCCCCATCAATTTTAACTGGTAATGGATAAAAGTTACTAAATTCAAAAAACAAT
Organism: Chryseobacterium sp. HNCC26DJ241; assembly: GCF_057180505.1. Taxonomy (NCBI): domain Bacteria; kingdom Pseudomonadati; phylum Bacteroidota; class Flavobacteriia; order Flavobacteriales; family Weeksellaceae; genus Chryseobacterium; species Chryseobacterium sp. HNCC26DJ241. Next base: position 127,783 of record NZ_JBXUGL010000004.1, on the reverse strand, counting down.
CCATCTTCGTCATAGAATAAAATATCGTTACTATCTTTCATCTTCTATAATTTTTTATCAATCTTCACTAAATGTTGCTTTGAACTCAACAACTATATTCTTGTACTCTTGATTATCATTATTAACTAATCTATGAGGAATGTCCTTTTTTCTAAAATCAACAATTCCAATTTCATCATCTTGATTTTCAATTTCTCCATTAATATATTCTGTAGCAACTTTTCCATTCTTGACAACAACGAACATATAATCCATTTGGTGTTTATGCCATTTGGTTGCTTCGCCAGGAGCTAAAGTTAAATCCCAAACTTTTACGTGTTCAGTCTCAAATAATACTTTTGTTCCAATTTCTCCGATTTTTACATCAATTTGTTCCATAATTTAAAATTTTAATTAGTTGTTAATTTGTTTAATTTTTGTTCACATATTTTTTTTAAACCAATATCTTTAATCTCTTCATTTATTGATTTCACTTTTATAATAAATTCGTTTCTTTCCAAATGTTCATTATTTGATAACATTAATTTATTCCACAGATCGTTATCTTGGAATGTCGCTTCGTTAAATAAATCTGTTCTATTTTGTAGGAAATTGTCAATATCTATAGAACTTGATAATTCATATAACTTCATCCAATAATTTGTTAGATTTTTTAAATATAAACTAGGCTCAAAAGTTCTTGAACCTCCATCATAGATTACACATCTTTCAAAAAAAGAAGAAAGATTATTCATTCTTTCAAATTCAAGTTCAATTGTTCGAGGATAATTCTTTATAAAAAAATCAGTTTCAATCAAATTCAATTCTTTATAAGGAATATTTCCCTTATTAAGATCAAAGATCCCCTCTAAAAATAAAATACTTATTCCTTTAAAATCAGATCCAAACTCTGATTCAAATTTCTTTGATATACTATCAATCACTTCAATAGTGTAATTTGTGCCGACAGTAATTAACAATACACCTACAGGGCGTTTTTTTTCATTCTTATACTGCTGTAAAGCCAGATCTATTACAAAATTAAATGTCGTGCCTGTAGCACTTATGTCTCCAATAACCAATAAAGATTTATCATGAAGATTCCACTTATTATAATTGGTTTCTGAATTAAATATTCTATCATCTTCAACTACTCTTTGACTCGAACAAAAGCTAACTTCACAGTTTGTATTTCTTTGAGATGGCAGAGTATGAATATTAAAATTCAGTCCTCCTCTTAAAATATAAATAATGTCTAAACATATAGATTCATTAATTAGTTTTGTCGCCAAAAAGTCATTATTGTTTTTTAATTCCGATAATGAATTATCAATTCCTTTGGAAAATTTTTCCTGAAAATCTATCCCTCTTATTTCAGGATTAACAATCAATTCTCTAAAATCGGAAGAACCACTAATCAGGATTTCTGTTTTCGTTCTAAAAGTATTTATTCTGTGTATTTTATTTTTTATCATATCGTTATTTAAAGCAAATTAATCTCGATTATATTTTGAAACTTGTGATACAAATCACATTTTAATTAAAAAAATAAATCTTAAACACATTTAATACTACAAAAAACGCACAATAACAACGGAATAGATGAAATACTCACAATTTGAAATTGTCTTATTTAAAAAAATTCTCATTTATCTATATTCAATAGTTATAAACAAATTTTCATAAACCTCATAAAGACAATGGTCACTTGCTCTAATAATTTGAGCAAGTGACCATTGTTATATATTTTAATATTGTAGCTATAGTTGAATTTCAATAAAATGTCATATTACAAAAATTAATGATATTGAAAATCAATAAATTAATAAAGTTTAAATATGTCTAATTATTTTGGTTCAACTATAGCTGATAAGAAAATTTAAATAGATAATATTATTTTCTTATTCCGAGTATAAGTTTCCCGTGTAATTCCTAAAAAAGAAGCTAAGATATTATCACTTACTTGATTTATTAAATTGGGAAAATCTTTCTTTAAATGCATTAATTTTTCATTTACATCCACCGTATTTAAACTTTCAAAACGCCTAATATGCAAACTATTATATTCTTCTAATATATCAGCATAAATACTTTTAATGTTTAAAGAAGATTTTAAAAGGATATCAAAATCGTCTTTATTAATACACAAAATCTCCCCATTCTCAATACATTCAATAATTTCGTTATTTTCTGAATGATTTTTAAAACTTCCTATGTTTGTCAAAAATCGCTTTTCCCAAGCAATCATTCTAGTAATTTCTTTACCTTTTTGATTAATATAGTATGCCCTTAAAAGTCCTTTGTTTATGAAAAATAGCTTATTACAAGGAGAGTGATTGAAAACAAGAACTTGATTTCTTTTTGTTTCAACAGGCGTAAAATATTTTTTTATATTCTTTTCCTCATTCTCTGATATTTTCCCATATTTTTTTATTTGGTTAATTAGTTTTTCATGCTTCATTGTGTGTTATTAATAATTTGTGATTTTTTATACAATATAGTTATTAAAAATAAATTTTACTATAATAATTTCCATCAACTACTAAAAAATAATAAAGGTGTGTAATTAACATCACCCTTATCTCAGGCTACTCGAATAACCTACTCAAGAAATGAAGTAACACACACCCAAAGGGTGCATACCACAATCATATTTCTTGAGTTTATGCTACAAGCACAAAATATTTCGAGTATTTTGAGATAAGAAAATGAATTGCAAATGCAATATTTATATGTTAATGTATGATCCTGTTTATTCTTATATGTTTATTTTTTATTGTTCTAACAAATATAGAAAGAAAAAATAAGTTTAGGAAAACTCATTTTTAATATTCTATTTTAAACCTAAAGTGTTTTACTGTTTAATAAAAACACAATAATATTTTTAAATTACATTTTATTTTACTATTAATTATAATTTTAGCCTAATTTCTCCATCCATTTTTTTTGTAGGATCGTTAAATAGTGTGCAAGTAAAACCCAACGATTCGTAAAACGAAATTAACCAAATAAAATCAGAGGAATCTGTTGGCGATAAGTCGCCATAGATTTCTTGCAACTTATAATTCTTAGCTTTTTCAATAAGAAATTTCATCAAAAATCTACCATAGCCCTTATCTTTAGTGTTGGAAATAAAATCCTCTATTTTTAGATTATTTCTATGTAAACTTAGATTAATTCTTGAATCATTTGTGGGGTGGTCTCCATATTCTCCGAGTAAATAGATACTGTCGAAAATATCTTTTGAATTATAGTAAACAATAAGAATTTCATCATTACGACTGAATATCTCCCTTGTGTAAAAATTATCCCGTTCGAGAAGGTCTATGATTTTATTTTTATTTTTTTTATAATTTTCATTTTGCTGGGTGACGGCATCCAATTGGGCTCTAATCTGCCTATTAGTCTTATAAGATGAATCTAGCATTTTCTTTTTTAATTCAAATTCCTCTTTATTGATTCTGTATGCTATCCGTTTGATCACAAAAAGAAATAAATGCACTGGAAGAAGGAAAATATCTTTTATTATTTGTAGCATTAAGTATAAAAAGTATTTTATTTGAAGTCATAAATATGTCCTTTTTGAGGCTCTCCTTTTTCTTTATTAACAATTGTAGGCATTATCCAAATTAGTTTTATATCACTGAAATTTTCTCCAAATTTTTGATTTCGCCAATGTCCTCTTCTCCAATGAGGAGCAACTTCTCCCCCAGAACTGTTAATGGGCTTGGTTGTTTTTAATTTATATCCAACATATTTAATTTTAGTAAATCCATTCTGTGAAATTTCAGAATGTGCAACTTCTTTTTTTCGTTTTGTATTAGCATTTTCTAATTTGGATTTTAAATGAATAGGTAAGTCAATTGGATATCTTTCATCAACATCAAACTCTTTTGTTGTTAAATATAGAAGGCAATTAATGATAAAATTAATGGTTCTATCTACAAATTGTTTGTGAATACTATATAAGCCATCTTTAGTAATTTCATCTCTGTCATCGAAAATTGGACTGCCTACAAACCCGCTCTTATCAAAATTTATCGCATCTTGAACAGTTCTTAGATTATCTTTTCTATCAAGAAAAAGCAAAATAGAATGGAATCCACGTTCAGTATCCCAACATAAGTCCTTGTTAACGTTCCAATATTTTTCGATGTATTCTTTACTGACAAAATCAATATTTATTGCCCTTTCATAATCATCTCCATCGTGATAATCATCTCGGATAAATGCTCCTTCAATTATTTCAGAACTATTTTCTTCAAAAGGAATTTTTGCAGATGATAAATCAATATAAAAATTTGAATAGGGCAATTTAATAAGGGAGATATCAATATCAAGAACATCTGTTTGTTTTAATAGTTCGGTTATATTTTGAGAAAAATGAAAAATGTTTCGTCCTTTGTCTTTCCATTCTTTCCAAATATAAAATTCCTGCAATAGATAGGCTCGTTTTACACCTTCTTTCTCGGAGACATCTCCAAGATCCAATTTTGTTCCCCAATTACCCTCATCTTGATAATAAGGCACTTCTTTTCCACTGCAAAACTCTTTAAACCTTTTAATATCTTTAAGATGCTTTTCAAATTTATTTCCGATTGCAAGCTGATTGGGATAATATTCAGTGTATTTTTTTGACATGATTTAATGTTACAATGTATTGGCGAAATGTGGAATAGAATGAAATAAATCAATTTCCATTTTTTAAATTTTCATTTCATACTCCCTATTCTATACCATAGTTTTTTTCTAATATTTTAAAAATTTCATCTATAAGGGTGTACCAATTATCAGTATAGTGTTTTAGATCTTTGATATTGAATTTGAAATTATCGGCCGTTCGATAAGAGATTGATATTTCATCATTCTCCAAATTCATTGGAAATTCGACAATTAAATTTTCGTAGTGCATTATCTGATTTCTTGGAAGTACTGCCAATTTTATCCATTGATGATAATTTTCAAAAATAAAATTTAGTAATTTATCTTCAGATTGATGCTTTGCGACATAACTCATAAAGCCTTTAGCTTTTCCATCCTCATTAATATGTCCAAATGTTGAACTGGAAGCAAATCCTTTGTAAAATATTGAAAGTATTTTTACAATTCTATCCAAAGACATTTTAATGTTTATTAATAAATTATTCACTTCAAGTTTTAAATCTAAGACAGAATTGAACATACTATTTTGGTCAATCGCTCCCTTTGACATCATATCTGCCATTTTGGTCTCAAAATATTCTTCTTCAGTTTTAATGAGTTTTTCTAAAAAGAATTGTGGAGCAATATAATTATACCTAAATTCAACTAAAATCAAACTTAATTTTAAAAATTCATCAGAACCATAAACCTTTCGGTTTATTGATTCATTTATTTGATTGAATTTTTCAATTCTTTGATTTAGTATTGTTTGTTTCATATTCTTTCTTCATTGAGATATTTATTCGTAATCATCATTTATTTTAAGCAATTCAATAGTTTCAATATTTAATTCATTATCAATCAATAATGAAACTTCAAAGGCTATATTTACTGTATCAGAAACAGCAATAACATGATCATTCCAATCTAAATCAATAATACTGAAAGTTGTTTCATTGGTACTCCAATAATCACTTTTATCAACATAATATTCTATATCAACATCTATATTCATGGTCAGGTCAACCAAATATTCTTGAGAATTAATCTTTTTAACCTCTAATTTTGATAATTCAAATTCTTCATTTACATAGCTTACAGTGGGATCATCATTTGACAATGGAGCAAATGAATAATAATTATCAATATAGCTTCCTTCAAATTTTTCTTTTAGGAATTCAAGAACAGCAGGAGTAATCGTAAAATCCCAAAACTCATTTTTGACCAACTTATTTTTAAATGCTTCTGAATGAATGAAATAGTAATTCAAGAACTTATCTTTAAACTCAGATAAAGTTTCAATAATTTCAACCGATTCAGAATTTAAAGATTGATTTTCTAAATCTTCAATTAGATCACTATGGATATTATTATTTTCTATGAAGTCTTTATGATTTTTTGTTATAAATATTAATTCTGGAGTTGCGGGGATTTCAATATCTTCATTGGAAATAAGGCTTTTAATATTTTCCCAAATAAGATTGTCCCGATAACCTTTTTCATTTTCGTTAAAAGGTTTTTTCTTTAGCATCGCTTTTTTTGCCAAATACTCGTGAGATGTGTTTGGGTATTCTAAAATCTTAATGTTATTTTCAGTTATTGTTTTGTTCAGATAAACTTTATAATCCTCGAATATTTTATCTTCCGTTTCTTTTGTAATAAGAATGGAAGTTATTTGCTTAGATAATTTTTCAAATGACCTGACTTCTTTTGAAATGTTAGAAGAATGTGCTCTTATTCTTTCGTTAAATTTATTACAGACTTCATCAAGAACAACCTTCGGAATATATAAATCAATTTGACCACTTTTTGAGTTTTCAAGTAACATTTTGGATGGAATTGATTCCAACCAAAAATCTGAAATGATAATATTTGAGTCAATTACAACTTTCATTTCATAAAATAACTTTAAGAATTTGTAGAAGCTATTTGATGTTTTTCTTTTTTTCCTAATTTTGTAAGAGATAAATAATTAATTATAAGTCTTTTATTAACCATCATTATTTGTAATTTTTTAATTGTCTCATCGTCAGCTTTTTCTTCCTCCATATCATGCCATAAATTTTCAGTTGCAAATGAAAATCCTGTATGAACAATTTTTGATCGAAATGTATATAATTTTTTGTATTCCTTTTTCAGGTCATCACTTTCTCCTACAAAGTATAAAAGAAAATCAGTATATCTTTTTGCAATTGAATATCTTGATTGCCCACATTCTTTACAGTTTTCTGGTTTAAAGTCTTTATAGTAGAAATTCATTAGAGTTTCAATCGAAGTAAAAGCAGACAGAACTCCAATAGTGGTTTCCGATTCAAGGTTTTTCATACAAATATTCGAATATTTTATACTTGTATCTATAATCTTTTTTTCCTCTGCATTTAAATCAAAATACCCATCTAAACCATAATTAATGATATGGGGAAATTTGATTGTGTCCAATACATTATAGTCATAATTGGGATCATTAGAAAAGTACTCATTATAATCAACTGGTGGAACTTCATTAAATTCTTTAATAATCTCATTACTGAAATCATCAATAATACATTGATTTTTAAAATCTTTCAGAAAAAATAATTTATAAAGAAAGTCTGAATGCTCGATGCTTCTTATATCATCTTCTGTTTTGTCAGAAGTAGCAGGAATTATCCAAAAGCCATCATTGTTTTTATATCGAAAGAACAAATTTGTACTAAACAGATTAATCAAATCAATTATACGGTCTAGTTTAGTCATTGCAGTAGCTAAAAGTTCATATTCCTCTTTGTTAAAAATATCTCCAACAAAAGAAAAATCTTTTTTAGGTGATACCCATTCAGAATCTTCTATTTTAAATTCAATAACTATCGGATGATGCTTATATTTTTTTACACGATCCAGATATTCGCTTTTTAACGGATAAATTTGGAATTCATCTTTATATCTAAAATATCCCTCAAATTTAGTTTTTGAAAAGATTATTGATTTGTAGTACTTCATATAACCAAATTATGAAAAATGTTTAAACAAAAAAAACATTTGTAGTTGAATAAAATCCATTGTCTTAAAATTTATTTGATTTTCAACCAAGTTTTAATTTTTTCAATAAGCTCTTCTTTTGTATGGGCTACAGCTGTTTTAAAAATCTTTTTTTGGATATTATTATATTTTTTCTCAATAATACCATCTTTAATAAAAGTTAAAAGTTCCGCATTATTCATAAAAAAATAATTTTCACTATTCTCAGAACCGATTATCCATCTTAAATTATTTTCAAAATATAATGGTCGCTTGGATAATATTTCAGGTTGAAAACCCTTGCCTTTTCCTTGACCTACGCCAAGTCTGCCATGATTACTTTTATGATATTTAATTTCAATAAAATATAGACTTGGAAAATCGTTATCCTCATTACAAATTATCATATCGACAGCTTTCTTGTTTTCTAAAATGTGAAAATTCGGATTATCTATTAAGATTTGCTCAGCAATTATTTTTCTGATATGGGTTTCAAATTCTAATTCACTATTTATTCCTTGCACTATGATTAAATATTATCATTCAAAATTATAAATATTAAAAAAAAATTAATTACACTTGCAATAAAATTTCGCTCTTGCAATCTGTTTTTGATTTGATTAGTATAAATGGTTGTTTTATCTGTTTTTACTAATTCTATGAAATCGTATACTCTAAAATCATTCAACAGCGGTCAGGTCACTTTGCCGAAAAAATGGAGAGACCAGTTTAATACCGATCTGTTTATAGCAGAAGAAACCAAAGAAGGACTGTTAATAAAACCGATTCTTTGAAACTCCCCTGCTCAAACTTCCGACAAGGTGATCGCTGATTTTATCGAGAATTTTAAAATCCAAGCCAAAAAACAAGGTTTTTCAGAAAAAGAAATTGAAGAAATGGTTTCAAAATTGTAAAATTTGGGCAAAAAACAGTTGATAGAAGTTCATCTTTTTAGAAAATGTAAAGCCGATTTTTTAGACATCGTAGAGAAAACGAAGTTTCAGACTTTATTTTTCTTTTTTCAAAAAAATGAAAATTCTCTTGATTTTATCAATTCAATCAATACAACTAATTTAGTCAATTTGACTAATTCTTTTATCTCTTTTCCCACATCCCAATGTTAGAAAACGAACTTATCAGCCATCTTCAAATGATTGCCAGTCAAAAAGAAGAAAGCATCAAAAAAGAAGTGGCTAAAGAATGTTTAAAATCCCACGAAGTAAGGTATTTCTTTCAAAAACTCTGTTATGAAGGTTGCCAAAGCGGAATGATTGACCATCTCAAAACTCCTTCACAAGCCCATCTTTTCTTTGACAGGTATCAGAAGGAAATTAATGCCCTTACTGTGGAACCTAAAGAAAACATTTCAACTCCTTTAATTATTACGGGAGATATTAAAACTTCGCTTGCTTATTTCGCTTTTGATGAAGTTGGGTACAGGTTGAGCCAGGAACTCGGATTAGAGCTTTAGGCTCTTTTTTTTAAACTTCATTTTAAATCTTTAATTTTCTGTTTTTCATCTTTCTCCAAACTCTTTTTCCAATTTAATATCAATGGCAATGTTTAAATATTTGTTGACGATTCCATTTTCGTAATCTTTTTCCACCAGTTTGTACAGAAAGGTATTATTCTGCTGAAGCTCCTCTACTACGGACTGGGTAAATTCGGGAGTCAGGAACTCCTCTCTTAAGATTTTAAGTTTTTGTTCTCTTTCCAAACGCGATTGTTCCGTCTGCTGCTGCTCCGATTGTTGCTGTACTTTGGTTAGTTCTTTTTTTACTTTTTTAGTGGCTTGCTCGTTAATTTCTTCTTTGTAGTAGCCTTCTTTTAAGGCTTTGAGGAAAAACCCGCTTTTCTGTTTGACGGCAACAGTTTTAAAATATTCTTTACAGTATTTAAGGGTTTGTATAATAAACTCTTCTTCATAATTTCAGATAATCTGTGATTCTATCGTTGCTTTCGATACGCCGAAAGCCTTGATTTCATCATACCAAGAAACAGTTTCAGAGGGATTGTCGTTTTTTGGCGGATATTCTTCCTCCTCATGAGTTTCAATAACTACCTTTTTATTTTTGTAGATGGCAAAAGCAATTTTTTCGACACGTCTTGAAGTTTCGGAGATTTCTTCAAAGCTAAAACGGATGTCGGTGTATTTTTCCAGATCCTGCTGAGATTTGAGCAGTATCTTTTTTTTGAAGTTTGCATATTTACCATACTTATCTTCTACACACAGGATTTGCTTTAACTCCTCTACTCCAAAAATTCTTTTTCAGATTCATTCATAGGATTTTAAAAGCTCGTACATTTTTATGGAATTTGAAGAAGTTAATTTGAGAATATTTTTAATGTCATAGAGTAAAAATCTATTTTTTAACTGCAAAAGAAATGGTTTCAGCACAGGATTAAAATGAACTTCAAGCATTCCGCTTCCATTCTTTGCATATTTGAATGAACCGAACAAAGTGGTTTTTAGTTCCTTATCAATATCATTTTCTTTTACTGGAATGGTAATTATTTTTTTGAGCATGGAGGTGGATAGCTTATCCATTTCGGCATAAATGGTTTTTGACTTGATATCATATAGGCTAATCAGATTCTTAATCGGGATTTCATACTGTTTAAAATCCTCGTCTTTATCATCAATCAAGCTGACAACCATTGTGAAGAATCTAATTTCCATCAATGAAAATCAAAATCTTGCCGTAACCAGCTCATGGGATTTCTTGACCATCAATTGTGTATTCATTATGGATGATTTTAAATGATAAATTGCCTGTAGCGTATGTTAAAAGCTACATTGAAAGGCTACGGTAGTATTTCAGGGTTATATTGTAATATAATTTTTAGATTTTACCCCGAATTGGTAGCCTTTAGTAGAACCCCCAAATTGGTAGCCCTTACACCCTGTTTTTGTAGCTGTTGAGTACCAAAACAGTACTCTTTCGCCCCAAATTAGTAGCCTTTGACCCCAAATTGGTAGCCTCTCGCCCCATATTAGATACCTTATGCTTTGTAAATCGTTTGTGGTAGTCATTTCTTGTACACTATAAACAATATAAATATCTAAATTATATAACAACTTAAAACAACTCATTTTCTAATTGATGTTGTGCTTTTTTGAAGTTTGTCTCTAAGAAGAAGAAATAATACTGTAGGAAACACCTTTTATCATTTGCTAATCATCAATTATCGTTAATCATTCATCATTGATAATGATGGAACGGCTACTTTTTCGGGGTATGGGTTTTGTAGTTATGGCTACCTTTTCGGGGCGATGATTTCATTTTTAATTTTGAAAATCTCATACTCCTCTGCTTTAAAATTTCAGGTTTCCTGTGGCGACAAGAACAACAAACAGGAGCAATACAACAGATACAGCAATAGAAATAATATAGTAAGTGGTGGCTTTTTTGGAGATTCCAAGCATTTCTCAGTACATAGTAGTGATTTGATTTTTAGCTTCCTGTTGGTTCATCAGCAGTTGCGAATTGTTTTCTTTATAAAATTCAATGATTTGGTTGTTGGACTTGATCTCCTCTTCCTGTTCCTTGATTTTGAGTTGAAGCATAAATTTTTCCTGTACAAATTCTTGGGCTTCTCACTCCTCTGCTCCTCTGCTTTCCGTTTTCGGATATTCTTTTTCAGGGGCGGATTCTGTTTTCAATGTTTTCCCCATTGCTTCTGCCATTTTCTCCAAATCGGATTGGACAAGGTAACTACTCTTTCCTTTGGAGTCTACTTTATTGATGAATTTGATATTCATTTTGTTTGCCCGATTGTACAAGGTGGTGGAACTTACACCCAATAATCTTTCTGCCTCTGATTTTGAAATTTCCATAGAATTATTTTTATAGGATAAATACTCGCTTTTCTCACGATAACTTTTGGTTATCATACAGAATACAATCAATTGAATGCTTGTTTTTAGTTACTTTGCTCTACGTTTGACAATAGATGATTAAATCTTTGTCATAGGTTTTACAAAACTTCTTCAAACATTTGTCAAGGTTTTATTAAAGGTTGTAATACCCCTTTTTAATCCCTTACGGATTTATAAGCATAGAAAAGGCTTTTTCAAGTGATTTACCTTAACAATCCCTTGACATTCATTGCATAAGATTTGTTAAAGGATTAATAAAGTTGATGTAAACTTTGACAATGCCTTGTTAAGGTGTAGCAGAGGAGTGTATCAACCTTTGACAAACGCCTTGTTTATTGTTGTTGAAAAGCAAGTATTTATCTTATTGTTTCTATGTATGTAATCTTTATAAAGCTGTGAAAAGCATTGTCAATGTTGCAGGCAGAAGAGAGGAGTGAGGATTCAATGTAACAATCTACCAATGTAACAGTTTAACAATGTTTTGGATAGTATATTTTATTTAGCATATTGCTAAACTTTCAGATTGTCATATTATTAAAACCGTTGTTTTCTTATTTCATTTGCAATTCTAGCCGTCATCAATGGAGGAACACTCATTCCACAGACATAGCGGGTCGATATGTTACAGAAATCAAAATCACTCGGAAAACTGCTCATGCGGATGTATTCTGTATCATTCAAATTGCGGACTTCATTGTAATAAACAGCAGTTCCACTCGAGGTTAAAGTAGGAGCAACAATGTTATCGTACAAAATATAAGTGCTGAAAAATGCGTTGTAAGTGCTTAGGTTTCTGTATTTGGCATCCGCAAATTTCAGATTTTGGTCTCCAAACTCTACATACGGCCGTCTTTTGACAATAGAAGGTCGAAGATGGGGATGAGAAGTTGAGTTTCTGTCGGCAATTTTCCCGAAATATATAGGGGATTCATTGAAATTTAAAATTAATTGGGGGAGCTCCAAGCTCTCTTTTCTTGCAATAAAGAAGATGCGTTCACGAGCTTGGGGAACTCCCATCGTGGCGGAATTTAGCATGAATACTTGCACGTGATATCAAAGCAGGCTAAGCCTGTCATAAACTTCAATCGCATATTTTTTTGCTCTTCCGGCAACGAGTCCCGGAACATTTTCCATCACGACCACTTTGGGTTGGAACTTGGCAACGGTCTCGCAGAACACAAACACGAGTTCATCCAATATCTGTTTTTTCTGTCCTTCCTTGAATACTTTTTCTTTTCCCCAACATTCTTCACGTTTTCAAGACATCGAGAAGGCACTGCAAGGAGGAGAACCATCCAAAATATCTAATTCGTAGAGTTCTTTTGGTAAATCAGTTCTTTGGTTAAAATCTCTGATGTCTTCATGATAAAAATGTTCGGGGGAGTGGTTGGTTTGGTAAATTTTTGCCATTTTGTTATCGATTTCCACACCCCCTAAGTGGCGGAATCCTGCTAGCTTATATCCCATTGTAGAACCGCCACCGCCTACAAAAGTTCAGAATACTTTCAGATTATTTGGAGGTGGGTAATGATGCTTTAAGTTTCGGTCATATTTTAAATTTTTCGTAATCTTTTCTGATTTTATGGATGGGGATTTCTTCGTTTTTGAAAACTCTCTGTTTCATTCTTGGTTTAATCTTACGCATCACGACATTTTTTCTTTGATGGTTGTATTTTGGTTTTGAGGTGTTCATTTCATTTTTGTTTTAAACAACTAAAAGATTTAGAAATTAAGAGATTGAATGATTGAAAATTAACATATCCACTCCATCGTTAAACTGTTACATTGATTTATTGTTACATTTTATATCGGATAATTCGCCACCAAAACTTCTGTTTTTCTTTTGTTTAGAGCTTTTTTGCTGTTGTGAGAGGCTGACAAAGGTTGGTCAAAGGTTTTTACATACCGGTTATGTTCCTTTACAAACCTGTCAAGTATTTTAGATGGAAAATTGCTCAGTAAAAATTTTCATTTGATTTGTGATAATACCGTGAGGTCTCTGATAAAATCTTCTTCGTGATAACCTCCGTAATGTCATTGGTTCGTCCCGATATAAGGAGGGTCGCAGTAAAAGAAGGTATCTTCATGATCTCTCGATTGGATGACCTTATCCGCCTGATTCTGTTCAATTTGCGTGTAAGAAAGACGGTTACTCATTTCTTCTTTAAAATTTTGTATTTTATTCTGAAATGTTGTAGGGCATTTGTTGTCCTTCGAATATCAAAAGCTACCTATACGACTGCAAAATCATTGATTGCATGAGACGTAAAAAGCTCGTGCTCTTATGATAGGATTGTCCGCAAAAAGCCGTGGAGTTTCATAAATGAAAAGTGCTTTTTTATAGGTTTCCCTGCTGTGAAGAGTGGCTTCGATTTTTTCGTATAACGCTTTGTAGTTTTTCTTCAAAACTTCGTAGAAATTAACGACATTCATGTTGGTGTCATTGATAATTTCAGAAGCAGAAGGCTCTTTAGCCCGAAACAGTGCACCGCCTCAAAAGTAAGGTTCAACATAGATTTTATGGGGAGGCGTCAATCAGAGAAGTTTTTTGACTAAATTCTGTTTCCCACCGTAATATGTAATCGGGGTTTTCATTTTTGCTTTAAGCAGGGGAGTTTTATTTTTTATTGTTATTTTATTTTCAGAGAAATTGTTCATTTTCACTTTTTGTAAATAAAGTAAATGTATCTATTGCAGGGGAGTGTTGCTTAAGAAAGTAAAATAGCCCGAGTAAAAAACTTGGGCTATTTCCATGAGTTCATTTTTGGAACGGAAACCATTCCCAGCCTTTGAATACCAAAGGCGTTACTTGCTTTTTTCAGTTTTCTTGTCCTCCTGCTTCCTACCGAAATGCGGTTTTTCTGAAGCAGGTTTAGAATCAGGATTGAAATTCTGTTTCTCTTCCAATTTATTAACTTCAGATGATACATCCAAGGATTTCGGAGATTCCGAATTGGTTTTGTTGGAATTTTCAGAAGCAGAATCTTGTTTTTCAGAAACAAATTCAGTTGTTGGAGTATGCTCCAAATTTTCTGATACAGTTTCTTCCGATTTTGATTTCAAGTTTTCTTCCGTTTCCTTTTCGGGAGAAGAATGTACTTTGGAATGCATCCATTCTTGAAGCGTTGGAAGTTGTGACACTTCTTTACTCCACCTGCTCATCACATAGGAAATGATTTTGAAGTCATCTCCGATAAGCTGTAAAAGTTCATTATTTTCCATTTCCACAAGGTTAAATTCTGATGGAACTTCGCCCTCGAAGTTGTGGGTAATGATTTCAATCAATTCTTTTCGGGAAAAATGTTTGACCATTTCCGTACTGATGGATTGATACTGAGGCTCAGATTTTACTCTGTCCTTTAGCACCGCTGAAAATATTTTCAAGAGTGCCGTTTTGTTTTCGTTCATACTATTGGATTTTAATTGTTAGATATTTTGTTTAAAGATTTTGTTTTGAATTTTGTTTTCGTGTTAATTTGCGCAAACCACCATGAAGCGTTCTCCTTCAACAAAGGAATTGTTTTCAGACAGCTTTCCGCTTCGGATAAGAGATCGTCTTACTTGATCAGCCTTTGTATAACTTTGATAAAAGGATTTCGGTTGAAAATAAACGATATCCAGACCGCTGGTTTTATGTACGATGATAAAAACGGTGAGGATAAATACACCATGATCCTGCCTGTTCATATCATTATCGTATAAATGATGACAAACTGAGTGGCATTTTCATTCGGAATAATCTGTTCAATTTTTTTCTCTTCATTGAATTGAGTTCCAAGACCGAAATTCACAAAGTCTACAAATTCCATAGGTTCTTCTGGAAAAGATTCAAGATAATTTTGATGCATTTCAGCATTAATAATCATGATTTGTTTTACTGTTTTTTTGTTTTCCATTTTTTTTGATTGATTTTTATTGTTCTTTTTCTGGTTTTACCCTGTACATTTTTTTGACAATACAGTTACTTTCGGTAACAGATTCTTCATTTTCTATTAATGAATTTCTGATTTCCAAGGCTTCTGCTTCGGTAAGATAATAGGGTTTGGGATGAATGTAGATCCAGTCAAATTCCCCATCATTATCTGCAAGAGCAATCACATAGACTTCCTCTAGAGTTGTCTTGTTGTTTTCTGTGTCCATACGGTTTATTTCTGCCATATCTTTTCTGATTCACTAAAGCCAATCCATCTGTTGTCTGCATCAAAGCCTCTGCAACCGAGTTCATGACGGATAATTTTATCCAAAGGAACTTGATACTTCAAAATAAATTTGAGCAGTTCGCCCTCCATTACCGATAACTTTCCAAGGATGTTTTCCCAATGCTCTAACATTTCGGGATCGCCTGCAATTCCTTTCAGATCGCCAAACGTCCAATGCTGGTAATTTTCGGGAAGCGAGTAATAATGACGAGCTATGTCCATCTCTTCGGCAGTTTGCAGATCGGCAACGGCATAATTATCCTCCGGTCCGTCAAACACCACAAACTGTTTGGGAATATTTCTGTACTCAAACTCCAGCCATAAAGCTCTGTCTCTGGCTTTATCCAGATTATTATAAAATTCTAATATTGATTGTTTCATTTTTGTTTTAAAAAATAATTGGATAAAAGATTACAGGCTTAGGATCTGGAGCTGATGTTCCTCAAACTGTTCTTCCGAAATGAGAAGTGATTTTTTAGACTCTGCTTCCCATTCAGTTGTATAATATTTGGAAAGAGGAACAGAAATATATTTGTCTTCTTCTTGTATAGAAGATTCAAATACGGCAAATAACGGTTCGGGAGTTCCCGCCTTTCGGCAAAGTGCCTTGAAATTGCTGTGGTCGTACTCGTCCCAATCCGCCAAAATTTTGGTCATCAGATAATGGGTTTCGAGTTGAAGTTGGCAAAGAACATCATAGACTTTCTGTGGCGTGATTTTCTCTTCCAATTCCTTTTTCCATTTTTCGATGGAATACGACAGAATATGAATATCGTCTCCGATGGCTTCAAGTAAATCTTGTTTATCCATCGTTTCCAAGTCATACGTTTCAGGTACTTTATCCAAATACAGCCACTTCAAAATGTTTTGAAGTTCTTCTTTGCTTAAGATACTGCCAAATACAGGACTTAGAGTTTCCACTTTGTCTCTTTCGATTCTTTGCTGTAGCATTTTCATAAAGCACTGCACCAAAAGGCGGTTTTTGTTTTTGTTCATTGTTTTTTAGATTTTAGGTTAGACACTAGATATCAGACATTAGAAGTCATAGCTTAAAGCCTACTGCATATTGCTTACTGCCCACTAAGTTGAGCATTGAAGCAAAAATTCGTTTTCATCGGGAAGTTGATCCAACGGAAATGACGCAATGATTTTGACAGGATAATAATCGTTTTCTCCATCATAGAGAGAAAAGAAACGGTCTTCTTCTGAAATCCCCGAGGTGTTGAGACCTTTGTACACTTCAAAAGCATTTTTATCGTAGTCAATCACATACGCCCATTCGCAGAACAGACTATCAGAAGCAAAATCATAAGCATCGGTGGTTGCCAGTTCATCAAGATGAGCGAACTCCAACAATACTTCCAAGATTTGCCCTTCTCTTAATCTTCCGTAGCGTTCACGGTAACGAAAGGGATACTTTTCTTTGAATTTGTCTTTCTGCCTTGAATTAAGAATTCCATTGGTACAGCCGATAGATTCTAGGAATTCGTCCTGTTGCTTTTGGTCTTTTTCATTCCAAAGACGTACTTTCGGAAGGATTTCTTTTAATTTTTCGGTGTTCTCAGGATTGCTAAAGAATTTTAATAATTTTACTCCAAGGGAATCGGGGAATCCGTCATACTGCCCATATTGAGCAACTTTCACTTCTTGGTTTTGTACCACCACGGTTAAGTTTCTTGTTCCCATTAGTCTTCTTCGTTTTCTGAGTTAAAGTTGTCTTCAGGTAAACAATACTCACAGATGGTCGCAATCGCATGATCGTAATCTCCGCTTTTGGCTTCTTCGAGGACGGCATCAATTTCTTGTTGCGTCCACTTCTCACGTCTTGCTTGTCTGGAGAAAGCTCCAAATATGGCAAAGATGTTACTGTCGATAGTTGTCAAATCCAAGTTGACGGTTTTGTTGATTTCGTTTTTGTTTTCCATTTTGTTTAAGTTTTTAGAATTTTTTGATTTTGTTTTTCTTGATTGTTTTTGATTTTTGTGTCACTTGTTGATTGTTACCTTGTTGATTTTTTCATTTTAAGGGGTTTTAATTTGTTAATGGTTAGTTTTTTGTTTCATTTTGTTTTAGAGATTTTTTGTGTTAAGAATTTTTTTCAGTTGACTGTTTTTGAGTTTTGATTTTGAATAGGTTTTGTTAATTTTTTGTGTTTTGATAGATTTTGAATTGATTTTTTTTTGATAGTTTGTTTTACATTGTTAGATTTTCGGTTGTTTGTTTTTCGTTTAGTTTTAGGATTTTAATTTTTTGAATTTTTGTTTTTGATACATTGGTAGATTGATACATTGATAGATTTTTTGTGTCTTTACATTTTTGTTTTAATTGATTTGGTATGTTTGCCGGCGATGGCGCTTGTATGGATTTTTGGTTGACTTGCAAGAGAAGTTGATGCAGTTTGACTTTACATTTTTACTTTTTAGAGATAGGAAGATGGCAATAATGGAAAGTGGAAAAAGGAAGATATTATGGCATAGAAATTGCAGTTAAAAACTCGATAAAAAGGGCGATTTCCGCTTTCCTTTGGAGGTTACCAAAAAGGTAGTCTAAAAGGTTCTCAATAAGGTATTCTAAAGTATATTGACATTTTTATTTGCAATCGTCAACCTTAATCGAAAGAACTTGACTTCCCATAAAAAATCCATAAGTAGCACCATCACTTTTGTGAGAAACTATTCCGATATATTTTAACAACCCATTCTCGGAAATTCGATCAAAAGCCAATACTTCTGTTCTTTATTTCCTTTATAAAACCATGCTTTTTTAAGCCAAGTTTTAATTCAAAAAAACAAATGCATCGTATTCTGTTTTATTTCTTCTGCCGAGTCAGGCAATTTGTTAAGTTATACCACTTAAATTTTTAAAATTCAAACCTGAATCCTTTAAAAATTTAATCTGAAAATTCAAACCGAAACTTAAACCCAAAACTATTTTATCATGAATTCAACCATCCAATTCTGGAACAAAACTTCCTTTCTATGGAAAATTAAAAACCAAGAACCTTATATTTTAGCAGGAAATTATTTTCTCGGAGGACATTCTTCGGGTCGGGACGCTTTACTTTCAGAACGAATAAAAGCAATCAATAAAAACCTCTCCCGACTGGATAGAAATTCAATTCATTACCGCAAAGAACTTCAAAAACGATTTCTGACCTTCAAGGAATTTGAAGAAATGAGAACCAAGAAAGCGACAAGCAAAGAAAAATTGGAGAGGGCAGTATGCGTTTCGCCTGCTTTGGAATATTGGAATCTTTTATTGAAACACCCGAAAATTTTATCTTCTTTTACCGGCGATGATGAACACGACTATCAAAAACTTCTTTCACTTTGTCTACCTTCGCTACACTCATTATTTTTTGCTCCAAAGCCTGTCCCATTTCCCGTTTCCGCTTTAGACAGGCATTGCTTTATTAGCGGCAGGACAGGTTCCGGAAAGACGGAATTTATGAAAGCGATTGCTTACCAAATTCAGCATCAATCCCAATTGAAACAGCAACACTCAATAATTCTTTTGGATCCTCATGGAGACCTATCCGAGAGCTTATTAGGATTCCGTATCAATCTTCAAAAGCCCGACCGTGTTTGGTACATCGATCCGCAATTGGAAAATGAAAAAATTCCCTGCATCAACCCATTTTGGCGGAGAGTCTCCGAGCCGTTTTTAATTGATGTGATGTCCCAGCAATTCGCCAAAGCGTTTTCGGAATTAATTCCCGAAGCAGGAATGTCGCTTCAAATGGAAGCGCTGTTGAAACCGTGTTTAGCAGTTTTGCTTGAAAGAGGAGGATGCGGATTATCCGACCTGCAAATATTTATGGACGATACCCAAAATGCAAAATGGGTGGAATTGGGAAAGAAATCTTCATTTCAGGTTTACCGCCAGTTTTTTGAAACGGCATTCCTCAGTAAGAAGTATGCTCCCACTAAACTGGCAATCTATACAAGATTGCAACACCTCCAAAACAATATGATGTTCTACCACATGATGAACGGAC
Source organism: Chryseobacterium sp. HNCC26DJ241 (assembly GCF_057180505.1). NCBI lineage: Bacteria > Pseudomonadati > Bacteroidota > Flavobacteriia > Flavobacteriales > Weeksellaceae > Chryseobacterium > Chryseobacterium sp. HNCC26DJ241. The sequence continues at coordinate 108,090 of NZ_JBXUGL010000004.1, read as the reverse complement.
AGAGCAATATCGACCTAAAGAAAGGAATGCAGGAAGGCAGGATAATCCTGTTTAATTTATCCAAAGGAAAATTGGGAGAAGATGCGAGCAGAGCACTCGGAAGATTTATTTCGGCAACCATTCTAAGCATTGTATTTCAAAGAGCATTCGAGTCCGAACATTCAAGAAAGCCTTGTTATCTGTTTATTGATGAGTTCCATAATTTCACGACAGAAAGCGGAAGTATTCAAACCATATTTTCTGAGGCCAGGAAGTACAAACTGCGTTTGATTGTTGGAACACAAAGTGTCGGTCAAATCCCATTATCATTAAAGAATTCAGTTTTGAATAACTCAGCTGTTAAATTAGCAGGAATCAATGGCTTGCCTGCACTTAAAGAATTGGCAGGGGATTTTGGAGTTTCTTATTCGGCAATGCAGAGTTTGTTACCTTATGAATTCTACTTAAAGCACGATCATTTTCCAGCCATAAAAATTAAAAGCCCCGATTTTCTGATCAAACAGCCGAAAAGATATTTTTGCAACAAGGAAGAACTTAAGAAATTGAAAGCTTATTTGTTGTCCGAATCGGAAATTTACAGAGACATCATCAATGTCAATCCAATTCAAACGCAAACGCAGTTTCAAAATAAAAGCCAGAATCAACCGAACCAATCTACACTAAATCCGGTTCATTCCCCAACTTTGATTCCTTCAAAAACCAAATCGGATTCAGAAAATACAACTCATGAAACGATAAATCCGGCATCAGATTCCGAAATTATAATTCTTCCAGCAACAGAAAATTCTGAAATTGCATCTCAAAATTCCACGGAGTCCAGCGGAAGTATTAAACCTAGGTTTCATCTGTAATCAGTTCCTCTTATAAAGCAGATGGCTTTTTTTGCCGACTTTTTTAATTTTTTAAAACTCAAAAAAATGGTTACCAAAAGATTATTCTTTCAAACACTTTCTCCCTCACAGGAAAAAATTCTTTTAGCTTTAGCTCGTTACAAATATTTGACAGCAGGGCAGTTGCTCCGTCTCGGAATTATGTCGGACAGAGCGAATCTCAACAAGCAAATTGCAGAACTCAGACTTCGGAAAGATCCGTTGGTGGGTTCTATTGCATTCGGTGTTCATCCTGCAATAGGGAAACTCGAAAATGTACATTTTCTAAAAGCTCATGGTGCTGAAATTGTCAAAGATTATTTGAGAGAAGATGTTGTCAGGTTTCCGAAAAATGAAGGTCAATTTTATCAAAAGGATTACTTCCATAGAATGAACATGATTAATGTTCAAATCGCTTTGCATGAAGGCATTTCCAAAAATGACGGTTGTGAAATAGTGTTGTTCTCAACCTATTTTGATAAGGTTTCTACAGGAAAGAAGAAAGGTTACAGAGCGGAATCGTCCATTCAGATCTCTGAAAATGATTATCTGATTGCTGATGCACTTTGCATGCTGCAAACACCCAATAGAAAAGAGTTGTATGCGATTGAAATGTATAATGGAGATGATACAAGTCGTGTTCACAAATCGTTGTTCCATCATTTGAGGGCGTTATCGGTCGGGCAGCCGAGCAGAATGTTTAGGTTGGATTATGGAAGCCGTATTCTCTGTATCTTTGAACTGGAGGTGTATAAGCAAATGGCGATGAAGAGACTTCTTGAAGACGAACGTTTTACAGAATCGAAATTTCACTTCTTATTTAAATCTTTAGATGAGATTAAACAAAATGCTTTTGAGGATTGGTGGTTGTTTGACGGAACTCAAGTCAAACTATTTTAAAAATAAAAGAGAGCTATTAAAGCTCTCCGTATTTTGATCTGTATTTTTCAAGTTCATTTTTCTGTTGTCGCATTAGCTCTTCCATTAAAGTGAATTTATCTTCGTAGAGTTTTTTGATAAGCTCAATTTCTTCTAAACCAGAGCCAATAATAATGCTTCCACTATAACTACTTCCACTGAAATCTCCTTCAGTGTTAGTTATACTATTGAAATATTTCTGACTATCAAACTCTTTTATATCTTCGGGCTTTACTTCTAAAACTTCAGCTATTTGAACTAATTTTTCTTTGGATATTTTTATTTCTCCCTTCTCCAATCTACTGTATGCAGATTGAGAAATGTCCAACTTTTCTGCAACGAACTCTTGTGTAAGGTTCTTGAGCTCTCGAATATTCTTAATGTTGTTGCCAATCATAACTCATAAATTATGCAGGTTTACTCATATATTATAACCGTACAAAGGTAATAAAATCAATGAGATATAGGCATATTTGTGAGATAAAAAAAATAGAATGGTTTATTATGCCATTATCTATTAAAAATACAAAACTGAGAAATATGAAATTCAAAAAAAGATTAATGTCGTCCTTGATATTATTACTTACATCTGTTACAGCATACGGACAATATACTTATGACGAAGCTTGTGATATCTTACGTAAAAACGGTTATACAATTTCAGATGGAAAATATAATTATCTGCAACAAGGATATAGTTTTGACTACACAAGAAAATTTCAAGCAGGTAACCATTATGCTGTTATTGCTTACACAGGATCGGAATATGTTAAGGATATTGGCTTACTCTTATGGCTAGATAATGGGGAATTATTATTCCACCAGCCTTACCTTGGTTCAAACTCTGAATCAGCAAACTTTGCTGTGAAATGGGATCGAGAAGTCAAAATTGAAATTAGAAACGAATCATCAACTTATCCTGATTACAAATTCTATTGTGGATTTGTGATAGGATACAAAAAAATGGATGATCAACGTTCCAATGGAGACGGAAATCGTTCTATTGAAATAAAAAACATAAGAAAAAATTAAACCCTACATTATGAAAAAAACACTTTTAGCTTTTCTATTTTTAGGAGCATTCACATTTACTAATGCTCAGACTGAGTTCAATTATTTTAGCCGTTATGGTTTTTCTTATTTTTCGCCTTGTATAAATAATAATTTTGAGGATTGGGGCTATAATGATAGCTTAGGGATATTTTCCGCCAATCTGCTCGGCAATGGCACTGACTATAAAAATGATATTGAAGATATCGAAGTTTGGGCATGTCGTTCCGATAATAAGCAGTCTCAATACATTATCAAACAAAAATTTCAAATCCATAAAGATAATTATTATGGTACTGAAATCAATTTTTATGATCATAAAAACGGTTTTAGAGTTTTATATGATAAAAGTAAATATGATAACACCTCTTATAATTTTGTTATTTATAAAGAGGGATCAAAACATACGCACCTTGTTATGGGAAGTATTAAAGCACAATCCTTCAATAATTTCATCAATGTCCTTAATAACTTTGAATTTCTGTAAACTCTTATTTTTAGTATAAATCCATGAAATCGTTTCTTATAGGAGTTTTTATGTTGCTTTTTGCTTTATCTCAAGCTCAGCTCAATCAACTGCAAACTTGGAAAGACTTTGTCTTGCAGGGAAAAGTAAAATTTGTTGAGGAAAACTATGTTGCCAAAAAGAAAAAAAATAGAGAAACCACTACCTTGGAGTTCAGTCCGAAAGGAAAAATTTTGAAAAAAGAAGAAATTATTAAAAACAGAAAAACCAGCACTATTTTTTCGTATGATTCACAGAACAGACAGGAGAAAGTATGGTTTCGGAATTTTGATAAAAATAAACTCGTTACCGAAAGCATAATGACATTCAGATACAGGAACGATTCCGTTTTTGTACATACCGAAATAGTCGATAATGGAAAAAAGTCCAATAAATCTTTTACAGCTATTCTGAAAGATGGTCTTCTCATAAAGTATTTCGGAGAAAAGAAAGGGAAAAGCAGAGTAACTGAGTTTGTGTATGATGATCATAACAATGTGCTTTCGCAGACCAACTACAGAGACGGAGAAATAAGCAGAAGGTATGAATTTACCTATAACTACGATGAAAACGGAAGTATACTTTCACAAACAGATGTTAACGAAAACACAACCATTGAGTTTTTCCCTAATGGACTGAGAAAATCAGAGAACGAATTTACCTATGAGTATTCCCACGACTCATCTGGAAATTGGATACAGAAAATGGTATTCAAAAACGGAAAAAAATATTCAAAAAGTATAAGGAAGATTACCTATTATGATTGATGTTTTTCGATATACATAAATTCATAGGTATTATCCAAACAAATCAGAATGACTTCCGATCTGTGATAAAAAGCATATATCACCTTCAATATAATAGATCAGTAGTATATCCGGGGCAAGATGAAGTTCCCAAAAATCTTTAAAAGCTCATTGAAGTTTATGATTTTTTCGTTTGGGAGAAAGATTTCAAGACAATAATTGGGAGATACATTCTGAAAATTTTTCCAAAACCTTTGGCTGATTATGATATTTTTTAAACTGTCTTTTGAACTTGGAAGTCCTTTGAAATTTCATTTAGGCTAAAAGTTCAGACAATAAATCTTCTGCATTATTATACACAGGACTGTTTTTCTTAGCTTCTCCAATATCTAAGCGCCATTCTTCTGCTTTTTGCAACTGTTTAAAGTATTCATATTCTGTCGGGGTAAGAATTACTGCCTCAAGTTTGTTATTGAGCAAAACATATTTGGCTCCTGTATTTAAAGATTCAAGAACTAATTTCGTCTTATATCTCAGGTCACTTACCGATATCATTTGGTCTGCAAGCATTTTTTTCGTTTAAAAGATAAATTATGATGGAATTTATATGTAAATTTTGATGGATTGCAAGGGGAATTTTTTTATGGAACTTAACGATCTTCAATATAGTGTCTGAGATTTCTTATATTTCAGCAATTTTAACTTTGCATTTTCTAAAAAAATACTTAGAAAATATAGATTGGAAAACGTTTTTCGTCTCTTCGCACAATGAAACTTGTGCAAAGTAAAAGGTTTTTTTTGGCCTTAGAAAATTGATAAAGAATACTATATCAATTTAAAAAAGTAGCAGTTAAAATTTCACAATCACAAAACTTTCCGTATAGAATTTTTATAAGAATACTGTTATTTTCTGAAGTTTTCCAATTCTTCTTTAACCATTTCTTCTAATTTTAATGATTCTCTTAAAGCCGTTTTTAAATAGTCTCGATATTCAGGGCGAAGATTTTGTTCTTCTAATATTTTACTCATCTCATTGATTCCTATATGAATTATTTTTGAAGACAGTTCAAATTCTCGTAACCTGAAAAAACATACACTGATATCATAATAAGCATTTTCAATACCTTCATATCCATCAACATGCTCTGACTCAAGTAAGAATAGTTTTCTAATATAATATTGTACAGCCACATCCCATTTCCCATATTTATTAAAAATATCCCCAACAATTTGGTAATATTGATTCAAAATATCATATCTCAAATCTTCTATATTAAAATTAAAAGATTTTAGTTCTCCAACTTCTTGTAGACTATTGTCAAACACCATATTATAATCAACCCTAAAAACCTCCGCTCTTTTATCTAAAACCTCCGTCCAATTTTCTGTAGTATTCTTCCAATTAATATTGTCTTTCATATCTAACAAATCAGATAAAAAATCAAAGATTTTTTTTAGCATACCAAAAACAGGGGCTTGATGGGAAATATTTTTAGAATCACAGTATGTTTCAGCTAACAGAACATTATTTTTAATGAAAATTCGGATAAATGGTAAATTATTGGTATGGATGACTGTTTTTAATAAATATTCATTAAGATGAAATAGTTTTTCATTTACTTCCGCATTATCAGCTTCTTTTTCCAAATGTAATGATGAAGCAATACCGTATATTTCAGCCGCCATTTCAATCTTTCCTAAAAATACACAACACATCCCTAATCTGATATAGGCATTACTCAGAAAAAAATAATTTTCACCAATACTCAACAAAAATCGTATTTCTTTTTGAGCATAATCATACGCTTTTTCGATATCGTTGTTCTCATAATAGATGCAGGATAAGTGATGATAATATTCCCATAAATCCGTCGAGTTTTTATTTGCTTCAAATAATAAATCAAACCGGGAGTGTATACTTTTATCAATATTTTCTTTGGCATTTTTTTTCTTTTCTAATTTTTCGAGACCTATAACATCATTTTTATAAGAAATAAGGTTTGCATGATTGGGAGGGAATGTTTCACAAAGTTTCCTGTTTTTCTCAATATAATATTTTGCACTATCCAAATCTTCCCACCACAGATAAAGTGAGGTAAGAGAATGGTAATTGTTAAAAAGTACGTAATATTCATTGCTTAGTTTGGTTTCTAAAATTCCCAACATACTCTTTAAATATGCTTCCGCTTTTGTAAATTCCTTAAGTTCAATATAATAAAAACCAACATACCTACAATAACTTTCCTTTTGTAAAAAAATATCTTTGTAGACCTCAATTAAAAAAAGAAGGTCTTCAGGAAGATTCTTTTCAAAAATAGACAGCAACCGATCCCGAATGGAAATAGCTTGTTTCAAAGCATTTATTTTCTCATATATATTTTTATTCTTATCATTTTTGGTCGTGATTAAATGACAATTAAATGCCATAATTATTGACAAGACCTTTACTTCTAAATCTATATTTCCTTCAAAAACCGAAGTTGTTTTAATTTCAGCACTCTTAAGAAAAGTTTCAAGCTCATCGGTAATCATTTTAAAGTCATTTTCCCAAGTTTCAGCATCTAAAAGTGAATATACATGATTTGCATAGTAAAATGCTTGCTCATTATTACCCTGATTCATAGAAGTTACAGCTAAATTATGATACTTTGCAATTATTGCATGTATATTACCCATTTCAGGTATTTCGCTCATAATCGTTTTTGATTTTTCAAACAACCCCAAAGCTCCATAAATATTCGCCAGCACTTGTTTTAAATAGATGATGTCACTATTTTCTCCGTTAAATTGTTCCAATAAGGACTCCAGTAATCCGAGATATTTTATCATGACGGCCTCATTTATGGAGTTTTTATGCAATACTTTCTTAAAATACTGAATAGTAGAGTCAATGAAATCACTTCTGTAGGAAAATCTCTTAACAATAATATTTTTCACCAAACCGTGTAGTCGTATTCTTTCGTTTTCAACCTTAACCCAACCTTTTTTTACAAGAGTTTTAAGATTATAATTAAAAGCATCTGTGATGCTTTCTTCAGAAGAATTATTCAAGTAAACTTCCTCAAACAAATCCATAGATATAGAATCTTCTTGTAACAAGGCTATATTCAAGAGTATTTTAGATTGTTCTTCTTTTAATGAAGAGGTATCGAAGATAATATTGAGATATTCTTCGATATTTTCAATAGTAGCCCTTTTTCTTTCAATGCTGTGTTCTGCCTCTATTCCAATCTGCTCCACGACATTGATTCCTTTTTTAGTAAACCGATTAACTAGAGCTATAATGCTGAGACCTCTTTCATTAGAAGTTTTTGCTAATAATTCGATGGCTAAAGTATGATACTCAATAGCCGATAGTATTCGGATTAAATTGTCATCATCTTTCTCAACCTTATAAAAAGTGTAAAATAAATCCAGCGCTTCCCTTTTAAAATCGGGAGCGCTATAATTTTCAAAACCTTTTAGGTGATGTTGCGAAGTTCCTATAATATTCCAGTTTCTACTGAGGAGCGCCAATTCTTCTTTGTAACTGGAGATGCTGTCGTCTAAATTATCTAAAACCAAAAGGTTGTTTCCTTCAATTTTCGCTAAATTCCCAATGACTAAATTCATCAATCCTTTTTCATTTCCCAAATAAGAATAGTATTCCTTGGCAAGACCTAAGCCTCCAAGTAGCCCTATCCCTTTTTCCTGAGAAAAAGCCTTTGGAAAACCTTCTGTACAATTGAGCCAGACCATATTGGTAAATTGTCTCTCATAATGTTGCGAAAGGTGTTTGGCTAAAAACGTCTTTCCAATACCTGAAATTCCAGTGACATTCACTTTTCTGCTTTTCTCAAAAAGAGAAAAAATTTCTTCGAGAACATCCACTCTTAACACAGATTCTTCCAAATCTATAGTAGGAATAACGTTGAGTTGCTTATGAGTCGCTTCATTATCTTGAAATTCAACAGGTTCTTCCAAATCTCCCTTTCTTGAGGAGAGAATCTCTTTTAGGAAAGTTTTGTCATCATCCAGCATTTTTCTTAAAAACTTTACTGGGAAGATATTGAAGAATTCCTTATAGCCTCCGAAATAAAAGCTATAAAGTTCTATGGGCTGTTGGATGTTTGTTTTTGGTAAGCCATTTTTAAGATGTAATTGAATTGCTTTTTTCCCATAAGCAACATTTTTAGCCCCTTCTTCCCCCGCTAAAAATTGTTTAAAAGGATTGTATCGTATCTTATCTTTGAGTTTGTTTTGAAAATAATCTCCTGACTGCTTATGAGATTCTTCATAACAATTTTTTAATCGTGCCAGTTTATTTTCCATAAAATGGGCGACTTCTTTTACTTCGTGGGGAGAAATATTCTTAACAAGTTCCTCAAGTTCTTCAAATGTCTTTTGCATAAGGGCTTCGGTATTACATGGGTATAAATATACCAAATATTGCGTCTTTAAAAAAAAGGAGCATTAAAACTCCTTATATGATTGATATTTTTCTATAATGACGTCAAAAATATTCTTTTAGAATTGTTTATTTATTTTTTTGTTTACCAAGTGAAGGATCTACTTTCAGCAAAAATGATAAAGGAATTTTGTCTTCTCTATCTCCATTAGAATGCAAGATCGAAGCTTTGTTTTCGCTATCATATCTAACAATAGAAACAATTCCTTTTTCATCAATCTTATACGGGATCGATAAGTTTGCCCCTGTCAAAGCATGAAGAACCGTCATAATCAAATTAATCTTTTTTTCATTTTTGGGGTTGTCCAGAAAATTCTCGAATATGTAATCTTCTTCATATCATAATTGGTCTGCTACTGCCTGCATGAGCCTGAAATGAAATTCGTTGCTTTCTTCAATGTTTTCAAAAGATTTCGCATCTGCCTTTTTCAAAAGTGCGGTATAATTCTTATTTTTTTTCAGATTGGTAAATAATTTTTCTTTGCTGTAATCTCCCAAATCATTTTTTAGGTCATTGAGCATATAGGATTCTCCAGATGCTTCCAATGAACAAAATGTCATCCCGTTTAGGTTATGAATGGTAACGCCTTGTTTATTAACTCTATTGCTATAATTGACTCCTAAATATTTCATATACATTTCATAGCTGGATGGGTTACCTAAATCAAAGTGTGGTAGCCCTCTCTCTACAAGCCGTTGTAAAAAGCCTTCATTACGCCATTCCTCTTGCTCTCATTGGATGCGCGATTTTATATAGTTCTTCAACTTGTCCAAAGAGATGAATTTGCCATTTTTGTACAAAATATGGTCTTCTTGTTTAGCCTCCATCGTTTTCAGATTTGAATCAAATTGAACTCGTGCCGGAAATTTTCATTGGTATCTTTTGATTAGCCCATCAAAAAAATCTTTGTTTTCCTGCATAAATTCGAGAAAGTCTTTTCCTTCTTCTGGGGTAAGTGTTTCGGTTTCATCATCCAGTGTAAGGATAATTTTTTTGATATGCTCTTCTTTAAATTTGCTGTGCGGTAGAAGATGATCCACCAGTTTTTTTGCAAAATTACTTTGCAGGGCTTCATAAGGCCGGGTAATCGCACATTGCTTAACTTCTTTATCCAGTTGGAGATGGTTTTCGGGAGTTTTGGACATTGGATGGTAATACATATAAAAACAGCTTACTTGTAGAAATTTTACTCATTTTTTTCAGCCTGTCAAGAAAATGACGAGAATTTTCACTTCTTTTTTTCAAATCTTAATAGAAAAAATTTGGTTTTTAAGTCAAAAAACAACCTGTTTTCAGATTTTTTGAATAAAATTTCAAAATTTTTATTTTTAATTATTCGATTCAAAATGTTAAATATCAGCTACTTACACAAAGCCGTTATTTTATTCATTAGGTAAAAACCAAAATTTATTTTGATTTTCCGTGTTATTGGTGCTTTACAGCACCTTTCATTTTCAAATTTTCCTTGAATTTTCCCAAATCTTAAATTTTTCCCCAAATATTCTTCAAATTTTCTCTTAATTTTCCATTTAACAATTTATTTATCAGTTAGTTATAATTGTTTGTGCGATTTTTTCTTTATTACTTTGGGGTATAAATAACAACAAAAATTACATGAAAAATGAAAACACAAGCATTTATTTTAGGCTTCCCGAACGAATCTAAAATTTCTTTAAAAACTGAAGATATTTTTAAACTTCCTGTAATTAATAGTTTTTGCTTAACTATTGGAGTTACGATTCCTCCCACTACAATTGCAGGAGAAAACTTCCACAACACCCCTTGGATCAAGGCATTCAGCCAATTCTTCAAAAATAATGATGGCAATGATATTACTGCTCGTAAAATCTTTAATTCTGATCCTGAGTCGGTTGAGAGAACTATTATTGCGTGTAAAATCTGTGAAACCAATATAGAAAGCATCAACATTAAATTGAACAAATTTCTTGTACTACTTCGTGAGTTCAAGAGACAAAATGCATTGGAATATGTAACTGTTTCTATTGATGGTAAAGAGCTAAAACTTGACATTCAAATAGAATAATCCATATTTCTATATTCCTGCAATTTCTGACCGCATCCTTAGGTCAATTGCAACAGCCTCTTCCTAGTTCTACGAGGATTCTCCAACTCCGAAGAGGCTTTCTTTAAAAAATTACTAAAAAATCAAAATATCACATTATGACAGAAATTAACACCTCTCAACCCAGCGAAATCATTCTATTTATAACAGGCAAAGAGAATAGCTCTTTTATAAACTCCAAACAGCAACGTCATTTGGTTATGCTTGCTACCGCATCAGTTTTAGTTTCATTGCTCTTTGCTACATCTGCTTCAGTTTGGGTTTATCTCCATTCTAATAATTCATTTTTAGCAGTAAGCACGTGGGTTTTCTCTTTCATTATTTATACTATGTTAAACCGCGCTTACTTCTTATTCTCATCCGGAACCCATCAAAAAGGGAAATTAAAGTTTATTCTGGTTTATATTATTCTGTATTCCATTTCTGCTTATCTGATCGTTTGTGATGTATTCTGCTTTTATCTTTTAGAGGAAAAAATGGTTCTGTTACAGAATATAGATTCTCCTTTGGAGCGCTTCTCTGCTATGCAAACCGTTACGGAAGCTCTTCAACCCAATGAGCAAAAAGCCTATCGTCAGTATCAATTTAGCGTTTTAGCCATCGTTTTTATTATTTCGCTTATTCCACTGCTGATACAGTCTTTACTCATCCAACAAGACGCATTCAACAGCACGGAAATGAAATCCGATGAACTCAGACAACAGATTGTAGCAGAATTGGAAGCTAAAAAACGGGAATACACCCAACTTTTTAACGCTGTAGAATCTGACGGAGTATTCCAAGAAGATTTCCTATCCGGCGAAGATCGTAAAAAGAAAGCGGAAGAGCTACTTAATCAAATTAACCATTTAAAGCACAGTTTACAGGATATTTTGTAAAAACAGCACCCTTATCAAAAAATCCATTGTCACCAGAAATTAACACAAAAATTATACATCATGCAAAAGTTAAAACAATTCTTAGCCTCGCTTCTTCCTACCTTCAGAAAAAGAGACGAACTGGCCCGATCTAAAGATTTCCTTCAGCGGTTAATAAATTCGGAAACAGAAGATTTACGAAAGTTAGCCTTGACTAAAATCCCTCAAAAAATTTCAATTTTTGAATTTAAAGATAGTTCTATCGCAAGGTTTATCTCCGAACTCAACGTCATTAAAAACAAACACTTGGCTCAATGCAAAAACTTTAAAACTGATCTTAAACGCTATTTAAACTTTGTTTTACTTGAAGATAAAAGCAATGAAATAATGGCAGTTGTAGAGCAGAAAGAGCTGGATGAAGAAAAATTGAGGTTACACCAACTGCATCAAAATCATTCTGATCTTTTAGTAAGTGATATTCATGCTACACAATCGGATATTGCATTAAAAAAATTACAATCAGAATCTTTAAAGGCTACCGATCATTTAAAAATGGTAGAGATGAAAGGGACGGCTATTCATCTAGCACACGCAGAACACGAACGATTAAAGGAATTAAGTATTGAAAATCCTAAAAAGGCTTTAGAGGAATTGGGTTCCTTACCGAAAGAATTTGAAGCACTTCACTATCCTGATGCCCCTGAATTTGATTTGAATGTAAACATTGGTGTGGGTAATGAAAGTAACACTAACGCCACTTCTTCTTTTGACGTAAAAAGTAACCCAAAATATGCGGCAACTGCTCAAAAGAAAACTGAAAAAATTGCTGAGAAGCTAGCCAACTTCGCTCGCAAAATAGAATTTACCAAACCTGTTGATGAATTTACTTTATTATCAAATCATTTGGAAAAACAAATGACTTTTGGGTATCGATTCGGAGAAATTTACAATGAAGAGGAAACGCCTGAAGAGGATATTGTACTTGAACACAACACTTCTCAATCGATTCATATTCCACCCATAAAAGAAAATTCGGTGTTGGCTACTGTAGAAAAAAAGGAGGTTTATGTCATCAATGGAGTCAATTTACTGGCGGTAATTCCTGAAACCATTATTATGGCTACTGCTGTTTCTTTTATTTTTCATGTAGATCGTGAGAGTTGGAAGTTTTGGCTGATGGGTATGGCTTTCCTGTTATTCTCTAAGATTATTTCCATTCTGCTTATCAATCCAGTTTTGAAATACTTTAAACGAAACGGTCAATTATTCCGAATAAAGAAAATGGCAGTTAACCGACTGATGTTTACGGTATTCATACTCTCGTTTTTGTATTGTATTTCGGTATCGAACTTATTCCTTGAAATGTCCTACAACGAGCAATTAACCCAAAAATATGTTTTGCTTAAAAAGGAATATGTAAATGCAACAAAAAATGCAGCTCTGCAAGATGACGCTTCCACCGCTTCAGCACAGGAAATGAAAGATAATGAACAACAGTTGAAACGTCTAAAAGACAAACTATTTATCGCAAATAACGAACCTACACTTCTACAGATTATCACAATTTGTTGTACTATGGCGATTACGCTTTTATGTTCCAGTTTACTGAATGCCATCGGATTTATCTTGGGTACATCGCTTTTCCTGAGAAGAAGGCTGGAGATAGCAGCCAATAGCATAACGCATTTGCAGGAGCTTTTTGATACCACTAAAACAGAACTGGGATTATTCCGTGCTAAAAGCCAACGTATTATAAGACTGTATTTTGAATTGGAGTATCTGCATCGCTTGACGGACAATAACCTGTCTCCGCATACAACCATTCATCAGTCAAAAAAATTCGAGGAAACTTTCTTACCGCTTAATGGTAAAAACCACTCTTCTCATAATTATCAAAATCATACTTCTTAATATTTAATATTTAAAATTATCACAATGAAAAAATTCAATCCATTATTCATTAGAATTAAAACCGACTTAGTGAAAACTAACTTTTTAGTTTCAGTATTTTGTTTCCTGCTTTTATCCTGCAACAAAAAGCAGGAAAACAATTCCCAACAGGAAAAATCCGTCATCGTTGTCGTCCAGGATCTTTCAATGTCGATGAATCCTTCTTCGGCAGAAATCGCTCAGGAACGGAAGTTTGTATCTCGATTTTTAGAGAAAGAAATGAATTCTAACTCCGATTTGATGGTACTGTATTCTAATTCGACTTCAAATTCGGTCACCAATAATTTTAAAATCGAATGGCAAGTAACAGAGAAAGCCTCTTCTGGCTACCAAAGCACGAGTGCCAAAATGCTTGAGGAATCTGCAATAGAATCCGAAAATGAGGAGCAAAAATCGACAATGATTAATAAGCTGTGTAAAAAACTCTTTGATGAAATGCCGCAACAAAAGTCTTCACAGACGGAGATCATTGAGCTTTTGGCGGAGTTTGAGAAACTGAATGGGCAGTACTCCAATATAAAAGTGCTTTTTATCAGTGATATGGTACAGTCCAGCAATATGTCTAATTGGGATTCCGATCTCCCGAAAGACAAAAAAGATGCGGAGAGTAAAGCACAAATTGATACTGAAAAGCTGAAAAAGGTGTTTGGTCTTTCTGACTCGGCATTGAGTAAGGTCTCCCAAATCTTGGTTCTGATCCCGGATTCGGTGGACAGGCAGAAAACAATTACACCTCAATATTTTTACAATAAACTGTTTGGGAATTTTGGCTATCATAAACCTATTGAGTGGCACTCTTTATAATCTCATTCAACTTTCACAGAGGCGGTTGAAATAGTACTGCCTCTATTTAAAAAAATTTACAATTATAAAACAAAAACATCATGGAAAATTTATCACAAAAAAGTTATATTGACATCCTAAAAGATCTTGATACAGTGGAACAGAATTTTCACAGAAAGGAATATTTAATTTCCAACTTCTCAAGATTAAAATCTTCTGTCCCTTTTAGCCCTCGTTTAAATGACTGGATCGTGTCTTGGTTTGAGCAACATAAGTCGTTTTTTGAGTTTGTGGACGAGGATGATTTTGACCCGAAAGATATTAAGGGAACCTTGCAACGACACATCGATCGTTTTAATACAAAAAGAAAAATTCACGTATGGACTGGTGGTAGCAACTTGACTATTTTCGGAGAACCACAGATAAACCATTTTTTTAGAGCGGCACACGAGTTCCAGCACGTAACTAACAGACTCGGATTCAACTTTATACAAGAAAGCATGGTTTGCAGCATCCAAATGGCACAATTACCTAATGATTGGGTTTTTGAACGTCAATTAATCTTCAATGAAATTATTGCCCAGAACCTTTACCACCATTTTCAAAAAGATTATGTTTTAGATCAACGAAAATTTAGTATAAGTTTCATTCTAGACCCCTCAAAAGCAATCTTTACCAAACAGGTTTAATTTTTTTCTAAAACTAATTCAGAACTAATTTCAAATTTCCTGCTTTCGCACTCCTCTGCACTGCTGTATTCTCCAAAACAGCTATAAAATTTCAAATTTTCAGCAGGAATTACACAACTTCTCTGTTGTACCAAAAACCGCATAAAATCAGAGGTTTACAGCCCAGATTCTGCCCTCTTTCCTTTGATTTTCAACTTAATACCATTATGTTCGCATGAAATCAATATCGAACCCAAAAACCCCTAAAAATCAAGACAATACGCCAAAATACTCCGAAATGGAATGGGCAAGGATTGCCCAAAAACTACGGGTTTGGGCGTTGATTGAATATGAATGTTATCAACAAAAAATGAAGAAGAAATGAACGTGATTATTTACACCCGTGTAAGTACGGACGAGCAGGCAGACAAAGGTTTTTCTTTAAAGCATCAAAAGGAATCTTTAGAAAATTATTGTAATCAGAAAGGATACAATATATTAAGGCACTTTGAGGAAGACTATTCTGCTAAAAATTTTGAAAACCGTCCCGAATGGAAAAAATTAATGACCTATATAAAAGCCAATAAAAAAATTGTTGATTCGGTTTTGTTTACCAGATGGGATCGATTTAGCCGTAATACAGAGCAAGCCTATAGCGTTATTCGTCAGTTTAAGGACTGGGAAATTGGAATAAACTCAACAGAACAGCCATTAGATTTAACACAAAGCAGTGCTAAAATGTTATTGGCGATTAGCCTTACTTTACCAGAAATTGAGAACGATTCCATAAGTCTCAGAACAAGACAAGGATTAAGAAAAGGGTTAAAAGAAGGTTGCTATATGGGCGGTGCTGCTCCTTTCGGATATATAAAAATCAGAAATGATGAAGGAAAATCGACACTCACTCCCCATCCCGAACAATCCATTTTAGTGAAAAAGGTGTTTGCTGAGTATGCTAAGGGAATTTATTCTACGGAAGATATTCGAAAAAAATATTATAATAAGGGATTAAAGATGAGCAAAAACGGTTTTACGCACCTCTTAAAAAATGTGATGTATACCGGTAAAATCTATATTCCCGAATGGAAAAAAGAACCCGAAATGATTGTGGAAGGTTTGCACGATGCCATTGTCGATACGAATACTTTCGAGCAAGTGCAAAAAGTGATGGCTGGTAAATGCCCGAAGCCCAGAAGGGCAACCGAAAATATTGTGGAACAACTTCCTCTTCGTGGATTTCTGCTTTGTCCTGATTGTGGAAGGGTTTTAACGGGAAGTGCATCCAAAGGACGAAACGGGGTTAACTCTTATTGGTATTATCATTGTAATCCGCCTTGCAAGGTACGGTATAAGATAAATGAGGTTCACTCGCTGTTTAGTCAGTTGCTGGATGAATTTTCTATACAAGAGGATCAAATAAAGGTGCTTTACAAGAAAATCCTGACAGAAGTTTTTCAGGACGAGGGCGAAACGAAAGAGGTGCATATCCAGTCTTTAAAAAGGGAACTCGGTAAATTAGAATCCCGACTGGAATCGGTGGAACAGAAGTTTTTCGATGATGTGATTGATGTGAAAACATACAACGAGATGAAGCGTAAAACAGATGTTCAGATGGGCGAAATAAAAATGGAGTTGGAGCAGATCAAAAGCAGGGGCAAAGATTTTCAGAAGCATCTCGAAGAGGGAATTTCAATTTTTAAGAATGTAAACGGGTTTTATGAGAATGCTACCCTAGAGGGAAAAAGACAGATTATAAAGTCTATTTTTAACGAAAAACTCATCTACACACCCAAGTATTTTAAAACTTCCCATTTGGACGAAACTATTAAGCTGGTGCTTACACAGATGAAGAAACTTAAGTTTTTGAGGGTGAAGTGAAACCTTAGAGTCTTTTTCTTCATATTTAAATTGTCTCAATCCCTTTATTGTAAAGGGATTTTTTGTTACAGGGGAAACACCTATTATTTTTTAGGGAAAACCCTGTGTGATTTTTCTTATTTTTTAGTTAACTTTAGTGAAAAGTTATTTCAGCAAATAAAAAGATTACACAAAAGGGTAATTGACTAGCAATAATAAAAAAAATAATTTTGGTTAAATATAAACTGTAAGTTTAAATAACTGTTAGGTGCTAAAGAACAAATATTAGATAAAAAATAAGCATTATCTTAACTTAGTTAGTCACATCTATACGAAGGTGATTGATGCACTGCATAAATTAGAGAGTTGGTGGCAATTTTCGCCAAGCCCTATACTAAAAATATATTAAGCTTAACTACCTAAATATACTATTAAACCATAAAACTCTAAAAAATGAAAAACAAGCTTCTACTCTTTGCATTTTTATTTGCTTTTTTTTTCCAAACCAATGCACAATTTTTAAAGGATATTGGGAATTTTGTTTCAGGTGTAGCAAATACTACGATTAAAACATTAACAGCTCCAACAGAGATAGTAGTAAATACAGGAAAAGTGATTGTTGGTCAAGGGAACGCATCAGACATTTATAAACCTTTACAACAAGCTATACAACAAACAGGAAATACAACAGTACAAGGTTATAATATTTTATCTACTCCACAAGCATACTTTATGCAAGAAGCAGAGAAATTTGCACAGAATAGTGGTGGAAATACAGGTGCTTTCATTTTTGATGTAGGTGCTTTTTCAAATAGATACTATAACCAATTAGCACAATCAGGTGTAAATAGTGCTAACGGAATTCTTCAAGGACAAAATCCTTTACAAATTTCTGCAATACCTTTAGCCGCAGCAATAAGAGCAGCAAGAGCAAGGCATTATAATCAGTCAATGCCATTACCAGAGGATGTGAAAAATTCTTTGAGAGGTCATTTTAGCGACCAAATTTTAAATAAAGCAAGATATTGTATTGGTAATATTCAAATTACGCTTCCAAATTTCATAGGACAAGGTCAGAAATTGTTTGGAAATGATGCCTATGCCGTTACAGTGGATGATATAATTGTTTTTAACACAAACCCTGGTTCTTTTGCACAAAATGCTTTTTGGTGGACTCATGAAATAATGCACGTAGAACAATATTCAAATTGGGGTATAGAAACATTTGCATTTAATTATTTGAAAAATTATAATGGAATTGAAAATGAGGCTGATTCTAAAGCATCGCGTGTTACAGGAAATAACTTTAATAATCGTAATGCTTTGGTATCGAAAAGTTTTGACAGGAGTTCAAGTGCTATTGACCAAAATACTAATTTTAATCAAAATCCTGAGACTTATGTTGCCCAATGTGTTTTTCCTAACGACTTTTCTGGATTTAGTTATTTAGTAACCAATTACGGAAGAATAATTGCAGTCAATTCAATAAATGGCAGCTGGTATCATATTGGATACAGTACTCCCCCTTATGTAGCCAATTCTTCTTGGACATATTATATTCCAGCATACAATTGGGGATATTCAGTTGGAAACGATGGCAATATCTATAATCCTCAACCAGTTAGAGATTTTTATGGAAATATAATTTATCAACAGTGGAGTATAGTCGGCTATGTTGTAAGACTGTAAAAAACTACCGTCAACATCGTTACCTATAACTTTAACTAAATACAATCAAAAATGAGCATTTGTAAATTTTGTCAAACTAATGAAGCAGATAAGAAAAACACTCATTATTTAACTGATGCAATTATAAGGAGTTGCTTAAATCTTGAAGGTTCAAACAATAGAGAAAAAGGATTATATTTTGCAATTAATAGTAAAAATCCATTTATTGAATTAAATTTCCAACGATTAGATGAGCAAACAATCGAAAATGCCATTGGAAGGAAGCCAACTGACGAAGAAATAGAAAATGCAAAACAAATTCCCTTTTCCGTTGATTATATATTTTGTAATTATTGTGAGAAAAAGTTTACAGATATTGAGACTGAATTTATAGAAAAAGTATTGCCAAAATTCAGACAAAATAACTTAACAGGTTTAAATTCCATTTCAATCAAAGAGAATTTAATTTGTAGAAATTTTTTCTATCTTCAAATCTTTAGGAGTGCAATTTGTGAAGAAGTATTTGAGTTACCTAAAGATCTTATTGATAAACTTCGTAAAATACTATTTGAAAATATTGAAGATTATTCAATACCACTTTCTATTACTTATTTGCAAACAACTGGCGGACAAGAGAATTATACAGAGAATTATGTTGGATACACAAGTGACAAAAATCCATTTATTATTTTCATGAATGATTTTATTGTTCAATGTTATGATAGAAAAGAAAATATTAAATATGTGGAATTTTATGGTTTAAATGATGATGACTACAATAACTTTATTAATATCAACGAAGAAGAATTTATTTTCAATGTTTTTCAAAATAATGACCGAAAAGCATTTCTTAACAACTTAATCACAAACGAAAAAGTTAAGCAGACAATATTTAGTTTAGAAAATTACTTTGATCAAATTTGGATAAGATTATTTGGAGCCAAAGCTCCTTCTTACCAAAAACAAAAATATATTCTATCTGTTGCAAATCAAAGCCAAGAAAAACTGAATTCACTTTCGCAAGATGAGATGTATAATTTTACATTTTCTTATTTGGTTAAATTATTAAACATCAAAGAATAAAAACTACCGATAAAATCAACTATAAAACATTTAGTTAGCTGATATTTATAACAACTGTAAAAAATGGAAAATGTACTAAAAGGAGTTAATACCATAATTTTTTGTGACGAAACTAAGTTTTATAAAAACAATGGAGATATAGAAGATGAAATTTATTATTTTGGAGTAGCCTGTCGAAAAGAACAAGTTCTTAAAATAAATAACGAACTGAATAAACTATATTTAAAGCACAGATTACAAACAAAAATTTTTCACGCAACAACAGTGTTTCGAGAAAAGAAGCCTAGAGAGCCTCTAATTAGAGATTTTACAGACTTAATTATTGAAAACAAACTCTATTGTTTCTGTTATAAATATTTACAGCCACGACTATTTGACGTAACAAAAATTCTAAATAAATTCAATAATGATATTTTAGATTTTAACAAAGTCGAATTTCAGGCACTTTTTTATTATGTCACAACATTAAATACATACTTAAGAGATTTCGATTCAAAACTATTAGAAAAAGAAACATCTATGTATTTTGACAGGAATGTTTATGGAAAAGATGATACAGAGATGTTTAATTTTCCAAGTAAAGATTTTGTACTTAAACAAATGACTTTCTGTGAGAAATCAAAAATAAGTTTACTAGCACTTCCAGATTTTTTCGGATATATTTTTAGAAAATCAAAAATATCAAATAATAAAGTTCAAGCGGGAGATAATTCATTAGAAAAGTCAGTTCTAACAATTTCCAGTTATGAAAACCTAATTAGAATCTCGGACTCAGGACTATTTAAATTTATTGACATTAGAGAGGAAACGACATTAGAAGCATTAAAAATAATAGAAAATATAAAAAAGTAACGGTTAGTCAAAAGCAGCGCTGAACAGCTTCGATTGAGAATTTCTGTAATAAAATCCCCACTTCTGGAAATATTCAAACTGCATTCAAAAATTTCAATGGTTATAAAATGGGATTTCATTAAAATTTTAACCTATTTTTAATGAAATCCCATTTTGAATATTACTTTTTATTTTTTAGAAGTAAAAATTTATTAAATTTAACGTTTAATTCGTTTTAATGGTAAAGACTGAATTTGGAACATTTGATGGAGATAAATGGGAATCTATAAGTCAAATTTGTTTTAAACAAAATTTTAGAGAAGAAGGATATCAGGAAGTAAAAGCTACTCCAGGAGATTATGGCATTGAAGGTTTTACAAGAACTGGAAAAGTATTTCAATGCTATTGTCCCGACGAATTATATTCAAGTGCTGAGTTATATATAAAACATCGAGATAAGATTACTGCTGACTTAAATAAGCTCAAAACCTATGAAAGTCAGTTAAAGAAATTTTTAGGAGATACAAAGATCAATAAATGGTACTTCGTCACTCCAATTTATGGGAAGAATGATATTGTCGCTCATTGCACTTCTAAACGTGATGAAGTTAAGTCTTGGGGCTTATCAATTGTTGACAATGATAATTTTGAAGTAATTTTTGAAGACATTAATTTCCTACATCCACATTTAGCACTCGCTTTAGATGCTACTAGTCAAAAAATAAACTTATCTCCAAATCAACCAGTGACAGAAACAGATAAATTGAAGTGGAAAGGCAAGCAGATTTCATTGGTTGAAAATGCTCAGAGAAAGCATTCGTTAAGGTTCGATAGTAAGACAACTGATGTTGATAAGAAAGTTGATAGATTGACAGAAATAACAATAGCTTCTTTCTTGGGAGGAAATATATTATTGAGGATTTGGCAAAATGAATATCCCACTGAATATGAAAAGTTTTTGTCTATTGTAAGTTTGATTGAAAATGAAGTTATTGAAAAATGTATGTTTCCTACACAAGATAAAAATGACTTATACTTTAGTTTTAAAAGTTTGGTAGAAGAAAAATTAAATGCAGCTTTTCCTAAATTAGAACAAGAGATGATTATGAATCTAACAAATCAGGTACTTGCAGATTGGATTTTGCGATGTCCAATAAATTTTGAGTAGGATGAAAAAATTTGGAATAAAAGATTTAACATTTTCTAAAAAACCTATTTCAATTCCTGTTGATTATAGACCAATGTATAAAATAGCTCAAATAGTAATGATTCTCTCCATTACTTGTATAGGTAATAAATGCAGTTTATTAAAGTTACATTTGTTAAGTTGGGCTTTAAAAGATGATGAAAATAAAGATAAAGTTCTAGAACTTATAAAAAACAACTATGAGCCAGATATTGCGGTTTGGGGAATTGAACCAGCACTCAATAGGGCTCTTCTATTTTGTGTAGCTGAAGGTATTTGCATCATAGAACACGGGAAATATTTATTAACAAAAAAAGGAGAAGAATTTTTCAAATTGATTGTTAATGCTGACGTTTTTAAAGAAGAGTTTATATTTTTAAATTTTGTAGGCAAACGAAAAATAACAGACAATAGAATAGAATCTATTTCAAATAAATGGTCATTATTCAATGTTAAAAATTAATAAAATAAAATTTGAAGTAAATACAAGCTCAGGATTGTATGGATCAAAATATGAATTCAGTAATGGACTCAATATTATTAGAGCCGACAATACTAGTGGCAAAAGTAGCCTTTTTCAGGCGATTACCTATTGCCTAGGATTTGAAGAAATTATAGGTGGCAGGAATGAGAAAACAATGCAATCTGTTTTTAGAGACCAAGTTGAATATCCAAAAGATTCCTTTCATAAGGTTATACAGTCCTTTGTTTATTTGGAAATTGAAAATAGCGAAAATGAGATTGTAACGGTTAAAAGAAGTGTAATTAGTAATTCAGACAGAAAGCCTCAATTAGTAGATGTTTATTTTGGAAAATTAATTGACGATTCTGAAGATATTATTCCTGAATCCAAGCCGATGTACATTCATGATAAAGGAGGAGCTACTGATGAAATATATGGTTTCCATCTATTTTTAGAAAATTTTTTAAATTGGAATTTGCCCAATGTTTTAACAAACTCTGGAGATTCAAAAAAATTGTACATTCAACAAGTTGCTTCATCATTCATGATAGAGCAAAAATCAGGTTGGTCAGATTTCTTTGCTACAATGCCACATTTTAGCTTAAGCAATAAAGAAGCTAGAGCAATTGAGTTTCTATTGAAACTTGATGTCACTGAGAACAAGAAAAAAAAGCAACAAATAGCATTTAACAAAAGAATAATTGAAGATAAGTGGTCAACTTTAAATAATCAATTTATTAGACTGGCAGAAAAAGGAGGTGGAAGAATTAGTGGTATTGAACAAAAACCTGTTATTATTAATGATTACAGCGGATTGAACATTTTACTAACTAAAGATGAAGAAGAATACACAATTTCTAATTATATTGATTTACAGGTTGATGAATTAAATAATTTACAAACTAAATCCGTATTTTCAGTTGGTCAAAATATTTCAAATGATGAAAACCAGCTTGAAAAATTGAATAATTTCATCAATAAGCTATCTATAAATTATGAATTACTATCAACGGAATTAAGTTTTGATATAGACCGATTAAGCAGTTATAGATCGCAATTATCATTATTAAAAAGTGATTTGAGAAAAAACAAGGGAGCTTTAAAGGTAAAAAATTTAGGTGCTGATTTCAATTTAAAAACTTCCACTGAAATATGCCCAACATGCAACCAAGAAATTAATGACTCTCTATTGCCTTTAGAGGTTGAGCAAGTTCCAATGCGTCTAGAAGATAATATTGATTTTATTGACGCTCAAATTAAAATGATTAGTGTATATATTGAAGGTCAAGAAAAAACTATAAATGAAAAAGAAAAAAGAATAGACTTTTTTAAAACAAAATTATCTGAAGCAAGAGCCAATGTGAGGCTAATAAAAAAAGAACTGGTTTCGGATGAAAGACTCCCTTCAATTATTGAAATTGAAAATAGGTTAAATCTTAAAAAAAGAATAGAATTTTATAATAAATTCCTCGAGGATTTCAACGAACTGGTTAACCAATTAAAAGAACTCTCAAAACAATGGGAAAAAATTATTAGTGATGAAAGTAATTTACCAACCAATTTTTTTTCAATTAATGATCTTGAAAAATTACAGTTTTTGGAGTTGAAATTTAAAGCCCTTCTAAAAAAATTCAATTACACAAGTCAGCAAAGTGAATTTATTAAAATTTCAAGAGAGAATTATTTACCTGTTATAAGTAAGCCTTTTGGAGAAGAAACAAAAGATTACAGCATAAGGTTTGATTCATCAGGAAGCGACTTCATTAGATGTATTTGGGCTTACACATTTAGTTTACTTGAGACTTCAATTAAGTTTGATGGAAATCATCCTAGACTTATTATGATGGACGAACCCAAACAACAAGATGCAGCGATTGAGAATTTTCACAGTTTCTTAAAAACAATTTCAAAACATACAGAGTCTCAAATTTTAATTTTTGCTTCCTTTGAAAACTCTGATGAGGCTTTTAAAACGGCAACAAAAGAAGTAGATTTTAATTTGATTTACATTGAAGACAAATTAATAAAGCCTATTGATTAGACTACTCTATATTAACAATTTGTAAGTAAAATAATCGTTAAAAATATCACAACCTATAGTGGGGATCGAACCACTTCTTCTCAATCCCTTTCCAATAAAGGGATTTTTCATTTTTATTAGGGAACTTTCATACGATTTTACCCCTTGCGGTTCGATATGGAACGTAAAAAAAGCACTAAAAAAATCAGCAATATCGAACCGCTTTTTCCTGAATTTTTAGTTTTTGTAAATGTTTGAAAATTAAATATATACAAGGTTTATTTAAAGCGAAATCCCGCTTAAAAAAGCGGGATGACCTATGATGGGTGGATGACCGGGATCGAACCGGCGACCTTCAGGACCACAATCTGACGCTCTAACCAACTGAGCTACAACCACCGTTTTGTGGGTGCAAATATAACGTTTTTCGGGAAATTATAAAATAATTCCATCAAAATTTTTAAAAGCAAGTAGTTTTTCTGTTGTAAACCCTTCTGCATAAGCAACTCCGGAAAGTCTTCCTAAATCTTGCGCTCTGTATGTAAGACTTTCTAAAAAGTCTTTAGTGGAGATAGGAGTAAGAGGTTCATCCGATTCAGGATTATAAAATTGGGTTTTGTAAGCCAAACAAGAATTTATTTTTTTATCCAAAAAACCAGATATATCAATGACAAAATCAGGAACGATATTTTTCCATTGGATATAATGGAAGATTTGTTTTGGTCTCCAAACTTCTTGAGTTTGATTGTTTAGTTCTGTTTCAATTTTTCTTAAACCAGATAGAAAACATGCGTCGGAAACCAGCTTTGCTGCCTTTGCATGATCCGGATGACGATCATCGATAGCATTTGCTAAAACAATTTCCGGCTGGTATTTCCGAATCATTTTTATGATTCTTATTTGGTATTCTTCAGAATTTTGGAGAAAACCATCCTTCATTCCGAGGTTTTCTCTGGAAGCAAGTCCTAAAATTTCTGCCGATTTTTTTGCTTCTTCTCGTCTAATTTCTTCTGAACCTCTGGTTCCAAGCTCTCCTTGAGTAAGATCTATCACAGCCACTTTCTTTCCTTCTGAAACCATTTTTGCGATAGTTCCGCCACAGCCTAATTCTACATCATCAGGATGTGCACCAATTGCTAATATATCTATCTTCATTTCTATTTAAAATTCAAATTTATAAAAAAATCCGGCCAAAAATTGACCGGATTCTGATTATATTATAAAAATAATTATTTATTTAATTCTGCATTAAGTTTTACAGCATCCTGATAAGAAGGATTTAGTTCTACTGATTTGGCTACATATTGTTTTGCTTTTGTAACATCTTTGTCTTTTTCAAGATAAGCAATGGCAAAATATGCATAAGAAAGAGATTCTTTATTTGCTTCCACTTCCGCAGGCTTTACTTTAGAAATAAATTTTTCATAAGACATTTTAGCCATTTCATGGTTCTCTGCTTGCTGATAAGCATATCCTTGACTGTAATATGCAGGAGACCAGTCAGGAAGAAGATTAATCATCTTTTGCCAAGCAAGAATAGCTCCGTTCCAGTTTTTTACATCCTGATATCCGGTTGCAAGTCTGAACAATGAATCTGTATCTTGTGGATTTTCTGCCACTTTTTTCTTCAATGCTTCTATTTCTGGTGTAGTTGGTCCTGCATCTGCAGCAGCTTGTGATGCACCGCCACCTCCGGCAATTTTAGCTAATTCTTCATCCCATTTCATGGTATTATCTTTAGCATTTTTTGCAAGAGTAATTTTCTGTTGAGATTCTGCCATCAATGCAGATTTTTTAGCAGTGTCAGTTTCATTTTTAGCTAAACCTGCAGCAATAAGCCCCATCAAACCTTGGTCAGCAGGAAGTACCCTAGATTTGTCTACTTTAGATGTAAAATTGTCTATGTTTTGTTTTGCTCCTGCATAATCTCCATCTGCGTATAAAATATAGGCGCGTAGTTTATATTTTATTGGATCATCTACTTTATCAAAAATTTTATCCAAAGTGGCTTTTGAATTAGCATAGTCCTCATTTGTAAAGAAAAGTTTAGAAATCTCCAGTTGAGTGTATGGATCTTCATCAGCATATTTTGCATAGTTTAATAAATCCTGAGTAGCTAAAGCATTTTGCTGATATTTGATGTCAAAACCTGCCTTCGCTTTATAAGCCGGTGCATAAGTAGCATCTGCTGCAATTGCTTTATCAATATTTTCTTTTGCTTGTTTCCATTGTTGAGCAGCCATCCAAAGAGTTGCCATTCTTGTATATACAGAAGCCTTATTTCTTGCTACGGATAATGCATTATCATAAGCTGTCATTGCAGAACCAGCAACTTGTGGATTATTGGTAATTTTCAAACGATAAGCATCACCAAGTGTGTAATAGTAATATGCAGGAACTCCCGTACTTGGAGCTTTCTCAATAGCTTTGTTAATATATTCTACAGCAAGATCCGGATTGCTTGCATTTTCAAACAATGTCAATGCTTCACCAGCTCTATACATTACTTCAGAATTTTTTCCTTTAGATTCTGCAACGATTGCCTGAATGTCTGCGATACCGGATTTATCTCCTTTTCCTAATTTTACAGTGGCTAAACCTATTTTATTTAAGTAACTTTTTTTATCAATAGCTAAACCTTTATTGAAATTTTCTGTTGCTAAATCAAAATTAGGCTCAAACTGAGTAAGATAAATATTCCCTAAATAAAAGTAATTTTCAGCGGTAGGTGATTTTGCCACCATATCTGTGTATACTTGTTTTGCCTTTGCATATTTGTGACTATCTGTATTAGCAATTCCTTCCTGCAAAGTTTGCCCAAAAGCAAAATTTGAAAAAAATGCTACAGCAACACCTAATACAATCTTCTTTTTTAAATTCATCTTATCTTTTGTTTATTATGTTAGTAAATTTTTTAACAGTTTTGTATTAAAAAAACAATTTTCAGACCAAAATAATAAAATCATTTGGTGTAATATAATTTTTTTGATAAAATTAATGCATTTGTACTTCCCGTTTATAAATGTTGTAGGGTTGTAACCCTTCTTTTTCCACAATTTTTTGCCCTATTTGTGTGCAAGAAAAACGAATGAAACCATTAGCCATATTAAATCCATTTTCATTAACGAGGAAATAAAGAATCCGGGTAAAAGGATAGGTCATTTTGCTTAATGTTTCAGGATTGATATTGTATGATTTCCCTTTTTCTTCAACAGGCAGAATTTTAATCATTTCGCGAAGTTGTTCCGATTTTTTATCATAAGGTCTGCTAAAGGTATTTAAACCGATAACTCCAATTTTATTCGGATATTTATTAAGCTCTTCAATTAGGTTTTCATTTCCATTGATAATGGAAAATTTTAAATCTGAAGGTTTTTTATTAAGTTTCTGAGCAACGAAATTCAAGTTACTAGAATTAGTACCATCAAAGATAAAGTCTTTAGAATCCGACAGAAGTCCTTGTTTAATCTCTTCGACAGAAATACTAGATTTGGATGAATTTTTGGGTACAATAAATACTACTGCATCTGCTGCAAATTTTGCAGGAAGATATTTGAGCTCTGTCTGTTTCTGATATTCTTCTATTTCTTCTTTCGAAAGATTTCTGGACATTACAATTATCCTTGCCTTGTCATTCAACAAATCTAAAAAAGCTAAATCTTCTTTTTTGGTTTGTACCTTTATTTTTGTTTCCGGGTAATTAATCATATAACCATCAGCCAGAGCTTCCGATACACTTTTAAAGGAATCATCTGTGAGTATTGTCATTTCTCCCTTAAAATAAGAAGCATTATTTTTCTTTTCTTTTTTACAGCTTGTAAACAAGAAAAATAATAGCATAATTAAGAAAAAATTATTCTTCATTTTTTTGTTGCTTTATTTTATAAAACGCTCTGACTATTCTGAAAATTCCATATAAAATCAATAATGCACCCAATGGATAGGCAATATTGGGTTCAAGATAAATGATAAAGAATTTGTAGATAATCACCACGATTCCTAAAACGATATAAAAAAATCCGGTAACTAAAGATAACCAATTGAACATCATAGCAACAAAAATAAAAAAAAAGAGAGACATTGTCTCTCTTTATATCAATTAATTTGAATATCTTATTCAAAGTTCATTGTAAGTGGTAATCTGAAACGATAACGTACAGGCTGACCATTAATTTTAGCAGGAGCCCATTTGTTTTTAATAGACTTTACTGTTCTCACAGCTTCTGAGTTAAAATCTGAATTTGAACCTGTTGCTTTAACATCAGTGATGCTACCATCTCTTTCTACTACGAATGTAACATCAGCTTTTACAGTTCCTTCATCACCATTCATTACAGAAGTATCAAAGCTACTTCCAACCTTACTTCTAAATGCATTGATTCCTCCTGGAAATTCTGCAAGCTGTTCCACTTCTGCATATACCTTGTTTTCATCTACCTGAGGTTTAACTTCCGCAGTAGAAGTTTTTGTACCTGTAGAAGGTGGAGGTGGAGGTGGAGTATAGTTTGGAGTTTTCACACCTTCCTGATTCACCAAACCTGTTGTAGTTTCCAATTGTTGTGTAATTGGTGGAGGTGGAGTCTCAATTTTTGGAGCTTTCACTGGTTCCGGAACTACGTTCTGAATAATTTCTTGTTTTGGTGGTTCTTCCTCTTTTGGTGGAGGTGGAGGTGGTTCTTCCTCTTTTGGTTCTTCGATAACTTTATCTTCATCCAAAATGTTTACCAAGTCTGCTTTTACTTCTGTTTTATCAGGTGCAGTCAATCTTTTGATTGTAGCATAGATAAATGGAGATAATGCAGCAACAAGGAAAACTATTGTACCAATGATAAAAGATTTCGTTAGAAGTCTTGGATATGAAGTTCTTAAATCATACGCTCCATATTCCTTATTTCTGTGCTCAAATACAATTTCATCTAAAGTAAGATTGTCCTTGTATTGTAAATCATTTGCCATTCTATTAAGTTTTAGAAATATTTGTTAGTTTGTAGCAGCTGGAGCAGGAGAACTTGTTCCTACTTTTTTCTCATAAACAGCTTTTTCCCAAGGCTTGATTTCGGTTACCCCGTATCGTTCATTTTTGGTAATAGCCATCTCATCCAGAATGTCTACAAAATTCTTATATACAGCATCATCTGTAGGCTTGATAATTACAGTAAATTTGTCTTTATCTTTAGCTCTTGCTTTTGCTTGCTCTACTACTTTTCTGATACCTTCACGATCAAATGTGGTTTGATTTAATGTTTGATCATTAAGACCCAACTGATCTTGCTGGTGCCAGAAAATTTTATTGTCTTTTCCTATAATCAACGAAATTGAGTTGGATAAATCAATTTCTGTTGGAGGTGGTTTTGGCTGATCTTCTTTTGGTTTTGCCGGAAGTCCCAAATCCATTACATTCGGTTTACTAAAAGTGGTGGTAAACATAAAGAAAGTAATCAATAGGAAACCTAAATCCACCATTGGTGTCATATCTACTCTTGTACTCTGCTTTTTCGAGCGGACCTTCCCGCCTTTCTCGCCTTTTTCCTGTACTTGTACTTCTGCCATTTCTTGAGGATTTTATGGGTTAGGGTTACCTTCTTGTGATGTTATCAGCCAGAATTTAAGAAAATCAATATCTCTTAAACCTTCAAATAAGTCTTTAACTTTTGGATATTTCGTATTAACATCTCCTTTTATAGCAAGTTTATAATTCGGATTTACTGCTAAACTTTGTTTTACCCAGTCAATTAATTCCTTTCTTGTACTGTCCATAGGAATTCCTGTTGGACTTTTATAATTTTTCTGCTCATCATCCGGAAGATTCAAATAGCTTTTCAGCTGTGACATTGGAACTCCGATTGCCTGAACTTTTTTGAACGCATCAACTTCTTTAGAAGTAAGGCTTAACTTGTATTTACCTGCCATTCTTTTAAGAAGATCTTCTCTTTCGGAAGCATTCTCAACAGGCTGAAAATAAAATTTACCTTGTGGTGTTACATTAATGGTCATTAAACTTGCGTCAGGCAATAATTTTTCTGAAATAGATGATGGCGGCTTTATCTGCTCAACGTCAGGTTTTTTAAACTGCGTTGTCAAAATAAAGAATGTAAGTAACAAGAATGCAACATCGCACATTGCAGTCATATCTGTTACTACACCATGTCTTTTTGGTTTTACTCTCGCCATTTTTTATACAATATTATTTTAACTTCTGATTAAATTCTTATCAAATATTTTGCCGAAAAAAATTCTTAGTAGAATTCAGCGAAAGATTGTTGAATAGACATTGCGATCTCGTCAATCTTATATGTCAATCCGTCAATTTTAGAAGTAAAATAGTTATAAAGAATGATCGCAATAGCTGAAGTACCAATTCCTAAAGCTGTATTAATCAAGGCTTCAGAAATACCTGTAGAAAGTGCAGCTGCATCTGGAGTACCACCTCCGGAACCTAGTGCGAAGAACGCCTTGATCATCCCGATTACCGTTCCAAGTAGAGCAACAAGAGTTGCAACAGTACCTAAAGTGGAAAGAATCATCATATTTTTTTCAAGCATTGGCATTTCTAAAGTAGTAGCTTCTTCGATAGCTTTGTTTAAAGCTGCCATTTTTTGCTCTTTATCCAAAGTTGTATCATGTGCAAGAGCTTTGTATGTAGTAAGACCTTCTCTTACAACATTTCCAACAGATCCTTGTTGTCTGTCGCACTCTTCCAAAGCTTCATCAATTTTATTTTGATTCAGCAAACTTCTGATTTTTACAACAAAATTATCCAAGTTTCCTTTTCCTGCTGCTCTTCCCAAAATAATAAATCTTTCAATTGAGAACACAATTACCGTCATCATAAAAGTGATAAGCACAGGTACAATTATACCTCCTTTGTAAATAATACCCAAGAAAGATTCAGGATGAATGTCCTTTCCTTCCACATCTGAAAAAGCGACAGAACCACCACCTAGTTTTTCTGCATCCTTAAAATTACCAGGACTTCCCAGTACAAATAAATAAAGACAAACCCCAATTGCTAACAAGATAGGGATAATAACTGCAGGATTAAGACCGCCTGCTTTCTTTTTTTCAACTACTAACTCTTCGTTGCTTGAAACATTCATTTCCATATTAAACTAAATTATAATTGTTAAAAATTTTCGATTGTAAATTAAAGTTAAATATTTTTATAATGCAAGTGTTTAAACAATTCTTAAACAAAAAATCCCTACAAATAAAAACAAATCCATTGCATTTTATTTAAATTTTTGAAAAAAAATTGAAACAACTTTCCATTTATTGTCAAAATATTATATAATCAAAAAAATACTCTTTTATTTTTAAGAAATTAATAAAGTGATTTTATTTCAAAAATATTTAAATAACGATATTGATGATCTTTTTAGGAACGATAATTATTTTTTTCGGATCATTCCCATCCAAGTGTTGTATAACTCTTGTATCTTTCAATGCAACTTCTTCTATTTCTTTCACTTCCATGTTTGCCGGCAATGCAAGTTTGAACCTCATTTTTCCGTTGAAACTTACGGGATACTCAATTTCGTCTTCTACAAGATAAGTCTCATTAAGTACAGGAAATTTCACAAATTCGATGGAGGAGTCGTGTCCAAGCTCTCTCCAAAGCTCTTCACAGATGTGCGGAGCATAAGGTGAAATGATCACTGCAAGAGGTTCCAAGATTGCTCTTTTGTTGCATTTCAGTTTTTGCAATTCATTCACGGCGATCATAAATGAAGAAACGGAAGTATTGAAAGAAAAGTGTTCAATATCATAAACTACTTTTTTAATTAAAGTATGCAATGCTTTATATTCCGCTTTGGTGGGCTCTTCATCAGAAACTGAGAATGTATCTCCATCAAAATATAGATTATAAAATTTCTTCAAAAATCCGTAAACACCGCTTAAACCTTGCGTATTCCACGGTTTTGATTGCTCTAATGGACCCAAAAACATTTCGTACAAACGCAAACAATCTGCTCCGTATTCTTCGCAAATATCGTCTGGATTTACCACGTTGTGCGTTCTTTTTGACATCTTGTCAACTTCTCTTTCAACAATATATTTTTCATTTTCAAGAATAAATTCAGCATCTTTAAATTCAGGACGCCAATTTCTCAACGCTTCTATATCCAACTCATCATTTCCTTTAATCATAGAAATATCAACAGGAATTCTTTGAGTTTCATAATCTTTGGCTAAATTTTTAGAAACAATTTTGTTAGTCCCGTCAATTCTGAATATCAAAGCACTCATTCCCAAAATCATCCCTTGATTTATCAATTTTTGGAAAGGTTCATCTTGGTTAATGTAACCTCTGTCTTTCAAAAACATATTCCAGAAACGGGAGTACAATAAATGTCCGGTTGCGTGTTCGCTTCCACCAATGTATAAATCTACTTGTCCCCAATAATCTGACAAATCTTTTGCACAAAATTCCCCATCATTTTTCGGATCCATATATCGTAAAAAATACCAAGAACTTCCCGCCCAACCCGGCATTGTAGAAAGTTCAATTGGAAAAACTGTTTTATTGTCTATCAACTGACAACTAACAACCATCAACTTTTCTTCGTCCCAAGCAAAATTTTTCGCATTTCCTAATGGTGGATCTCCGTCTTCAGTTGGCAAATATTTCTCTACTTCTGGCAATTCCAAAGGCAATGCAGAAACAGGCAAAGTGTAAGGCATTTCTTCTTTATAATATACCGGAACTGGCTCTCCCCAATATCTTTGACGAGAAAAAATCGCATCACGCTGTCTGTAATTGGTGGTTCCGTGTCCGATTCCTAATTTTTCAATTTCTGAAATAATTCTGGTTTTGGCATCGTTGTAATTCAGTCCGTTCAAAAATCCTGAATTTACACAAACCGAATCTTTGGAATCATACGATTCTTCCTGAATATCTTTATCGTTTTCAATAACATTGATAATTTCCAAACCGAATTTTTTCGCAAAACGATGATCACGTTCATCGTGTGCAGGAACTGCCATAACTGCACCTGTTCCGTAACCCATCAAAACATAATCGGAAATATAAATTGGGATATTTTTCCCAGTGAAAGGATTTACCGCATAACTTCCTGTGAACGCTCCGGAAACATTTTTCACGTCTGCCATTCGATCGCGTTCTGTTTTTTTGGAAGTTTCTTCGATGTAATTTTCGACTTCAGATTTTTGTTCCGGCGTTGTCAATTTTTCCACCAAAGGATTTTCCGGAGCCAAAACCATAAATGTTGCTCCAAAAATAGTGTCAGGACGAGTGGTGAAAACTTCTATATAGTTGTTGGTTGTTGGTTGTTGGTTGTCGGATTTTCCACCATCAACTGACAACTGACAACCATCAACTAAAAATTTAACTGCTGCTCCCTGAGATTTTCCGATCCAATATTCCTGAGAATCTTTCAAAGGTTGTGGCCAGTCTAATTTTTGTAAACCTTGCAACAATCTTTCTGAATATGCAGAAATTCTCATGCTCCACTGCATCATTTTCTTTTGGTAAACAGGGAAGCCTCCTCTTTCCGATTTTCCATCTTTTACTTCGTCGTTTGCTAAAACCGTTCCGAGAGCCGGACACCAGTTTACGGTGGTTTCGGCTCTGTAGGCTAATCTATAATTTAATAAAATATCCTGTTTTTCAATTTCTGAAGCGTTGTTCCATTCTTCTGCAGTGAAATTCAGATCTTCATTTTGATTGGCATTTAATCCTTCTGTTCCTTTTTCTTCAAAATGTTTGATTAAGGTTTCGATAGGTTCTGCTTTGTCTGTATTTTTATTATACCAAGAATGAAATAATTCGATGAAAATCCATTGTGTCCATTTATAATAAGAAGAATCGGAAGTTCTTACTTCTCTGTTCCAATCAAAGGAAAAACCAATTTTTCTTAATTGTTCTTCGTATCTTGTAATATTTTGCTCAGTAGTAATAGCAGGATGTTGTCCTGTTTGTATGGCGTATTGCTCAGCAGGAAGTCCAAAACTATCATAACCAATTGGATGAAGAACATTGAAACCTTGATGTCTCTTATATCTTGCATAAATATCCGATGCAATATAACCAAGCGGATGTCCTACATGAAGACCTGCTCCTGATGGATACGGAAACATATCCAAAACATAAAATTTTGGTTTATCTGTGCTATCGGAAGTTTTGTACGTTTTATTTTCTTCCCAGTATTTTTGCCACTTTTCTTCTATCTGCTGATGATTGTAAAACATTCTTATTGAATTAATAATTAGTAATGAATAACTTTTTAAGGTTCACAAAAATAAAGATTTTGGAAGAAATATAAGTTTAATTTTTTAAAAGCATCTTCCAACGGATACTCTTTTCGGAAGTTCTTAAGTAGTTGCATTTCATTCTAAAAAAATAAAAATAGTAACGGTTATGCTCAATACTGCAAAATAGCTATTTTTGCAAAAAATTTTGCATGCAGGATATAGCAAAAAATAATTTTGATTTTATACGTGTTTTATTGGCTTTTATTGTTTTTATGGGACATTTAGGTGCACTAAGTGCTTCCAAAGAACTTGCCTTTCTAATGCACAGTCCCGTTGAAATTGCCGTTTTTTCATTTTTTATAGTAAGTGGATTTTTGATTGCGAGAAGCTATGAAAGAACGAAAGGCTTATTTCATTATTTTAAAAAGAGATTCAATAGAATTGTTCCCGGCTATATGCTTGTGGTAGTTCTTTGCGCAATATTGTTGAGTTTTGTCAGCTGTTTGCCTTTTAAATATTATTTCAGCGATATCCGTTTATACAAATATTTGCTGTGGAATTCATTGTTTTTAAATTTCAAAGCTTCGTCTCTTCCTTGTGTTTTTAATAATAGTGCGGTAAATGGGGCATTGTGGACCATTAAGATTGAATTGAGTTTTTATATAGTGGTACCTATTATTTTCTTGTTATTTGGTAAAAACAATAAATACCGAAATGTCAGCTTGATAATATTGTATTTTTTATCATTGGTATATCTTAATTATTTTGATAGTATACAAAAGCCTGCTATTTCAAGGCAAATTCCGGGATCGCTTTGTTATTTTATAGGAGGGATGCTTGTTTATTTTAATTTTGATACATTCATAAAATATAAAAACGTCCTCATCATTATTGCTCTTATTACAGTTTGGATTGATTTATATATAGGTATAAAATTATTTTCTCCTTTTATGCTGAGTATTATAGTTTTATACATTGCATATTCTTTTAAATTTCTGAACAATTTCGGAAAATACGGAGATTTCACCTATGGTATCTATATATTTCATTTTCCATTGATAAGAACCTTTACAGCTTTAGGACTTTTTGCCAATTATAATCCTTTTGTAATGGGTATAATATGTATGATAATGGTGATAGGTATCGGTATAATGTCTTGGCATTTTTACGAAAAGAGATTTTTATAATTTATTTTAATTCATCCTTTATTTAATGAAAGATCTGGTTTCAATAATTACACCTTGCTATAATTCTGCTGAATTTATTGAGGAAACTTTACACTCCGTTTTGAATCAAACGTATGAAAATTGGGAGTGGATCATAACGGATGATTTATCTAAAGACAATACGGTCGAAATTATCAAAAAATATAATGATCCCAGAATAAAACTGAATGTTCTAAAAGAAAATGGAGGTGCCGGAAATGCCAGAAATCAAAGTTTGAAATTGGCAAAAGGAAGATACATTGCATTTTTAGATTCTGATGATTATTGGTTGCCCAATTATCTGGAAGAAATGATTGATTTCTTGCAAAAAGAAAAGGTAGAACTGGCGTATTGCAACTATCAAAGATGTGATGAAAACCTTAACCCTGTTTTGAAGGATTTTCAAGCGGATACAATTGTAACATTCAGTAATTTATTAAAAACATGCAGACTGGCTCCGGTTTCTACCATCTATGATTCTCAAAGGGTAGGAAAAGAATATTTCCCAATAGGAAGCAAGCGTGAAGATCATGTAATGTGGCTGAATTTACTCAAAAAAATTCCTGAAGGAAAACCATTGCAGAAAACGTTGGCAAAATACAGAATGCGCGAAAACAGTGTATCCCGAAAAAAAACAAATATTATGAAAGATCAATATTTGGTTTATAAGGATTATATGAAATTTTCTACGCTGAAATCTTTGTATTACACCGCAAATTGGGCTTTCAACGGATTTTTGAAATATTCTAAATTTTTTAATTAGGAGAAGCAGTAAACGTTTTATCGTCTGATAAAATTTTCTTTGTAATAATCTCGGCAGAATTCGGTTGGGAAATAACAAACTCTTTCGCATTCTTGCCCATAGATGTTATTATTTCCGGATTTTTCAATAATTCTCCAATATATTTCGAGGCAAAAAACTCATCATCAAATGATTTTCCTCCTTTACTTGCAATCAATGCATCTGCTTCCGGATTTTTTTTGTAATGATTCCCGAATAATACAGGGATTCCAAATACAGCCGCTTCTAAAATATTATGCAAGCCCGCATTGTGAAAACCTCCACCAACAACCGCCAGATTTGCATAAGAATATAACCTGGAAAGCATTCCGATGGAATCAATAATCAGGATTTGAGATTTGAAATTGGAAATTGGAGATGCTTCAATTTCGCTATACAAAAGAGCATCGGCAAAAGTTTCCTTCAAAATTAGAACACGTTTCAGATCATGAGGAGCAATAATGATTTTTATATCTTCATGTTTTTTCGCAATCATTTCGGCAAGCCTTTCTTCCGATTCCCACGAACTTCCAAAAACTACGGTTGTTTTTCCTTCTTTGAATTCTTCGATATATTTTAAAGAATTGTCTTCGGAAAGTTTTTTACGAACTCTGTCAAATCTGGTATCTCCCGAAGTAGAAGAGTTTTGCAGACCAATACTTTTTGCTAAAGCGGTAGACTGCTTCGTTTGATGAAAAAACCAATCAATATTTTTCCGAAGCTGCTTTACAAACCAACCTCCATAGATTTTGAAAAAAACTTGTGTCTCGTAAAAATAAGCCGAAACAACATACGTTTTTGCTCCCTGATTTTTAATTTCGTTCAGAAGATTATACCAATAATCATATTTTACGGTGAAGAAAATTTCGGTTTGGAAATAGGATAGAAAATCTTTCACCCAATCTTTTCTGTCAAACGGAAGATAGCAAACCACATCTGCAATATGCTTTTTTTTGATCACGTTTTCATATC
Source organism: Chryseobacterium sp. HNCC26DJ241 (assembly GCF_057180505.1). Classification (NCBI taxonomy): domain Bacteria; kingdom Pseudomonadati; phylum Bacteroidota; class Flavobacteriia; order Flavobacteriales; family Weeksellaceae; genus Chryseobacterium; species Chryseobacterium sp. HNCC26DJ241. The sequence goes on along the minus strand of NZ_JBXUGL010000004.1, from coordinate 70,935 downwards.
CGGAAGGTGAGAAAAAAGTAATAAGAATTTTATATTGAGGAAAATTTTCTTTAAGTTTTTCTAAAACAGGAAGACCTTGTTCATATTCGCCTAAACTTGCAGCATGCATCCAGATAACTTTATCGTTTTTTGAAAATTTAACCTGAACATTTTCACAGCTTTGTCTTCTTCCAGCCAATCCACGCTTTAATTTATAATTGAATACCGCCCCGATTTTCATTCCGAAAATGAGTAGATTGATGAATATGTTGTAAAAGACTTTCAAAACGGGACTATTTTAGCTAAATCAAAATTCTATCATTCTCAGTGGAAGAGGTAGAAATTACCAAAAATTCCAAATCTTCCGGATTTTCATTAGAAATAGAATGAATGTTTTTAGAACGAACAGAAATTCCTTCTCCTGATCTCACATTAATTTTTTCATCATTGAGATGAAAAGCGGCATTTCCATTTAAAATGTAAAAAAACTGATCTGCTTTTTCGTGATAATGAAGTTTTTCTGAAGTTCCTTTTGGCATTTTTTCTTGCTTGATAACAAGGTTTTCCGAATTATTCAGAATCCAACTTTCGCAATTTTCACCCCATTTATAGAATTCAGAATTGTCTTTATTTTTTTTCATATCCGAAAAGAATTAATCATTTAGAATTTTCTTTACAAATCTAAGTTTATGAGTATGTTGATTTAGTTCTTTATTAAAAATTCCGGTGCTGTCCAAAGTATCAATTCTCACTTTTCCTGAAGCATGAATAATTTGCTGATTTGCCATCATAATTCCGACATGTACTACTTTTCCTTCGGAATTTTCAAAAAAAGCAATATCGCCGGGTTGGCTTTCTTCCACAAATGTAAGTGCTTCTCCCAATTCCGCTTGCTGATAAGAATCTCTCGGAAGTTTAATTCCATGAATTTTATAAACCAACTGAACCAATCCGCTGCAATCCACCCCAAAAAAACTTTTTCCGGCCCACAAATAAGGAATATTCAGAAATTCTTTTGCCGTGAGAACGATGCTTTCCCGAAGATCATGACTTCTTCTGGAAGCAACCACAGGAAATTCTACTTCAGAACCCATAGAAAGAAGTGTTCTGCCATCTTTCATAATCACCGAAGAAAAATCTTCCGTGATAACTGTTACTTTTCTTTTTGCTAAATATTCTTCCGAAACGTGCGAAATCTGTTTTACATCAATCCATCCTTCATAGCCGTCATAATGCATTTTTATTTTCGTCCAATACTTCTGTTCTTCCAGAATATCGCAGCTTTCACCAAAAAGCATTTGAGTGACCATTTCTACTTTTTCGGATGGCTCTTCCCGAACCGGAGCTACACTTACAGAGCAAATTGCTTTATTCATATTCTAAATTCGAGGTTCAACTCTTCGACTTCGCTCAGAGTGACAACAAGTTTATAGTTAAATTTTATTTTCTACGAAGAAGATTTACTCCGTCTCGCAAAGGTAGAATAAGATTTTCGAAATCTTCATCTTTTGCTATTAAATCATTTAATTCCTTAATTTTTTGAGTGGGAATTTGTTTTGGATTTTCTTCTAAAACTTTTCCGTACCAAAGCACATTATCAAACAAAATTACCGAGCCTGATCGAGTTCTTGGTTTTATCAGTTTAAAATATTCTACATAATTTTCTTTATCGGCATCTATAAAGACCAGATCAAAAATTTCATCCGAATTTCTCAAAAATTCTTTTGCATCCTGAATCCTGAATTCTATTTTTTCTGAAAATCCACTGTCATTAAAATATTTTTGTGGTAAATAGGCCAGATCTTCATTCACATCAAGCGTGATTAGTTTTCCGTTTTCTGCCAAACCTTCTGCAAGACAAAGTGCTGCATAGCCTGTAAACGTCCCTATTTCTAAAATTTTTTTAGGTTGCAGGATTTTGGAAATAATTGTTAAAAGCCTTCCTTGCTGATATCCCGAAATCATGTGTGGCTGTGTGGTTTTCTGGTAGGTTTCCTTTCTTAGTTTTTTTAATAGCTCCGGTTCGTTGGAAGCATGTGTTTCCAGATAGCGATCCATTTCGGCATTTTTTTCTTCAAAGAAGCTCATTGGTAAATAGAATATTTCTTCAAATTTAAATAAAAAAGCGTTGTAAAAATGGAATTGTACGTTTGTATGTAAACAATATGCAGGATTATAGAAATTTAGATTGACAAAATTTTTGTTTTCCTGTAATGATTAGGTGTTACTTCATACTTCTTTTTAAAATGCCTGTTAAAATTAGAAATATTAAAAAATCCGCATTTGTTGGCAATAGTTTCTATGTTTTCTTCTGTTTCCAAAAGTAATTTAATAGCCTTGGTTAGGCGAAATTCTATTAAATAATCGGTAAACGATACCCGTGTTCTTTGAATAAAAAAACGGGAAAACGAAGTCTCCGTCATATGTACCAAATCAGCAAGTGTTGCTATTTTTATTTCTTTATGAAAATTGTTTTTCACATAATCAAAAACCTTACTCAAGCGCATCGATTCCAAAGGATTAGATGCTTCTATATCGTCTGTGAGAATATTGGTAAGATTTTTAGACTTACTTATGATTTCTAAAATTTGTATCAACGAATACCATTTTTTAAGAGGTGGGTAATGCCGCATTTTTTTCATAATCTCGGCTATTTTTTCCTGATCATAGCCATTGATTTCGTACGCTTTTTTATTGTCCTTCAAAAAAGAACAAATGGGTTTTAATTCAGGTAAGGACAAAATTCCTCCAAAACTTTCCAAACTGAAGTGTATTACGATAGATTGTGCTTTCAGGTTTCTTTTTTTTTGATAATATTTTTCCTCGTTTTTGTAGGTGTGTGGTACATTACTTCCTATGAAACACAGATCGTTTTCGGAAAATTCTTTTACATGATTTCCTATATATCGGGTTCCTGTGCTGGAAACTACCAAGACAAGCTCAAATTCCGGATGATAATGCCAAGGAGTGGGAAAATATTCGTAATCAAAATAACGATATACAAATGATTCATCATCATTTTTGGTAAGATGTTCCAGTGCAGGAATCATAATATTGGTATTTTTATGCCCCATTTGTTCGTTTTTGAAAAGTACCGAAAGATATAAAAGTATATATTTTTATGAAAATTTTATGAGTTTATATCATTTTATGATTTTTATCAGTCATAAAAATATCATTTTTGGACATAATATTATAATTTTTATTAAAAAAAATAAATGATTGATATAAAAATATCAGCAATAAGCATAATAATATCATTACTAATATTGGTTTGAAAAATATTTTTAAAGGAAATAAAATTAAAAATATGTGAACAAAGTTTTTACAACACTTGCAATAGAAATAGTGATGAAACTAAATGTAGTATAAAAATCGAAAATAGAAATGAAGTAGTATTTATTTACAAGAAAGTAAATTTCAGAAAAGGAAAAATTTCTACAGATGGATACAGAAAAATAAACGCAAGATATTAGATTCAAGACACAATGCTTCAAATCAGAAATAGTACAATTAAAAATGTATGATTAATTTTATAAACTACTTAACAATATTTTTCATGAAAAAATTTAAAATTGTACTGTTTTCATTAGGTTTTTCTTTGATTTTTGCCCAGGACTATTCCCAAAAAGATACTTTTATTAATGACTTAATGGGCAAAATGACCTTAGAAGAAAAAATAGGTCAGCTCAATCTCATCTCTCCTCCCGGAGATATTAAGACAGGGGCTGCAGTAAGCGCCGATGCAGAAAAGTATATAAAAGATGGCAAATTGGGAGCGGTACTTAATATGACTACTCTTGACCGCATAAAAAAAACACAAAAAATTGCAGTCTCACAGTCTCGTCTGAAAATACCGCTCATTTTTGGTCTTGATGTCATTCATGGATACAAGACAGGATTTCCCATCCCTCTTGCTTTTTCCGCCTCCTGGAATCCTGAATTGGTAAAATTAAGCGCAGAAATTGCTGCCAAAGAAGCCTCTGCAGATGGCATTAACTGGACCTATTCTCCCATGGCGGATATTGGAAGAGATCCGCGTTGGGGAAGAGTGGCTGAAGGAGCAGGTGAAGATCCATTTTTGAGCTCAAAAATTACAGAAGCCCTTGTAAAAGGATATCAAGGAGACGACTTATCAAAAAACAATACCATAATGGCGTGTGTAAAGCACTTCGCATTATATGGTGCTTCTGAAGCTGGAAGAGATTACAATTCCGTAGACATGAGCCAAAACAGAATGTACAACGAATATTTTCCTCCCTACAAAGCCGCAATTGATGCAGGAGTTGCTACAGTAATGACTTCCTTTAATGACATCAATGGAGTTCCTTCCACAGCAAACAAATGGTTGCTTACTGATGTTTTGAGGAAACAATGGGGTTTTAAAGGCTTTGTAGTTACCGATTTCACGGCAATTAAAGAATTGATTGCACATGGTTTGGGAAATAATCAGCAGGTGGCTGCTAGAGCTTTGAAAGCAGGAACAGATATGGATATGGTAGGTGAAGATTTCCTTAAAACACTAAAAAAATCAGTGGAAGAAGGAAAAATTTCAGAACACGAAATAGATCAGGCTTGTCGGAGAATTTTAGAAATGAAATACAATCTTGGCTTATTTGATGATCCTTATCGTTATCTTGACGAAAAAAGATTAAAAACAGACATCCTTACACAAGAACACCGAAATGTTGCCAGACAGATTGCTGCACAGACTTTCGTGCTGATGAAAAACGAAAAACAAACTTTACCACTTAAGAACGGAGAAAAAATAGCATTTATCGGTCCTTTGCTTGATGACAAAGCCAATATGCCGGGAACATGGGCTGTTGCGGTAGATTATAAAGAATCAGTTACTTTAAAATCTGCTTTAGAAGAGCTTCCAGAAAAAGCTCAGTTCCTTTATTCCAGAGGTTGTAATATCACCGAAAATTTAAATTTGGAAAAAAACGCATATATAGAATTTCCAAAAGATCAACCTAAAAAGTCACCTGAAATATTGTTAAAAGAAGCCATAGAAACCGCAAAAAAAGCAGACAAAATTGTTTTGGTTTTAGGTGAGGCTTCTGAGATGACAGGAGAATGTTCAAGCAGAACAGATATTAAATTTCCTGAAAACCAGTTGAAACTGTTGCAGGAAATGAAAAAAATAGGAAAACCAATTGTAGTCATACTTTTCACAGGAAGACCATTGGATTTATCAGATATGATTGAATTTCCAGATGCAATTCTGAATGTCTGGTTTCCCGGAATTGAAGCAGGACACGCCATTACAGATGTACTTTTTGGAAAAGTTAATCCTTCTGGAAAACTAAGCATGACCTTTCCTCGTTCTGTAGGACAAGTTCCCATTTACTATAACCATAAAAATACAGGACGTCCCTTAGAATTTACGGATAACCGCTTTGAAAAATATAAATCTAATTATTTAGACGAAAGAAACGATCCTTTGTTTCCATTTGGTTTTGGGTTGAGCTATACTCAGTTTAAATATGACAATTTACAAATTTCCAAAACACAACTGAAAGGAAATGAAACACTGAAAGCAAGCATCACTATTACCAATTCTGGTGACTATGATGGGGAAGAAGTGGTACAGTTGTATATTCAGGATAAAGTAGCAAGTATAACACGCCCTGTAAAAGAACTGAAAGGTTTTCAGAAAATAATGGTAAAAAAAGGAGAAAGTAAAACCGTAACTTTCGACATCACTCCGGAACTTCTGAAATTTTACAATGAAGATTTAATCTATGATTGGGAAGAAGGCGAATTTGAAATTATGATAGGAACCCATTCACAAAAAGTAACTGCTAAAATAATAACATGGCAAAAATAAATTTACACTCAATATTCTTTACATTAATCTTTGGTTTTTCGTTAGCTCAAAAACCTAATGAAGCCAATGTCAAGGAAAAAATTCCCATTGTGGGCGTAAAAAAAGGACTTTCTGATGAAGAGTTAATGGAAACCGTACAAAAACAGACCTTCAGGTTTTTCTGGCATTACGGACATCCCGTTTCCGGAATGGCAAGAGAGCGAAGCAATACCGTAAAATGCAATTATTATTGGGATTACATCAACGAAGCTTGGGATGAACCTAACCTCAGCAAAGGAACTTTCGGTCCGGAAGCTATCGCAGTTGGAGGTACCGGATTCGGAATTATGAGTACCATTGTCGCCGTAGAACGCAAATGGATTTCCAGAGAAGCAGGATTAGACAGAATTATCCAGATTGCGGACTTTTTAACAAAAGCAGACCGTTTTCATGGAGCATTTCCACATTTTATGGATGGAGCTACAGGAAAAACCATTCCTTTCGGAAGACTGGACGATGGAGCAGATTTAGTAGAAACCTCCTATCTGATGATGGGTTTTCTATGCGCCAGAGAATATTTTAACCAAAATACCACCAAAGAAATTTATCTTAAAAAAAGAGTAAATGATATGTGGGACACCATCAACTGGAACTGGTTTACCAATAACGAGAAAAAATTGTACTGGCATTGGTCTCCTTATCAAGGATTTGACATGAATTTCCCGATCTGGGGCTGGAACGAAGCACTTATTACCTATATAATGGCAGCATCTTCTACATGGCATCCAATCAGTAAAGACGCTTATAACGGAACTTGGGCAGGAGCAACCGGTTTTAAAAATGGTAAAAAATATTACGGCTACGAATTACCTCTTGGAAATTATGATACCGATAAAGGAGGACCTCTTTTCTTTGAACAATATACTTTTCAGGGAATTGATCCGCGAGGTTTGAAGGATAGTTTAAATATTGACTACGAAGTACAAACCCGAAATCATACTTTAATTAATAGAGCTTATTGCATTGAAAATCCAAAAAAACATACAGGTTATGGCGAAAAATGTTGGGGTTTAACAGCAGGAGACAGCTATAAAGGTTACATTGCCCATAGTCCGGATAACGATTTTGGTGTGATACAGCCAACTGCCGCTATTTCTTCATTACCATTTACGCCTAAAGAAAGTATGCAGGCAATGCGTTATTTTTATGAAGAATTAGGTGGAAAAATTTGGGGTGAATACGGTTTTCATGATGGTTTTCATTTAGGAAAAAACTGGTCGTCAAATACCTATTTGGCAATTGATCAGGGACCCATTGTAGTAATGATAGAAAACTACAGAACAGGCTTACTTTGGAAATTATTCATGAACATTCCGGAAATCCAAAGAGGATTAAAAAGATTAAGTTTTACAAGCAAAAGTCCGGTTCTAAAAAAGAAATAATACACAAAATGAATAAAAATTAAACACAATGAACAATTTTCATTTAACCCCTGAACAAATAATTCAATATCATAAAGACGGTTTCATCATCATCAGAAATTTTCTATCCCCTGAAGAAACCCGGAAACTACACGAAATTGCTGTAAATGATGATGTCATGCGTAAAAACGCTTTCGATCTTAATGACCAGACCGGAAAAAAAACAAAACTCAGCCTTTGGTACACTCCCGGAAATGATACTTACGGACTTCTCACCAAATCCGAAAGAATGGTTCATAATGTAGATAAATTACTGGATGGAGAAGCTCCTGTCTGTCATTTTCATTCTAAACTCATGCAAAAAGAACCAAAAGTTGGCGGAGCTTGGGAATGGCATCAGGATTACGGTTATTGGTATAAAAACGAATTCCTTTTTCCGGAACAGATGATTTCTGTAATGGTTGCTATTACAGATGCCAATAAAGAAAATGGTTGTCTGCAAGTCATCAAAGGAACACACAAAATGGGAAGAATTGAACATGGTTTTTCCGGTGAGCAGGTAGGTGCTTCTCAGCATTATGTAGATTTAGCATTGAAAACCATGGAGCATATTTTTGTAGAACTGAAAGCAGGTGACGCATTATTTTTTCATTCCAATTTATTGCACCGTTCAGAAGCCAATACTTCAGAGTTTCCGAGATGGAGTCTTATTTCCTGCTACAACCGTGCTTCCAATATTCCGTACAATGAGCCGAATATGAGTTGCATAAAACCTTTAGAAACAGTACCTAATGACGCTCTGATGACTTGGGAAGCTGAAGGTTTATCAGAAAGCACCGATTTTCTGTCTAAGGATAAAGACGAAGCATTAAAATGAAAATCAAAGTTTTAGCTACACAATGGGGAAGTGAAGACTGGTCTGCATCACAGTTTTTGGATTTTGTAAAATCTAATCAGTACGCAGGTGTAGAAATTAATATGCCGCAAAATCAGGAATATATTTCTGAATTTCAACAAAAACTATATGAAATAAGGCAAAATCAGGAATTCATTTTTGTAGGACAAGCAGTTTTAGCCTATCAAAATGAAGGTTTCAAAGAACATTTGCAACGCTATAAAAAACGACTGGGAGAAGTTATCGCCTTAAAACCCGATTTTATTAATGTGCAAACCGGAGCCGATTTTTTTAGTTTTGAGGAAAATTGTGCATTTATAGAATGTGCAATAGAACTTTCAAAAAAAAGCGGAATCAGTATATTTCACGAAACGCATCGGGGAAAATTTTCATTTCATAGTCTGAAAACATTGGAATACCTTGAAAAATTCCCTGAACTGGAATTGACAGCAGATTTGTCTCATTGGTGTAATGTTTCGGAAAGTTTATTGATAGGTCAGGATGAGATTTTGGAGAAAATATTTCCCAGAGTTAGACACATACACGCAAGAATTGGGTTTTCCCAAGCTCCGCAAGTCAATCACTTTTTGGCTCCGGAATGGGAAGAAACTACCCAAAAATTCCTAAATTGGTGGAAACAAATTTTGGAAACTCACAAAAATTACACTCGATTTACTTTTCTTACAGAATTTGGTCCACAACCATATCTGCCGGGTTTGCCATTTAGCAATGTTCCGGTTGCTGACCAATGGGAACTCAATTTAGCAATGAAGGATTTATTCAATAAAAATTTTGTAATTAATGACTAAAAAAATATTCTTCTTATTGTTTTTTTGCTCGGCATTTACATTTGCACAAAAGACTAAAAAAGTACTTTTCGTAATTGCGGATGGGATTTCGTATGATGTTATTCGGGATATGAAACTTAAAAATGTAGAAAAAATTGCTAAAAAAGGACTTTTTACTCAAGCTCACGTCGGTGGTGAAAAAAACACATACAGCGAAACTCCTACAATTTCCGCTGTCGGCTACAATTCTTTGCTTACCGGAACCTGGGTAAATAAACATAATGTCTGGGACAATGATATTACAGCTCCCAATTACCATTACCCAACTATTTTTAAAATCTTTAAAGAACAATTCCCTAACAAAAAAACCGCCGTTTTTTCTACATGGGAAGACAACAGAACCAAGCTTTTGGGAAGTTCCGCAAAAGAAACCGGAAATTTCCAACCCGATATTTATTTTGACGGTTACGAAAAAGACGAAAAAAAATTTCCTCACGATTCTGAAGGTCATTTTTATAATATCATTGATGATTTTGTAACAGATAAAACCGTAGAATCTGTGAAAAAAGATGCTCCTGATTTATCTTGGGTATATCTGGAGTATACTGATGAAATGGGACATCGTCACGGAGATTCCGAATATTATTACAACGCATTGCGCAAAACGGATGAACGTCTCGGGAAAATTGATCAGGCTATCGAATATCGTGAAAAAAACTTCAATGAAGAATGGCTTTTTATTGTAACCACTGATCACGGGAGAGATACTTTTGGTTGGCACCACGGCGGACAAAGCGCAAGAGAACGCAGTACATGGATATTAACCAATTCTCCGAATTTTAATCAATACGCTAAAAATCAGCAACCGGGAATTGTAGATCTATTTCCTACCATTGTCCGATTTTTGGGGATGAACATTAATAAAGAACTTGCCTTTGAATTAGACGGAACTCCTCTTATCGGGGAAATTTCTGCAATAGAACCTGTGATAAAAATAGAAAATGGCAAAGTGAAAATCTGGTGGACTTTTCTGAAAGAAGAAGGAGATGTGAACATTTATCTTTCACTTACCAATAACTTCAAAAATGGTGGAAAAGATGATTACAAACTGACGAAAACCGAGAAAGTAAAAAACTGGTACACAGAATTTGATTTACCCAAAGGAAAACCTGATGGTTATTATAAAATAGTATTAAAATTTCCGTATAATACCATTAATAGATGGGTGAAACCTTAATGAAAAACAGATGAATTATGACAATTGAATTTGATATTGATAAGTTTGTCAATTATCTGAACAGGTATAAATCCGATTTGCCCAGATTGTATAAATGGAAACTAAACATTGATAAACTTGTAGAGCTTAAAATTTTAAATGATACTGAAATTGAAGAGATAAGTACAGACAATTCCTATGAAAATTCAATAATGCTTAAAAAAATTATTGGAAAAAAACTTAATGAAACCTTGAAAGGTAACAAGCCATTGTTTGATGAACTGAGTTTATGGATCATAAAAAAATGGGGTGGAATTTCGTCTGGGAATGATAGTGATGCAATAAACTTAATTGATAATTTAATAAATAAAGATGAGGCAGATTTTAATAGGATTGCGAGTTCTTCAAAAGTGGGGGCATTTATGTTTCCTGATAGTAAGATAATTTATGATTCTCGTGTAGCTTATACCCTTAATTGGATTATACTTTCAGAAGATGCGGGAAACTATTTTTTTCCAATACCTACAGGTAGAAACTCTAAAATGTCTGCATTTGATATGAATGTTTTAATAAGATTAAAAAACATCAAGCATTATCAACCAAATAAAATAGAAGATTTAAACGGAAAAAATTTTATTAATAAAATGGATAGATCTCTTTTTATTGATAAAAAAGTTGCTTATTTGGAATTGAATGCTCTTGTAAAAAAAATAAATCAAAAATTATGGGCAGGAGATTCTGAAAAAGAAAAAAATTTGTACTACACCGAAATGCTATTATTTGCAATAGCTGATAAGCAAATAATTATGGATATTATAATGAATTGGAAAAACCTATGATACTAAAAAAATAGTATCTTTTTTTAGAAAAAAATCAAACACTTTCACTTTGTCAAAGTTCTTAAATCTTTGACAAAGTTTAAAAAACCATTAAAAAATGAAATACCTCTTTATATTTTTTCCATTAATGATGTTTTCCCAGGAATCGGTGGGAGAAATTACCAATTATCATAAAACCAATCACGGATTAGAAGGAGAAACTGCAAAACAATTCTTTAAAATTTCAGTATATAATCCACATACAATCCGGGTGCAGGTTTCTAAGAATAAAAACATTGAAGATTTTTCCTTTGCATTGGTTGATGAGAAAACTCCCAATTTTTCTGATTTTAAAATAGCAGAAAACAATTCCTCACTCACAGTTTCCACTTCAGAAATTACAGCAGAAATCCAGAAAAAACCTTATTTTAAAATTACCTACAAAAATGCTGATGGCAAAATCCTAAATGAAGATATTGATGGGAAAGCTTTAGGAACTACTTTTCAGGGCGATAAAGTTACGGTCTATAAAAAATATTTGGGCGAACATTTTGTAGGAATGGGTGAATCTTTGGGAAATCTTGACCGGTATAAAAGCATTGTCACTACTTGGAATACTGATTTTTATAAATATGATGATCCCAGAAATCCTATGTACATCAGTGTACCTTTCTATATTGGTATTCTCAAGGATGAGGTGTATGGAATTTATTATGACAATTCGTACAAAGGAACTTTCAATTTTGGTTCGTCTAATAATCGTTTCATGTCTGTTAGTTTTGAAGGAGGAGATATGGATTATTTCTTTATTCACGATCATTCTGTGGTGAAAGTCATTGAAAATTATACAGCCTTGACAGGAAGAATGCCTCTTCCTCCAAAATGGAGCATCGGTTATCAACAATCACGGTGCAGTTATTATAATGAGGATCAGGTAAAATTCATTGCAAATACTTTTAGGCAAAAGAAAATTCCTTTAGACGGAATTGTGCTGGATGCTGATTATCTGGTAGAATACGAACCTTTCCGTATTGACACCAAAAAATTTCCGGATATGAAAAGAATGGCTTCACAGTTAAAGCAACAAGGCATTGAACTTACAGCCTCGGTAAATCCCGGAATTAAAATTGACGAATCCTATTCTGCCTACAAAAGCGGCTTGAAAGAAGATATTTTCCTAAAATATCAAGATGGAGAAAATTACATCACTGATATTTATCCAAACACCAATCATTATCCCGATTTTACCAATCCGAAAGCTAGAAAATGGTGGTCAGATCAAATGAAAATTTATCAGGATGTGGGAATTAACGGCTATTGGAACGATATGAACGAACCTGCAATAGAAGGACAAATGATGCCCGATAATGTAGTTTTTGATTATAATGGAAGAAAATCCAATACCGCAGAATCTCACAATTTGTATGGTTTTTTGATGGCGCGTTCCTCTTTCGAGTCTTTCAAAAAATATGGCGGAAACAAACGTCCGTTTGTGATGACACGTTCTGCTTTTGCAGGTGTACAGCGCTATGCAACAGTTTGGAGTGGCGATAATCAGGCAAAAGATGAGCATTTGCTTTTAGGTGTTTTGCTCAATAATCAGATGAATCTTTCGGGAATACCTTTTGTAGGTCCCGATTTGGGAGGTTATATCGGTGACGGAAATAAAGATTTATATAAAAGATGGGTAGAAGTTGGTGTCTTTTCACCTTACCTCAGAAATCATAGAGAGCAGTTTGCAGCTTCTAACGAACCTTGGAGTTACGGCGAAGAAAATGAACTTATTTCTCAGTCGTATATAGGTTTTAGATATCAATTAATGCCGTATTTGTATTCCAAATTTCATGAAACTTCCCAAAACGGAATGCCGATCTCTAAAGCATTATGTGTAGATTATCCTTTTGATGCTAAAATTTATGATATCAATTATCAACACCAGTTTTTCTTTGGCGATGCCTTGTTTATAGCACCTGTAACCAGCAAAGAAAAGCAGAAGAAAATTTATTTTCCTGATGGAAATTTCTATAATTTGTTTACAGACGAAAAAATAACGGGAAATCAGGAAAAGATATTGAATATAGACGCTTATCATTTACCCATTTTTGTAAAAGAATCTTCTATTATCCCGCTTCAAAATGTAACCCAGTCTACTAAAGAAAAACCGGATGACACACTTTTACTTCATATTTATAACGGGAATAAAACCAACATTTTTTCTTATTACGAAGATGATGGTGAAACTTTAAACTATGAAAAAGGTGATTTTTATAAACGTTTAATAGAATTTAACCCGGAAAAAAGAATGATCCGTTTTTCTAAAGCAGAAGGAAAATGGAATTCAAATTTCAAAAAAATCAAATTGATTCTTCATGGTTTTGATACTGTAAAATCTGAATTAAATGTAAAAATAGAAAAGCAAAAACCATTTGATCCGTTGGCAAATCTAGATCAGATTTATTATGATGCTTCCGCACTGCAAAACATGAGAAAACAAAATGAAATAAAAGACACACAGACTTTTGTTGTGGAAAATAAGAATGAAGAAATGATTTTTACCTATTAATACAGTTCCCTTATGAAAACCTATTTTTTTTCCATTTTTTTGATGGGAATAAGCCTGATAAAATCACAATATAAAATTGAAAATATATTTGTGACCTCAGATTCTTTAAAGGCAAAACTCATCAAAGCAGAATCAAAAAACCAGTGGAAAACCTATACAGAAATGGGAGAATGGGACAATTATATTGTTATAGACCCTAAAAAAACATATCAGGAATTTTTAGGAATTGGTGGAGCGGTTACTGATGCCTCCGCAGAAGTTTTTTACAAATTACCAAAAGCAAAACAAGAAGAACTTCTAAAAGCCTATTATTCTAAAGAAGGACTTAATTATTCTTTGGGAAGAACCAATATTCATTCATGTGATTTTTCTTCAGAATCATACACGTATGTTGCTGAAAATGATAAAAGCCTGTCTACTTTTTCTGTAGAGCATGATAAAAAATACAGAATACCTTTGCTAAAGGAAATTTTAAAAATTCGCAATAATGATTTAACGCTGTATGCAAGTCCATGGAGTCCACCAGCTTGGATGAAAACTAATAATGACATATTGCATGGTGGTAAGTTGAAAAAGGAGTATTACGAAACTTGGGCAAAATATTTTGTTAAATTTATTCAAAACTATCAAAAAGAGGGAATACCGATCTGGGGAATAACAGTGCAAAACGAACCGATGGCAACGCAAATATGGGAAAGCTGTCAGTTTTCTGCTAAAGAAGAAGCCGATTTTGTGAGAAACAATCTGTCGCCTCAGCTCAGAAAAGCAGGATTTTCTGATAAAAAGATAATTATTTGGGATCACAACCGTAATGCAATGGCACAGCGTACTTTTGAAACTTTAGATCCTGAAACTGCAAAATTGGTTTGGGGAATTGGTTATCATTGGTATGAAGACTGGTCTGTTGGAAGACCAATGTACGAAAACGTAGCAAAAGTACAGGAGATGTTTCCGAATCACCATCTGCTTTTTACGGAAGGATGTAACGCTCCTTTTGATTTTTCTAAAATGAACGATTGGAAATGGGGAGAAAGGTATGGTTCGGCTATGATTAACGATTTTAACGCAGGAACGGTAGGTTGGACAGACTGGAATATACTCTTGGATGAAAAAGGAGGACCAAACCATGTTGGAAACTTTTGCTTTGCGCCGGTACACGCAGACACAAAAACAGGAGAGCTTATTTATACTCCGGCGTTTTATTATATCGGACATTTTTCAAAATTTATAGAAAAGGGAGCGAAAAGAATTAATATTTTTCTGAATAATGCCTATCTCCAAGCAACAGCTTTTCAAAACCCTGATGGAAAAATGGTTTTGGTAGTGATGAATTCTTCTGATAAATCTTTACCCTATAAAATCCTTATCAACAATCAGGAAATTACACAAAAAGCGGTTCAACATTCTATCTACACTTTTATTATTAACAAAAAATAAGACGTAAAAATATTTTAAAACAAATTTTATGAAAAAACTATTAGACACAAATCCTATTGTAGGACATCAAAATCTGTATTTTTTATTAAGACTAATTCTGGGAGGATTAATGATATGGCACGGAAAAGAAGTTTTTGATGGGCAACTGATGATGGATTATTCTAAATGGGATCAGTTTAAAAACTCGTCCAATCCTTTATTGATGGTGTATCTTGGAAAAGGAACGGAATTGGCCTGTGGAATTCTCATTGTATTGGGTTTTTTGTTCCGTTTTGCTTGTTTGGTTCTCTCAGTTACTATGTTTTATATTTGTTTTAAAGTAGGAAATGGCGAATTTTGGTATGCAGATCAATTACCATTTTTGTGGGGATTGGTAGGAATATTACTTTTTGCACAAGGTGCTGGAAAATGGAGTGTAGATGGGATTTTCCGTGATAAAAATTATTATGGATAATTTTTATCATTCAGATTCGTACTAATGAATGAGGGATTCGATTATTGATTGTGAATAAAGAATCACCTAATTTATTATAAAAAACACAAATCAATATAAACGATTGATCGTCAGATTTATATTTGACTTTTTAAACATTTTTAGTTGAAATATTCTGTTGAAAGGCAGGATATTTCTTTTTCTATTCATAGTTTTTTAAATTTAATTTATTATTTTTCAAATTTTTTATTGTTATTATAATTTTACAAAATTTTGACAAAGCAGCCTTTTTTGATTTATCTGATAAGCTTTATTCTGGGAATTTTTTTTCAGAATAATTTTTTTATTGGCAAGTATTGTATTTTTACATTGTTGGGAATCAGTTTTTTATCCATTCTTTCACTTTTTCTGAAAAACCTATATATCCAGAAAATGAAGGAAGTTTTTGTTGTTTTTTTATTTTTTTCTGTGGGAATGTTTATGCATTTCTATAATTCTCAGAAGCCAGACCTTCCAAATTTGGAAAAAGAAAAAAAGATGATTTTCACTCTTGAAAAAAAGCTGAATTCTACCGCAAAAAGTAGAAGATATGTTATCAACCTGCATACAAAATCAGGAATTTTCACCAGTGTGCTTACTGCTCCTAAAAATTTAAAAGAATTGGATTTTCTACATTTTTACCGTGCAGATTTATGGATAAACAGGCCTCAAAAACCGGATAATGATTTTCAGTTTGATTATCAGAAATATCTTGAAAGGGAGAGAATTTATTTTCAAAGCTATCTCCCAAACTCTTACGAAATTGCTGACCGAAAAAATCTAAACTATATTGATAAAATTAAACAAAATAGAGTAGACCTTTTACGGAAAATTGATAATTCAGCAATATCATTTCAAACAAAAAATCTACTGAAAGGTATTATTCTGGCTGATCGTACGGAAATGGATGAGGTTACAATTCAGGATTTTAATAAATCGGGATTGGTACATTTTTTGGCAATTTCCGGAACACATATTGCGATCATGTATTGGATAATCATGATGATTCTTAAGAACCTGATTCCTGTAAAGTTTCGCAATGTAAGCATCATAATAAGTTTGCTTTTAATTTGGGGATTTGCCATGTATATTGGTTTTGGGAATTCTGTTGTGCGTTCTTGCATTATGATTACCATTTATTGTATTTATATACTTTTGCAGCGGAAGCCGGATTTGTTGCATTCACTTTCTTTTGCAGGGTTGATCATTCTTTTTGCAGATACGCAGCAACTTTTTGATATCGGTTTTCAATTAAGTTTTCTTGCCGTTCTTGGGATTTTTTGGCTGAATCAGCCTATTTTGAATTATTTTCCGATTGCAGAAAAATGGTATCAAAAGTTATTTTATAACGCTTTTTCTATGTCAGTTTCTGCACAAATTGCAACCTTGCCTTTGGTTTGTATTATTTTCATCAGTTTTCATGGATGTCGGTTCCGGCTAATCTTATTATAATTCCCTTTTCGGAATTCATCATTATTTTTTCATTGCTCATGACAATCCTTTTCAATTTTGAAATGAACATTAAATATATAAATCAGATGTATGATTGGATAATTGAGATTTTGCTTAAAATCATTCATTGGTTTGCAGATAAAGATTTTGCTTTCAATAAAATGATTCCGATGAATGCTGTTGAAGTATTGATTTGTTTTATTATTGTTTTCAGTCTGAAGTTTTTAATGGAGAAATTTAATTTTAAAACTTTGTTTCTGACAGTTTCATTATTATGCAGTTTTATATTGTTCCGAATTTTTTTCACATTACATGAAAATAGCAAAAATGAAATCCTAATTTCCAAACATTTTAAAGACAAAGTATTGATTAGTAAAGAAAGGAACGAGGTACATTTTTATTTTTCAGAAAAATGCGATACTGCTAAAATTAGAAAAAATATCATTGAGCCTTATCTTGCCTCGAGAAGAACGGAGGAATATGATGTATTTTTCGTTTCTGCAAAAGGATTGAATGTCAATGGGAAGTATTATTCTCTAGAAAAAGAATGATTATTAAGCGTTAAAATTTCCCAATGTCTTATTTAGAAGGATTACAAACTATTGAATTCTGATAAATCTCACTTTTAAGGTAGTGACACATTTTCTAAATTTGTGAAATTACATCTATTAAAAAAATACTATGTCGGGATTTTTAAGTTCTACTATTGGTAGAAAATATGCAATGGCATTATCGGCGATATTTCTGCTGATCTTTTTGATTATGCATGTTTCCGTAAATATGCTTTCTGTTTTTAGTGAATCTGCATTCAACGATGCATCCTATTTTATGGGATACAATCCTTTTGTGCAATATCTCATGCAACCGATTCTTATTTTTGCAGTGGTATTTCACTTTGTGATGGGTTTTGTTTTGGAAATTAAGAATAACAAGGCGAGACCTGTGAAATATTCAGCAAATTCTCCGGCAAATAATTCCACTTGGATGTCCAGAAATATGGTTATTTCGGGAGCAGTTATTTTGGCCTTTTTAGTGCTTCACTTTTATGATTTCTGGATTCATGAGGTATCTTATAAATATATTCCTGGAAACGGAGACCCTTCTGATACTACTAGATTTTGGGGAGAATTGCATGAAAAATTTGCCGATTTATGGAGAGTAATTTTATATGTAGTTTCCTTTATTTTGTTGGGATTGCATTTAGCGCACGGTTTTCAATCGTCTTTCCAGTCTGTTGGAGCAAGACATCCAAAATATACACCGGTTATTAAGACTTTAGGAAATTGGTATTCAATTTTGATTCCTTTAGGATTTATCATTATCGCTGTTTTTCATTACGTAACTCAATAATATCAAGATAAAATATGAGCACATTAGATTCAAAAATTCCGGCAGGTCCTTTAAAAGACAAATGGAAAAATCATAAAGACCATATGAACCTTGTTGCACCAAACAATCGTGATAAAATTGATATTATTGTTGTAGGTACAGGTTTGGCAGGTGGTTCTGCCGCAGCTACATTAGCAGAGCAAGGATACAATGTGAAAGCATTCTGCTATCAGGATTCTCCAAGAAGAGCACACTCTATTGCTGCACAAGGAGGTATCAACGCTGCTAAAAATTATCAGGGAGACGGAGATTCTACATACAGATTATTTTACGATACTATCAAAGGTGGAGACTACAGAGCAAGAGAAGCAAACGTTTACAGACTTGCCGAAGTTTCTGCAAATATTATAGATCAGTGTGTTTCTCAGGGTGTTCCTTTTGGTCGTGATTATGGCGGTCAGTTGGATAATCGTTCTTTTGGAGGAGTTCAGGTAAAAAGAACTTTTTATGCAAAAGGACAAACGGGACAACAACTTTTATTGGGTGCATATTCTGCAATGAGCCGTCAAATTGGTAAAGGTAGAATCAAAATGTACAACCGTCACGAAATGATGGATCTTGTAATTGTGGATGGAAAAGCAAGAGGAATTATTGCAAGAAATTTGGTAACGGGAGAAATTGAAAGGCATTCTGCACATGCAGTTGTAATTGCTTCCGGAGGTTATGGAAATGTATACTTCCTTTCCACCAATGCAATGGGATCCAATGTTTCTGCTGCTTGGAAAATTCATAAAAAAGGAGCGTATTTTGCAAATCCTTGCTATGTTCAGATTCACCCGACTTGTATTCCAGTTCATGGAACTCAGCAGTCTAAACTGACTTTGATGTCCGAATCTTTAAGGAATTCCGGAAGAATTTGGGTTCCGAAGAAAGTAGAAGATGCAGAAGCCATTCGTGCCGGAAAATTGAGACCGGAAAATATTAAAGAAGAAGACAGAGATTATTATCTTGAAAGAAGATATCCTGCTTTTGGAAATTTAGTTCCGAGAGACGTAGCTTCCAGAGCAGCAAAAGAAAGATGCGATCATGGATTTGGTATCGAAAATAATGATACTAAAGAAGGGGTTTATCTGGATTTTTCTACAGAAATCATCAAAAAAGGAAAAGAATCAGCTTTAGAAAAAAATATTCATAATCCTACCGATAAGCAGATTTACGATTTAGGAAAAGCATGGGTGGAAGAAAAGTATGGAAACCTTTTTCAGATGTATGAAAAAATTACAGCCGATGATCCGTACAAAACTCCGATGAAGATTTATCCTGCTGTTCACTATACAATGGGTGGAGTTTGGGTAGATTATAATTTGATGTCTACCATTCCGGGATGTTTTGTGATTGGAGAAGCTAATTTCTCAGATCATGGAGCGAATAGATTGGGAGCTTCTGCTTTGATGCAAGGATTAGCCGATGGTTATTTTGTTCTTCCTTATACAATTGCGGATTATCTTTCTGCGGATATCAGAACCGGTAAAATCCCTACCAATACAGCTTCTTTTGATGAAGCGGAAAAAGATGTTCAAGAAAAGATACATTTCTTTTTGAATAATAAAGGAACACATTCTGTAGATTATTTTCATAAACGATTAGGACACATTATGTGGAATAAAGTAGGAATGGGAAGAACTCCGGAAGGTTTAAGAGAAGCTATTAAAGAGATTGAAGAAGTACGAAACGATTTCTGGAAAAATGTAAAAGTTCCGGGTGAAGCAAACGGAATGAACACCGAGCTTGAAAAAGCATTTCGTGTTGCAGATTTTCTGGAATTAGGACATCTTATGGCGATCGATGCGCTTAACAGAAACGAATCTTGTGGTGGACATTTCCGTGAAGATCATGCTACTCCTGATGGTGAAGCTGAAAGAGATGATGTGAATTACAAATACGTAGCAGCTTGGGAATATAAAGGGGCGGATATTAATCAGGAAGTGATGCACAAAGAAGATCTGGTGTACGAAAACATTGAAGTGAAAACTAGAAGTTATAAATAATCTGTCTATGAAAAATCTAAAAAAAATATTAATACTCTTTGTATTTGTAATAGGATGCATAAATATTTTTTCACAAAAAATAACTACACAAGCCATTGATAAACCTTCAGAAGGAAAATCATTAGTATATTTTGTGAGATCAGGTGCTGGGTTTATGTTGAACTTTAGATTTTATGATAAAGATACTTTTTTGGGAGCAATTTCTGGAAGTAACTATTTGGTTTATGAATGCGAACCAGGAGAGCATTTGTTTTGGGCTGCATCTGAAAATAGAGACTACATTGAGGCAAATTTGGAGCCTAATTCAGTATATGTTCTAAATGGAGAAGGTCAATCAGGAGCATTTATCGCAGGTGTAAATTTTAAGCCATTAGATCCTAAAGAATTTAAAGATAAAAAACTTTTTTATCAGGTGATTAAAAATGATACTAAACAGGCTTTTACAAAAACTAATGATGATAAGTCAGAAAACATTAAAAAAGGCTTAGAAAAATATCAGGAATTAAAGAAAAATAATTCAAAAAAAATAAAAATTTTGAAACCTGATATGAAGTTTGAAAATGCAGACAAGCCCACAAAAAATTAATCTCCAAAAAGTAAGAAAATGAGTGCAAAAAAAGGATTAAATCTGACTCTGAAAATTTGGAGACAGAAAAACAATAAAACAAAAGGACAATTTGAGGTATATAAAATTTCAGACGTTTCTACGGATTCTTCATTCTTAGAAATGTTGGATATTTTGAATGAAAACCTTATCAACGAAGGAAAAGAACCTGTTGCTTTCGACCATGATTGTCGTGAAGGAATTTGCGGTATGTGTTCGCTTTACATCAACGGAAGAGCTCATGGTCCTGATACAGGAATTACAACTTGCCAGCTTCACATGAGAATGTTCAAAGATGGCGAAACCATTACTATCGAACCATGGAGAAGTGCAGCTTTTCCGGTAATTAAAGATTTGGTGGTGGATAGAAGCGCATTCGATAGAATTATGGCTGCAGGTGGATTTATTTCAGTGAATACTTCCGGAAATACTACCGATGCCAATAGTATTCTTGTTCCTAAAGAAGATGCCGATAAAGCGATGGATGCTGCTGCTTGTATTGGTTGCGGAGCTTGTGTTGCAACTTGTAAAAACGGTTCTGCAATGCTTTTTGTGGGAGCAAAAGTTTCGCAATACGCTTTACTTCCACAAGGAAGAGTAGAAGCGAAGAGAAGAGTTCTGAATATGGTAAAAGCAATGGACGAAGAAGGATTCGGAAACTGTTCCAATACTGGAGCTTGCGAAGTAGAATGCCCGAAAGGAATTTCTCTGGAAAACATTGCGAGGATGAACAGAGAATATCTTGCTGCATCATTAGATACAAAATAAAGACAAAGTTAATAAGCCTCCTTTTTTGGAGGTTTTTTATTGTTAAATCTTTCACAATTTTTAAAAAGAAATTTTAATAAAATTCCCGAATAATGTATTTTTGCCCCAAATTAAAATTCAAAAATGAAATCGAAGATTCAATTATTCCGTAAAAAAAAAAATAATATAATGATGATTAAGAAAATTTTTTTAGTGCTTCTCATAGCTTTTTTTGCTGTTTCATGTTCTAAAAAAGTAGAAGTAAATGGTAAAATTATCGGTGGTTCTCCTTTGGAAAGGATAGAATTTATTGAAGCATCAGGTGTGGGTACATTACCTTTGGTGAATTTAGGTGCAGACAAGAATGGAAATTTTTCAGGAAGTTTTGAAGCTCCAAAAAACGGTATGTATCTAATTAGCTACGCTGGTAGACAGGGTTTTGTATACTTGAAAGGCGGGCAAAAATTTGATTTTACAGCCAATGCAAATGATTTTCCTGAAAGTATAAAAGTAACAGGTGATGCACAGAAAAATAATGATTTCCTGAAAGAAACACAAAAATTTGTTTCTACTTATGCTGCTAAAATAGATATGGGATCTTTATTGACGAAAAATGAAGGAGAATTTTTGAAAGAGGCTAAAAAAATAAAAGCGGATGTTGAAAAAAATCTTGATGATGTTTCTAAAAAATTAGGTGCTGATAGTGAAGTTTTGAACTTCAAAAAAGATGAAATCAAAGCAAGCATTCTTGGTCTTTTGAGTCAATATGCTATTAATCATCCAATGGCTATTCAAAATCCGGGTTTCAAAGTTTCTAAAAATTTCAAAGATTATGAGAAAGAATTGGAAGCCGACAATGACCAAATGGTAAAAAGCCAACCTATTTATAGAAACTATCTTCTTAATAAATTATCATCTGATTATCAGGTTTTTGCCAATAATAATAAAAATACTAAAAGTACTTCTAATTCTGAAATTTTTTCAAAGTTTCTGGATACGAGAAAAGACCTTTCTCAGGTAACGAAAGATTATCTTTTAGCATTTATTATGGGACAATATGATATCAATCCGAGTCTTGATGCAAAAGGAAAAGAAAAGCTAAGCAAACTTATTGATGATAAGATTAAAGAAAGCTCTGTAAAGGACGACCTGAAAAAAGTTCTTTTTGTAATTTCCGGACCAAAAATCGGAGAAGTGCCAGAAGAAAGCGGAATGATAAAGCAGGATGGGAAATCTTTCAAATTTACTGATGTTAAAGGAAAACCAACGATGGTAATGTTCTATACTTCATGGAATCCTTATATCAATGAATCTGTAATCCCTATTTTGAAAGAGGTAACCAATTTTTATAAGTCTAAAATGAATTTTACTTATGTGAATATGGATGATACTAAAGAGCAATTCGTGAAAACCAGCAACGCAATGTTGAAAGGATTTCCTGGAAATAATGTATATGCTGAAGGCGGATTGAATTCTAAATTTGCTGAAAAATGGGGAATGTATTCTTTTAAAACTCCGGGTTACGTTTTCTTGGATAAAGACGGAAAAGTTGTAAGTAAATTTTATTTCAATGTAAGTCCGGGAGATCAAATGTTGGTTGCAGAGATGGATAAATTAACTGGATTGAAAGCTCCAACAGCAAATCCAAATGTTACTTTACAAAACGACATTTTAAAAGCACCAGCGGAACAGCCAAAAGAAAAAGAAGCTCCGAAGGAAGCCTCTAAAAAATAAAGATCAATTAAAAAAACTTTGCCATTTGGCAAAGTTTTTTTTAACAATATAATCTAATTTTAGGATTAGTTTCCTCCTGTTCTTTGTTTTATTTCGTCATTGGCTCCGCTTGCTTTTTTAGCCTTTTGCAATTTTTGATTTCCGAAAGTGTAGGTTGCTGTTAATGTTACCATTCTGTTATATTGATTTTGTTTCACGGAGTTGTACGTTCCGTCCTGCTGAATTCCATAGATGTAATTTCTGTTTTGATCGAATATATCATTGGCTTCAAAGTTAAGCGTCCATTTTTCCCAGATTTTCTTGATAGATAAATTGAAATTCTGTATAGTTCCCAATCTTCCCATCTCTAATTGCAATGGAGTAAGAAGGAAATAATTGAATCCTAAAAACCAATCTTTTTTAGAAGAAAGACGAATTTGATTGTTTAGTTGCAACTGTACATAATTTGCATTTCCATCTATAACGTAAGGTGTAAAGGTGACATTGTTTTTAATATCTGCAGGATTACGATCAACAGTTCCTTTGTAAATATTTCTTCCAAATGTAGCACTGTGATTGGCATTCCAGATTCCTTTAAAAAATTGTTTGTTCATTCCTAATGTTATTCCCATTTCCTGTTTGTCTCCATAATTTGTTCTGATGTAAGCCAATACTCTTTCTCCATCTCCGTTCACTCCCTGAAGCGGAATTTGTTCTGAAGCATCTTTTACATAACTATGACTGATGGTGATGAAATAACTGTTTTTCAGCATATACATCAATTCCTGATTGTAATAAGTTTCTGCTTTTGCAAACGGATTATTTTGTACATAGTTCGTTTTGGTCAGCAAAATAATTGCGGGATTTATTGCCCAAAATGAAGGTCTTCTTATTCTGCTGCTAAAACTGTAAGAAAAGCTGTTATTCTGATTTGGATTGTAATTCAAGCTAAAATAGGGAAGTAGATTGTCAAGATTTCGGGTAATATTTAAGTTTTTATCCAAAACATTTCCTTCGCTTCTTGTCATTTCAAAACGGCTACCTATTTTTCCTGAAAATTTTTCTCCGAAACTTTTCTCTAAAGTCACATAGATGCTTGGAATATTTTCCCGGTAAACAAAATGATTAGATTGGTTTGCATCCAAACCTGTTGGTGGAATCAGATTGAAAAATTCCGTGTTGCTATCGGTTTTTGTAGTGTTAAAGCTCCCTCCGAAACTTAATGTATAGTCCTTGTCAAATTTTTGGATATAATCGATCAACACTCCAAAATTATCAATATACAAAGGAATTTTTTGCTGAATTTTTGCTCCCACTTTTACAAATTCCCGATTCTCATTCAATACATTTGTGACGTTTTCATTTTCCTGAATTCTTTCAAAATGCAGATAAGAAACATTTGCACTCAATTTACTGCCTTTATCATCCGTTTTCAGTTCATAATTCAGATTTATATTATTGTTAACAGAATGAGCATTTTCATTATTATTGGTACGAGTTCTTTCAATAGTATTATTCAATAAATTGGTAAATTCATTATACAGTTCACTTCTTGAATTATTACTCCAATTGTATCGGGAATTAAAAGAAAATGCAAGATTTTGCTTTTCATTGATGTCATAATCCAGATTTATGTATCCTCCAAGATTTAAATTAGGATCAGTAATAGCACCTTCTGAAGTTTGTCTGAAAGGTTTAAGGCTTATATTATTTCCATTTTCCAAAATATAATACTGTCTTTGCGTCCAAGATCCTGCATTGATGTTCCCACTAATTCCCAGTTTATCTTTTCTGTAATTGAGGGTGAAAGAAGCATTAGGATTATTGTAAAAAGACTGTGTATCTTCGAGTTTTACGTTTCCACTGGTTCCGTCTGTACTTTTCTTTTTAAGAATAATATTGATGATTCCTTCGTTGCTTTCCACCGGAAATTCTGAGGAAGGAACTGTAATTACCTCGATTTTAGAAATATTTTCAGAAGGAGTGGCTTTTAGCATTTCGATGATTGCATCTGCATCCATATTGGATTTTCTGCCATTGATATAGATAACGGAAGCATTTTTTCCAAGAATTTTCAGAGTTTTGTTGTCCGTTGTAGAAATCATTGGAGTTTCTTTCAACAATTCTAATCCGTTGCTTCCTTTCGCAATGGGAGAATTTGCAACATCAAATACCAAACGATCGGTTTTTTTCTGAATAACTTTTTTAGTCATCGCAACTTCCTGAATATCCTGAACTTTTGTGGAATCTTTTTCCTGAGCTGAAGCAAAAACTCCGGAAATTAAAAGAATGGGAATAATTAATTTCTTCATGGTGTATTTTTTTGTTTATTTCTGAAAAAAAATGAAGTGAATATGGTTATTAGTCTTTTTTGGTTATCAGTTGTAATGTTATTAGCTTTTAATATTCACTTCTTTTTATTGGCTATTAATTTACATTACAAAGATATATTAAAATAATAGTATCATGCAATACAAAGTAGTAAATAAATTTTATTTTTAGATTAAAACATTGATAATCAGTGCTAAAAATTTAAATTGATTTTTTTGCCTTTCACTTAATAAGACAATAGAAAAGAAATTTTGTTACATTTTGAAAACAAATTTTCTGAAAACAAATTATTCTCTGTCAAATTTTGCCAATTTTTTATCTATCCAAATGGTTGCAAAAGGAAATAATGAAGCCAACAAAGCGAAGACAAAATCTTCATCATCCCATTTGAAAATTTTCTTTGCAGGAAGGCAAAGAAGTAAGTAAAGTGTGAAAAAGAGTCCGTGGAGATTTCCAACAATAATAATGAAAATTGTAGGCAGCAATCCTTCTTCATCATATCTTTTCCAGATCATTGCGATACAATAAAGTAAAAAACATGAAATCGCTTCAGCCACACAAATCTGTCTAAACCATTTTATGATTTTTTCTTGCGGATATTTTGAAAAGAATTTTTCGATGAAGTTCATATAAATGTATTAAATTGTTTATAAAATTAATTATACATTTTTTTAAGTATCAATTTTAATGAAAAGTCTGCTATCTTGTATCTACTATCTTGAATCTATTTATAAAAACTACTACCATCCAAATATTCAAAAACTTCGGGAGGAAGCATTGGTCTTACATTTTTGCCTTCTTTTATCATATTTCGGATTTCGGTGGCAGATAGTTCTATAATCGGAGCATTTATGAAGGAAATATTTTCATGTTGGAAGTATTCGGAATCTTTTTTTTCTCCGTCAAAAATTCTTGGATAAACAAGAATCTGATGATTTTTAATTAAAGTTTCTGCATTTTTCCATTTGTGGAGGCCTTCCAGATTATCTTCTCCCATAATCAGACTGAAAGAGTAGTCCGGATATTTTTCGTGGAGATAGGTAAGAGTATCAATAGTATAACTTGGTCTCGGCAAAGAAAACTCTATATTGGAAGCCCGTATTTTTGGATAATTTTTTACGGCTAATTGTACCATATCCAATCTGTTGTTATCCTTCAGAAGAGATTTTTTTTCCTTAAAAGGGTTTTGCGGACTTACCACAAACCAGAGTTCATCCATATCAGAATGTTCCAGAATATAATTGGCTAAAATGAGATGTCCGATATGAATGGGATTAAAAGATCCGAAAAATAATCCGATTTTTTTCATTAATACCGTTTATTAAATTATCACTGTTTTAAAATATAAACTACAATTTCAAATTTTTCAGAACCCATATCTTGAAACCAGAAACTCTAATAAAATTTCACATCACGAATATTGAGATAATAAGTGACATTTCCTTTCCAGTGATTTTCTTCTACAGTGAAAGCAATATCGAATTTTTTTTCACGGAACTGATCTGAAAATTTACCAAGTTTGAAACCTACACATTCGATATTTCTTCCTGTAGCTTCCTGTTTGATGTAAAACTTCAAATGATTGCTTTCTTTTCCCATGGTTTTTACAATTCCGTGTACTTTCTGGTTTTTAAGTACCAGTATCGGTTTCATATTATGAGGACCGAAAGGAGCGAGCTTTCTATGAAAATTATAAAATTCTCGATTAAGAATATTAATATCAATTTCAGTGTCAATCTGAATGCTTGGTTCTTTCTGATGATCCTGAATTCTATCGGCTACCACTTTTTCGAATTTCAAACGAAATTCTTCAAAACGGTCTTTTTCCATGGAAAGTCCGGCTGCAGCCTGATGTCCTCCAAATTTCAGAAAAAATTCTGAACAAATATCCAACGCTTCATGCACATCAAAATCGGCAACGGAACGAGCTGAAGCCACCATTTCGCCATTATTTCCTTCTGTGAAAACAAGGGTCGGTTTGTAGTAGGTTTCCGTCAATCTGGATGCAACAATCCCAATCACACCTTTATTCCATTGAGGATTATAAACAATAGTGGTGAAATTTTTTATTTGATTGGTTTCAATAATCTGATTAAGTGCGTCTTGAGTAGAATTCATGTCTAATTCCCTCCGTTCATCATTCAGATCCATGATATTATCTACAATTTGATGGGCTTGTTTCAGATTATCGGAAATCATAAGTTCTACCGCTGCTTTTCCATGCGAGATTCTTCCGGCAGCATTAATTTTCGGGGCAATTTCAAAAACAATATTCGAAATCTCAAAAGTGGAAAGTTTTTCCTGAGGAATCAAAAGACGAATCCCGAGTTTTCTGGTTTTGCGCAATGTTTTCAGTCCCAATTTGGCAAGAACCCTATTTTCTCCCGTCATTGCAACAATATCGGCAGCAATGGAAATGGCAAGTAAATCCGTTAATTCAAAAAGTTCATTTTCCGGAATTTTATACATTGTATTCAGACCTTGGCAAAGTTTAAATCCTACTCCGCAACCTGAAAGTTCCTTGTAAGGATATCGGCAATCTTTTCTTTTCGGATCTAATACAGCGTAAGCATTTGGAATTTCATCACCAGGTAAATGGTGATCACAAATGATAAAATCTACTCCGAGAGAATTGGCATATTCTATTTTATCGGCTGCTTTTATTCCGCAGTCTAAAGCGATAATTAACGAGAAATCGTTTTGTTTGGCAAAATCAATTCCTTCAGTAGAAATTCCGTATCCTTCAGAGTTTCTGTCGGGAATGTAAAAATCAAGGTATTTTTTTTCTACAATTTTGGAAAGATAAAGATACATCAGCGCAACAGCTGTAGTACCGTCTACATCGTAATCTCCATAAACCAGAATTTTCTCTCCATTTTCGATGGCAGTTGCAATACGTTCTACTGCTTTCTGCATGTCGGCCATAAGAAAAGGATTATGAATATCCTCCATTTTTGGCTTGAAAAATTCTCGGGCTTTCTGATAATTATCAATTCCTCGAAGAACCAGAATTTTGGATTCAAAAGTTCCAAAACCAAGAGACGAGCTTAGTCCGTCTACAATTTCTTCGTCGGGTTCGGGTTTATAAATCCATTTTTGACTCATAGCCTACAAAGCTACGACTTTTAAATTTCTAAAACCAATGTTTACGGTAAAGTAAAATTCTAATTGAAACCCTGCGAATTCTAATTCGTATAAAATTCTATGAACTATTAAAATTAAGCACAGCCGAATATCACTAACCAAAAAAATCCGTCTCAAACCAAAAAAGTGACACGGATTTTTTATTTTTATCAATTTCTATTCATTCTGGAAAAAAGAAAAAACCGTCTTCTTAGGCAACTTTCTTTTTTGTCCGTATTAAGCTCATAAACCACTGTATAAAAATCTAATTTTACTGTACCCATATCTAAAAACCCTATACAAAAATCATAAATCCCTCCGCTAATTTCTTTTTCCACTGTATTAATTTCATAAATCCCTGCATAAATATCTAATTCTACTGTATGAATATCTAAAAATCTTATACAAAAATCACAAATACCTTTGCTAATTTCTTTTTTCCCTGTATTAATTTCATAATTCCCTGTACGAATATCAAAAATGACTGTATTAGTTTCTTTTATCGGGGCTTTGTAAATTCTAAACCTGATACTTGCCTGAACTGAGGACTGGTAGCACCAAAAACAGATTTTATATACAACTTGACTTCTTTTGCTACCTGAAAAAGACCACTGAGAGGATTATAAAGAACCTGATCTCTTCCTATTCTTGCGTTGGAATATTCGGTATAGGCATTAATCAATGCTGTATTTTTAGCCTGCATATCTGCTAATTTGCTTTGCAGGGAAGTGGTTTTTAATTCTTCTTCATTGGGATTGTATTCTCCGCTTTCCACCAGCACCTGAATGAGATTTGCAAAGTGGTCTATCTTTCTATCATAGCTTTGCTGTGATGTGGAAATGCTATTAACTGTAGGCTGGTTGCTGTCTGTTGCGGGAGGATTTGCAGAATTGCTGCTGCTTTTTCCCTGCAATTTTTTGTTGTAGGTTTTGGCATTATTAACAGTTAAGGGACTTACGCCGGAAACGGTTAATGAATTAATGATTTTTGTTGCTAAAGGATTAAGACCTTCAAAAGCTTCTATTCTCTGATCTGTGGAATTATCGAAAAGAGTTTTTTTGTTTTGAGTTTCTGAAAGTTTTTGTGAAGCCTCCTGATAAAGATTTTCCAAGCTTGCTATCTTTAATGATTCTTTTACGGGAGCATAGGTTTTATCATAACCTTTACAAAAGGAAATAAGTGACTGGAAGTTTGCAATGTTTTTAGCGTGACCTGTTTCGTAAACTACTGGCATAATCAATTTGTTTTTAATAGATATATTTAAAAAAGGTATTTTTCACAATTTTAAAAACTATTCCTGAAATTATCAAAGGGTGTTTTAACGGTTTTTTGTGACCAACAAAAGCCCAGTATTTTGTGTGGCTTTCTTATTTTAATTTTTTACTTTGTCTATCCAAAAAAAAATAAATCCGTTTCAGTTGTGAGACGGATTTATTTTTTTGTTTTGGACTTGAAATTTTATAAAAGGATATTTCCTCTTCCACCTCCTCCTTTTGTAGGTACCAACTGAAGAACTCCATTTTGGTCGTATACATATTCATAACCTTCCGGAGCAACATTTGCACCACCTTGTACTTTCTTCATTTCTTTAGATGAAAGTTTTTTAATTTTTGTGTTCATATTCATAATAAATTATTGTTTGAATAACGAAGATAAATATTTTTTAAATAAAAACAAGAAAAAATTATATTTTTTAGAAATAAATTTGTTTACACTTTTTATTTAACCACAAAAGACAGCTATAACAT
This sequence comes from Chryseobacterium sp. HNCC26DJ241, assembly GCF_057180505.1. Lineage (NCBI taxonomy): Bacteria > Pseudomonadati > Bacteroidota > Flavobacteriia > Flavobacteriales > Weeksellaceae > Chryseobacterium > Chryseobacterium sp. HNCC26DJ241. The sequence goes on along the minus strand of NZ_JBXUGL010000004.1, from coordinate 40,439 downwards.
GCTGAAATTATAGATATACTCAGAGCCTGTTTAAATTTTATTCAAATATTTTTAAATAGTTGATTTTCAATAATATTTTCGAATAATTTGTCATTCCGTAGGAATCCTAACTCTGATTTAAGCTCTTATAAATGTCTAGATTCCTACGGAATGACAGAGTTACGTTAATTTTAATTTAATTTTTAACAGGCTCTTAAATGTAAAAAATGCGATTCGATACAATAGAAAATCGTAGAGATTCTTCATTCCACTACGTTTCATTCAGAATGACAATTCTTTACATACTGTCAAAATATAATAATCTGATATAGCTGATATATATCTTTGATGTAAAAAACATATTATGACAAACTGTTCACTTTTTTACTAAACTATTAACTCTTACAAACAATCATTCAATATTTTTCTAATCCAAAAAACAATCAGAATATTTCTGCGAATTCTAATTCAGAATACGCAAATACTCAATCATTCATTTTATATCTTATCATTTTTCCTATTTTTGGCCTTACGAACATACATGATGAAAAATAATGTATTGAAATTACTTTTTGTTTTCTTTTTCGGGTTTGTTTTTTCACAAAATAAAAGCCTGGATTCACTTTTGATAAAGCTCAATACTGAAAAAAATCTTTCCTCAAAATCTGAAATACTAAACCATGTCTCAGATGAATATAAAAAAAGTGATCCCGAAAAAATGCAGTATTTTGCCAGACAAGCTATTGCCGCAGCTCAACAATCTGGTAACAAAAAAGAGGAGAGTATAGGTTTTATTAATATTGCAGTTTCTAATATTATTCTTGGCGATTATTCTGAAGCACTAAAAAACCTTAACTATGCAGAGCGTATTTATAAAAATTTAAACTCTAAACGTGATGGTCAAGAAGTTATAGCAAAAATATTTGGATATAAAGGGATGATTTTTTCTGAACAAAACAATTATTCTAAAGCTATTGAATTTGACTTGAAAGCCTTAAAAATATATGAAGAATTAGATGATAAAGAAAAAATTGCCAAAATAAGCAATAATATAGGTGTTATATATCGCTCAACAAATGAACTTGATAAGGCTTTTCAATATTTTTGGAGATCCAATAAAACTAAGAAATCTGGGATTGCATGCTCAAATATTGGCTTTATTTATTTAAGTAAAAATAATTTTAATAAAGCAAAAATTTTTTTTGATGAAGCTTTGCTTCAATATAAAAAGACACCAGATGCAAGAGGTTTAGGAGATCTCTATCATAATTATGCCACTTATTTTTTGAAAAAAGAAGACACTGTGCAGGCTAAAAAATATCTTTTTGATGCAGAAAAAACATTTTTAAGCATTCAGGATAAATTTGATGTTACGGATACATATTTAGATTTAGCGAATATTTTTTTTAAAGAAAATAATTTTTCAAAAGCTCTTTTTTACTCTCAAAAAAGCCTGAATTTATCTAATGAATTGGATATTACTGATATCAGAATGCATAGTGAAAAATTGCTTTCCGAGATTTATGAAAAACAAAATGAATCTATTCTAGCACTACAACATCTTAAAAACTATACTGTAATAAGAGAAGAACTTCTAAAGAAAGAGAATTATAAAAATATAGAAAAAGCTGAACAAGCATATCTTAAAGAAAAGCAACAAATTATTACACAGAATCATTTGAAGCAGGAGAAACTGAAATGGATGTTCATTATTTTTTTAATAATCCTCTTTTTTATATGTGCTTTAATCTTTTATAGAAACCATCAAGAGAAAAAAAGAATTTTATTGGAGAAAGAATTGGCGGAGTATGAGCAGAAAGCTCTGCATATGCAGATGAATCCTCATTTTGTTTTTAATTGTCTGGCTTCTATTTCGGCATTTATAATGCAAAACAGTAAAGAAGATGCTATAAAATATTTATCCAAATTTTCAAAGTTAATGAGATTGACTTTAGAATATTCTAAAGAGTCTTTTATCCCCATTCATAAAGAAATTGAAAGTCTTCAGAACTATCTGCAACTGGAGCAGTTGCGCTTCAATCACAAGTTTATTTTTACAATCACAAAAAATCCTGATATTGAAGATGACACGGCTTTGCCTTCCTTATTATTACAGCCTTATGTGGAAAATGCCATTATTCACGGTATCGCTCCTAAAAAAGAAAATGGAAATATAAACATTGATTTTTCTCTTGAAAATGATTTTTTAGTTTGTAAAATTCAGGATAACGGAGTAGGTATAGAAACTTCAAAAAAGAATAAAGAAAACCTCCTGAACGTTCATAAATCCAGAGGATTGGAGATTTCGGAAAAAAGATTAGGAAAGATTAAGGAAATTACCGGAAAAGATGTTTACTATAATATCAGGGAAACTAAAAATGAAACATCTGAAAATACGGGTACATTGGTCACAATAAAATTACCTCTTCAATTTATAAAAAATTAAAAATGATTCGGACAGTATTAATAGATGATGATGAAAATCTTCGCAATGGTATGAAAGCACTTTTGCAGACGTATGCGCCGGAAATAAAAATTATTGGTGAGGCAGGAAGTGTAGAAACCGGCACCCAGATCATACGAATGCAAAACCCGGATGTTGTTTTTCTGGATATACAAATGCATGACGGAACCGGATTTGATATTTTAGAACAATTGAGTTCTCATGCTGACAAAATCATTCCACATATCGTCTTCATCACAGCTCATGAAGAATACGCTATTAAAGCTTTTCGTTTCAGTGCCTTGGATTTTTTATTGAAACCAGTAGATCCTGAAGAATTGCAACATGTTATTCTCAAAATAAAAAATATATTGCATCAGAATGATAGTAATGCTCATATCAATCTTTTATTAGATAATATCCAAAAGAAAGTAAACAGCTATCAAAAAATTGCGCTTTCTACTTCCGAAGGAGTTCATTTGTTTGATATTAAAGATATTATACGATGCGAAAGTCAGGATAATTATACAAAATTCCACATAAAAAATCAAAAACCGTTATTAATTTCCAAAACTCTTAAGGAATATGAAGAATTGTTGGGAGAACATAATTTTGAGCGAATCCATCAATCACATCTCATTAATCTAAACGAGCTAAAATCGTATATTAAAAAAGACGGGGGCTATGTTATTATGAATGATAACTCCCAGATTCCGGTATCACAAAGAAAGAAGGAAAGATTACAGGAACTAATTATGAAAATGAATTAAAAAAAATTAAACATACTATGAAATTAAAATTATTTTTATTGACAATATTTATGTTTTGCTTTATACAGAATAAAGCAGAAATAAACAGTATGCCCAATTCCAAAAAAAATCCGGGTAATAATATTGTGTGTATGGAAGGGGAAACCATTCCCGTTACTTCAGTTGGTAAATACATGCATTATGTAGTGAATTTCCAAAATACCGGAGCAACAACGGTAAAAGATGTGATGGTAAAAATGGACATTGATCCGCAAAAATTCGATATCAATACTCTTGTTGTAGAAAACGCTTCCGCAAGTATTTCCACTCAGATTACGGGTAATACAGCTCAATTTACTTTCAGTAATATACAGCTAAAAGGAGGAGGAAAAGGAGACGTCTTATTACTCGTAAAAACCCGATCGAATCTTCAGGAAGGAGATGTTGTAAGCAACAGCGCGGATATTTATTTTGATAATAATACACCAATAGAAACAAATAATTATACAACAACTATTGATAATCTGAGCTCAGTACTTAAAGCCAAAATTAATTATACCGCTAATTTTAGCTCCGGCTATTTTGTTAATTTTGACGGCAGCCTCAGTACCGGAGATATAGTTTCGTATTCGTGGGAATTTTCCGGAAATCCGGTAGTTTCATCTACTACAGTTGTCAATCCAGACGTAACCTATAATAATCCTGGAAATTACACTGCAAAACTTACTGTTTATGATAGTAATAATAACACTTCATCCCAAACCGTAACTTTCACAATTGGCGGGAGCAATGCAGATATATCCACCGGAAAAAATAGTAATGGTAGTTTTATAGCCATAGATAGTGATGAAGACGATTGGAAAGGATATGATGTCAATGGAACTTTATTTATACCAAAAGTGAGACATGCCTATACAGGCTGGAGCAATGCTGATTTAGGAAATGGAATAAACAGCCAATGGATTACACTGAATAATTTAGAAGGGTACTATAATTATAAAAGCAAAGAATTTGCAATTCCGGAAAATGCTACAGATGCCAAGTTAAATTTAAGATCTCTATCTTTTGTAAGAAACTGGACTTATCTGGTAAAAGTAAATCCTGACGGAAGCGAAACGGAAACAAAAATTACCGAAACACAATGGATGAACGATGGAGCTAAAGGTTGGCTGAATAGCAGAAGCCCTAAAGTTGATAATTATGTATTAACTCCCGGAACTTATTATATTAAAGTATTGGTATATTCCAATAATGAAAATATAAGAGAATCTTTGGATGTAAACGCATTAGTCACTTGTTCGGTAGGTCTTATGAATACCCATAGATTGGGAACTTTTGGAACTCAGGAGCAAAACCATTCGGAGCAGAACATTACAGTATATCCTATCCCTGTAAAAGATGAACTTACAATATCGGCAGATTCTAAGATATTTTCTGTAGAAATCCATGATGCACAAGGAAGAGCAATACAAAGATATAATGATAATTCCGGATCAAAAGCTGTAAAGATTCGTTTACAAGATAAAACTCCGGGAACGTATTACTTGAAAATAAAAACCGAAAAAGGCGTGAAAGTAAAAACACTAATTAAAAACTAATTTTTTACATCCTATATCTTAAACCTTCCTTCAAAATTTTTTGAAGGAAGGTTTTTTTACTGCAAATTCTAATTGAAAACTGTCGAATTCTAATTTGTATTTTGGCATAAGTATCTAAAGAGAGTAGCTTTACAAAAAACATAAATGATATGAAAATAACTAAATCTATTCTTTTTTTATTAGTGTTTTTATGCATTGGTATAAAAGCACAAATCGTTAATTTTCCGGATGCAAATTTTAAAGCCAAACTGCTTTCATCTTCTTCCGATAATACTATTGCAAAAGATTTGAATGGAAATTATTTTGCGATTGATGCGAATGGTGATGGCGAAATAAGCGTAACTGAAGCGCAAAATGTAGGAGAGATAAATATTCAGCCGGAAATGGATAACCATTTCAATGAACCGATATTCCCGGATCCATATCCAATGATGAGTTATGAAGGAATTAATTCTTTCACTAATGCTACTTCGATTGCTCTCAATAGAGTAGCTATTCCTACAGAAGAAGTAAATATTTCTAATCTTTCAAATCTGAAAAATTTTTCTGCTATATTTCACGCTTATGATCCCGGATCTGTGGTGGTTAATAATTGTCCGGCTTTAATAGGCTTGAAAATTTCAGGAATTAAATTCAATAGTCCATCAGTAATTCCTCAACTTAAAAATTTAAGCATAGCGATTGACCATGTTAATCTTCTTAATATTCTTCCACAAATAGAGAATGCAGATCTGCTTGAAAATTTAGAACTGATAAATGATGCTTTCAACTTTTCTGCACTCGATGACAATCGTTATTCATTAAATTTAAGTCATCATCAAAATTTAAAATCGGTTTATATACATTCAATCGGTTTATATAATCTTAATTTAAGCTATTGCAGTCAGTTAAGTAATTTATCTATTAATAGCGATTATTCTCATTATATACCAATGATGTTTGGAGGTGTGGATGTAAGTAATTGTCCACTAATTTCGATTTTAAGTTTTAACGATTATTCAAATATTGGTGGTTTGAAAGCCAACAATTGTCAGAATCTTACAAGTATAGAAAGTTCTTCAGAATTTTTAGGATTGATTGAAGCTAATAATTGTCCTGTTCTTTCTTTAATAAATGTATTTTCCAACTCCGGAATTTCGATGAGTAATGTTCCAAATTTGGAAAATATTTTAGTATCAAAATATAGTGCAGCATCTTTCGATGCGACATCGGCTTCTAATTTAAAAGTATTGAAGTTGAATTATTATGTGAATGGCAATAGTATGTATGATAATTTTTTTGGACCATTAAAAAACCTTACCATTAAGAACAATTCACAACTTCAGGAATTAAGTATAGAAAATCAGACGATATCCCAACTGGATGTTAGTGGTCTACAAAATTTGGTGTCTCTATTTTTAAGAGTAGGATATAATATCAATGCCCAACCTTTACCTGACTTTACAGCAAATTTCTTACATGATTTGAACGCAGAAAACTGTACAGCTCTTAAAAATATTAATATTTCAGGACAAGAAGGTTTGATAAATGCTAATTTTAAAAATTGTACAGCTTTAGAAAAATTTTCATATTATTATGGGCAAGGATATATACAAGGTGTTTTAGAAAAACTAAATTTCGAAAACTGTACCTCAATAACAGAAATAGATGCGATGCAGACAAACTTGCAAGATTTTAATATTAAAAATTGTACTAATCTGATAAATTTATATATATCCAGTGATAATTTAAATGAGATAAATTTTGATAATACTCCAAAAATTGAAAACTTAACTATTGGTAGTAATAAAATATCATCATTAGATATTTCATCTCTTAAAAATCTTAAAACTATATATTGTAGTACAAATATTTCTACTTTTGACGCATCTCAGAATGCCAATTTGGAAGTTCTGGTAATCACTAATAATCCTAATCTCCAATCATTATTTCTGAAAAATGGGAAACAACAATATATAGAAACTTATGGTGGTGCATTTACTAATACCAATATCCAATACATCTGTGCAGATGAATCAGAGATAGAAATGATCAATGCTATTTTGTCTAATGAAGGCAAAACAGCTTCCATCAACACCTACTGCACCTTTGTTCCAGGCGGAACATACAACACGATCACCGGAACGGCAAGATTTGATGAAAACGGAAATGGCTGCGATTCCGGAGATGAGGTATTTAAATATCTTAAGCTAAAAATAAATGACGGAACCAACTCCGGAGAAACATTCACAAACGTAGAGGGAAATTATAATTTCTACACTCAAGATGGAAATTTCACCGTAACTGCCGAAGCTGAAAATCCTGCATTATTTCAAGTTTCTCCAGCTTCCGTTTCTGTGAATTTTGCAGATACTAATAACAATGTTTCTACTCAAAATTTTTGTGTAACAAAGGTTGGAAATGCAAAAGACTTGGAAGTAGTTATTGCACCAGTTACCAATGCAAGACCGGGATTTGATGCCACCTACAAAATGATGTGGAGAAATAAAGGAAATACGAATCTTTCAGGAAACGTAACGTTCAGTTTTGAAAATTCTAAAATGAGTTTTGTATCTTCATCTTTGCCTCATACTTTAGCAGGAAATCAGATTACATATACTTTCTCCAATTTAAAACCGTATGAAAATACAGCTACGGAAATTGTTCTGAATGTAAATCCGCCAACACATCCTACAAATCCTGTAAATAATGGAGACAAGTTGAACTTTAATGCAATAGTTCCGGTTTTAGGAGATATCCACGAAAATGACAATTCATTTGCATTGGAACAAACTGTAGTAGGCTCATTTGATCCGAATGATATTGTATGTTTGGAAGGCAAAACCGCTCCTGTTGAAAAAATCGGCGAATATCTTCATTACATCGTAAATTTTGAAAATACCGGAACTGCCGCTGCCGAAAATATTGTAGTGGAAATGGACATCAATCCGGACTATTTTGATGCTCAAACACTTCAGGTGCAAAATTCTTCTCATTCACTTTATACAAAAGTAACAGAAAATAAAGCTGAATTTATTATGAAAAATATAAATCTTGGAAGTGGCGAGCATGGAAATGTGGTGTTGAAAATGAAAACCAATACGTCTTTGCAAAATGGAGATCATGTAGCCAACAATGCCAATATTTATTTCGACTATAATTTCCCGGTGAAAACCAATGATGCAGTAACCACTTTTGGTGAAGAAACCTTTCAGGCAAATGAAGTGAAGGATAATTCTGTAAATGTATATCCTGTTCCTACAAAAGGAGAATTGACTATTGATGCGGATTCTAAAATCCTTTCTGTAGAAATATATGATGTTCAGGGAAGAATTGTACAAAAGCAAATTGGCGATTCTAAGAACACAAAACTTTTTTTGAAAGCAAGTTCGGGACTTTATTACTTGAAAATAAAAACCGAAAAAGGCGTGAAAGTAAAAACACTAATTAAAAACTAATTTTTTACATCCTATATCTTGAACCTTCCTTCAAAATTTTTTGAAGGAAGGTTTTTTTACTGCAAATTCTAATTGAAAACTGTCGAATTCTAAATATGAATTGATGTCATTATTGAAATGATTTAATTTTACTTAAAAACACAAATGACATGAAAACAATGAGATCTATTCCTTTTTTGTTGCTGCTTTTCTGTATTACGACAAAAGCACAAATCATAAATTTTCCGGATGCAAATTTTAAAGCCAAACTACTTTCATCTTCTTCTGACAATATTATTGCAAAAGATTTGAATGGAAATTATTTTGCCATAGATATGAATGGAGATGGAGAAATACAAATGAGCGAAGCAGAACAAGTGAGCGAATTATCTTTTGGTCTTGCTTATTACATGACATCTGTTGAAGGTATTTTGAATTTTACTCATTTAAAAAAATTAAATATTTCCGAAATAAACAATGAATCTTTCATTGCTTTTGATTTGCACGAAATGCAAAATTTAGAAGAAGTATCTGTAGCAGATTTCCCGCTAAATTCCGATGCAATTCTTTACAATATTTCATTTGATTTATCCAATTGTTTAAAATTAAAGAGTTTCAAGGGGGCTGTAGACGGGTTAAATTTAACCGGATGTACATCCTTAGAGTCTATTGAATGCAGTGGTAATTATTTTGGATACACAGATGCAAATGTTGTTATAAATTTTCAGCAGACTCCGAATTTAAAGAATATTTCATTTCATAATGTGGATCTCAGCTCTATGAATTGGAATGGATTAAATAGACTGGAAACATTGAGATTAACATCCCGAGCTCAAGATTCAAATCAGTATAATGCTATAAGTAATATAGATTTGTCTAACAATATCCATTTAAAAAAGGTATACATCAATTATTGGTCAAATTATCGCTTTCATGATGAGTATACTACAAATAATGATTTAATTTTAAATTCACTGAATGTACAAGGCTGTTCACAACTTGAGATATTGGATTGTGAATATGGTAGGGTAAATATAAATTATAATGGCTGTAATAATTTAAAATATCTAAGTTATGAACCTATGGTTTCAACTTTGAATTTTGCCAACTATACAAATTTAGAAACGCTTATTCTTTCTCATGGTGTAGCTTATAACGTCTATTATGAACCAATAACTTCTCCTACTTTAATCTCTTTAAATGCGAACGGATTACAACAATTAAAAAATTTGAAAGTAGACAATCAACTTCTTACAATTTTAGATTTAAGCGGTGATAGCAACCTACTACAATTATCTCTTTTAGAAAATCCTTTAGAAAATCTATATATAAAAAATGGTAGTAACGAAGAGGTAAATCTTCCTTATTCAATATCATATATCTGTTGTGATGAAAGCCAAATACCATCAGTACAGAATTATCTTACACAGCATAATATTAATGATTGTACTGTCACATCATCCTGTTCTTCTTCCACACTGCAAACCCAAGAACAAGATAGACAAAATATTTCCATTTATCCAGTACCAACAAAAGCTGAAATTACTATTAAATCTGATGAAATCATTCAGTCTGTCGAAATTTATGATGTGCAAGGAAGAATGCTTCAAAAACAAAATGCTAATTCTAAAATTTTAAAACTTTCAATGCAAGGAAAAGATTCCGGAGTCTATCATCTGAAAATAAAAACCGAAAAAGGAATCATAAACAAAAAAGTAGTTAAAGAATAAAAAACACAAATGATGAAAAGTCTTTCAAATTGAAAGACTTTTTTTGTTTTGATTTTCAATTATTTACAAATTCTAATTAAAAACCACCGAATTCTAAATGTCTATTAGCAGTAATATTTAATTACCATAATTTTACTTAAAACAAAAATACACTGATTATGAAAATTAAATTATTTCCTATGAGCCTTTTCATGGCTTTATGTACTTTTCAATTTATAAGTGCTCAAATTAATTATTGCATACCTAATATGGATGCTCTTGAAGAGAAGATACAACACGTGAAATTTACTAATATTGATAATCCAAATACTGGAGAAAATGGATATCAAAATTTTTCAAATATTATCGGAAATGTAACTAAAGGAAAATCTTATACTTTCGAAATGGAGGTTTTATGGCCTGTTGGATTATACGAAGAAGCAATAGGAGTATATATTGACTGGAATAACGATGGCAATTTTGAAAATGATGATATTGCTTTTTCCAATTTTTTAAGTTATGAATCTATCAACAATACTATTATCGGCACTATTACTATTCCTACAAACATAAATACTGGAAATGTAAGAATGAGAATAGTTTTTGAAAATAGGAATACAACAACTCCTTGTAATACTTCTTTACTTTATGGACAAGTGGAAGACTATACTCTTAATATTTCTGAAGCTAATATTTTGTCTACTTCCAATACTGAACGTGAAAAACTCACATTATATCCAAATCCTGTAAAAGATATTATTAATATCCAGACAAAAACGTCAGGAGAATTTTCTTATAGAATAATCAATACAGCCGGACAAATAGCCTCAACAGGAAAATCCAATAATAAAAAAATAAATGCCCAAAACCTACAAAATGGAGTTTATATCATAGAGTTATCCGATGAAAAAGGAAAAATAGTGGATAAACAAAAATTTATTAAGAAATAATGCATAGAAGATTTCTGATTTAGTTGATTATAACCTTAGGTTAAAAAAACAGAACCGGCCAATGTTGGCCGGTTCCGTTTTTTTTTTAATAACTATTAAGAGTACATTTTCTCTTTCAGCTCTTTAATTTTTTTATCTTCAAGATATTCATCATACGTCATATCTCTATCAATAACACCGTTTGGAGTAAGCTCGATTACACGATTACAAACAGTTTGTAATAACTCGTGGTCATGAGAAGCTAAAAGAATATTTCCTTTAAAATTGGAAAGAGAGTTGTTTAAAGTAGTGATACTTTCCAGATCTAAGTGGTTAGTTGGTTCATCCAACAAAAGTACATTGGCTTTCTGAAGCATCATTCTGCTAAACATGCAACGCATTTTTTCACCTCCGGAAAGTACTTTACAAGATTTCAACGCTTCATCCCCTGAAAATAACATTCTTCCTAAAAATCCTCTCATAAATTCTTCATGTCTTTCCTCATCATTTTTTGTAAACTGTCTTAGCCAGTCTACAAGATTTACATCTTCCTGAAAAAACTTGGTATTGTCAAGTGGCATGTGAGATTGTGTAGTAGTTACTCCCCAATTGTACTCGCCTTTGTCTTGTTTTACATTTCCGGCAATTATTTCAAAAAATTCAGTAATTGCCAATGAATTTTTAGAGATGATAGCTACCTTGTCGCCTTTCTTTAATTTAAAATCAATATTGCTGAAAAGAACTTCTCCATCCTTAGATTTTTCCAAATCCTTTACTTCAAGAATCTGATCACCGGCTTCACGTTCCATTTCAAAAATGATAGCAGGATAGCGTCTGGATGTAGGTTTGATATCTTCAATGTTTAATTTATCAAGCATTTTCTTTCTGGCAGTTGCCTGTTTTGCTTTTGCCACATTGGAACTGAAGCGAGCAATAAATTCTTGAAGTTCCTTCTTTTTTTCTTCCGCCTTTTTATTGGCTTGTGCTCTTTGTCTTGTTGCCAATTGTGAAGCCTGATACCAGAAAGAGTAATTTCCGGTATAAAGGTTTAATTTAGCATAATCCAAATCGCAAATATGCGTGCAGACAGCATCAAGGAAGTGACGGTCGTGAGAAACCACAATTACCGTGTTTTCGTACTCAGCAAGAAAATCTTCCAGCCAAGAAATGGTATCAATATCCAAATCATTGGTAGGCTCATCCAGAATCAAAACATCCGGATTTCCAAATAACGCTTGTGCAAGAAGAACTTTTACTTTGTCTTTATTCTCCAGTTCACTCATCATTTGCCAGTGCATATCTTCTTTGATCCCGACATTGGAAAGCATAGTTTGCGCATCGGATTCTGAATTCCATCCTCCCATTTCATCATAGATTACACCCAGTTCTCCAGCCTTAATTCCATCTTCGTCAGAGAAATCCGGCTTTGCATAGAGTGCATCCATTTCTTCTTTTATTTCAAATAATTTTTTGTTTCCTCTTAGTACAGTTTCAAGAACGGTGTAGTTATCGTATGCAAAATGGTCTTGCTCCAAAACCGACATTCTTTTTCCGGGTTCAAGCGAAACATTTCCTGTTGTAGGGACTTGTTTCCCAGTAAGAATTTTGAGAAATGTAGATTTTCCCGCTCCGTTTGCACCGATCACACCATAACAATTTCCTTTGGTAAACATCATATTCACCTCATCAAAAAGTACTCTTTTCCCGAATTGTAAAGATAAATTGGATACTGTTAGCATATAGTTTGTAAATTTGGCGCAAAATTACAAAAAGAAATTGGGTTTACAGAATGAAACTTAATATTATTGGCTTATAATTTAGTTTGATTTTAAATAACTTTTATGTTGAAAAAATTTTAAAATTATATCCTGAAATTGTATAAATTTAAAATTATTAAGATTTAGACATTTGCAAAAAGAAGCTATGAAAATTGAAAAAACGGTAAATATCTTAAATAAAAGAGCAAGATTTGAATATGAATTGCTTGAGGAAATTGAAGTGGGAATTGTACTTACCGGTACCGAAATAAAATCTTTGCGCTCGTCCAAAGCCTCTATTACTGATGCGTTTTGTCAAATTATTGAAGGTGAGCTTTATATTATCAATATGTTGATAGATGAGTACAAGTTGGGAACTTTCTATAATCATAAGACAAAAAGAGAAAGAAAACTTCTTCTTCATAAAAGAGAATTGCAAAAATTTGAAAGGAAATTGAAGGATGCTGGTAATACCATAGTTCCATTAAAGTTATATATAAATGATAGGGGAAAAGCTAAACTGTTAATTTCATTGGCAAGAGGGAAAAAACTTTATGATAAAAGAGAAACCATAAAGGAAAGAGAAAATAAAAGGAATCTTGATAGGATATTGAAGAAAAGTTAAAAAAACCTTAAAAAACTTTGTATATAAAGAAAAATTATATTTATTTTGCATTATCAATTATTTAATCATTTAATTCTATGAAAAATCTAAAATTAGGAATTTCAGCTTTGGCACTTACAATTGCCTCAACTGTATTCGCTCAAACTACTACCAACAAATGGGTGATTGGTGTAGGTGCTCATGCGGTGAATCATGTTGCAGCTGGAGGTGGTATGAACAAATTTTTTGATAACTTAACTGGAGATCAACTGTGGAATATCAATAACTTTACTATTACTCCACCTTTATCTAAATTAACAGTTGCAAGAAATTTGAATAAGTATTTAGTACTTGACTGGCAAACTTCCGTAGGGAATGTAGATAATAAGAGAATTGGCATGGGGAAAGAATTTTTCCTAATGACAGGTCTTGGTCTTCAATTCAAGTTTAACGGACTTTGGAATGAAGAATCTTGGTTTGATCCTTATTTAAGAGTTGGTGGTAACTATCTAAGACATGACTATACAGGTGTTACTTTCCCACTTAAAGATGTAAACGGAAATACTTACCCTGGATATTCAGATGGTGAAGCAGGTACTCAGAGAAAAGCTGATCACATTACTGTTAATGGTGGTTTAGGTTCGAATTTCTGGATTACTAAAAACTTTGGTCTTGGTGTTCAAGGAGATTACGTTACCACTCCAGTAGATAAATCTGATATTGCTAATTTCTGGCAGGCTTCTGCTTCCTTATTATTCAGATTTGGAAACACAGATAGAGATAAAGATGGTATTTCTGACAAAGACGATGCTTGTCCTGATACACCAGGTTTAGCAGAATTCCAAGGATGTCCTGATACTGATGGCGATGGTATCGCTGACAAAGACGATCAATGTCCAGATGTAGCAGGTCCAAAAGAAAACAACGGTTGTCCTTGGCCAGATACAGATGGTGATGGTGTTCTTGATAAAGATGATGCTTGTCCAGATGTAGCAGGTCCAGCTGAAAACAAAGGTTGTCCTTGGCCAGATACAGACGGAGATGGAATCCTTGACAAAGATGATGCTTGTCCTACAGTTCCAGGTCTTGCTCAATATAACGGATGTCCTAAACCAGATACTGTAATTGAACAAGAAGCTACTGGCGCTCTTCAAGGTATTTTATTTGATTACAATAAAGCTACCATCAGACCAGAATCTAATTCTAAATTAGATCAGGCAGCTACTATCATTAAAGAGTCAAAATCTGGAAGATTCCTAGTTACAGGTCATACAGATAAAAAAGGATCTGATACTTACAATTTAAAACTTTCTAGAGAAAGAGCTGCTTCTGTAGTTGCTGCTTTGGAATCTAGAGGAGTTAATCCTGATCAATTGAAATCAAGTGGTGTTGGTGAAGCTGAGGCTAAAGTAGATGAGAAAGCTACTGATTCAGAAAGAATGGTGGACAGAAAAGTTGTAGTTAAAGCTATTGATGCTGCTGCTTGGGACGCTATTCAAAAGTCAGACCTTCCAGTTGTACAAAAGAAAACTGTTGTTAAGAAAACAACTAAAAAGAAGGCAACTTCTAAAAAGAAAAAATAATACATTTTTCTAAATATATAAAACGTCCTCACCAGAGGACGTTTTTTTATTCTTATAAATTCATTATTTTTGTAACCAAATTTTAAAATTCATGGGACGCGCATTTGAATATAGAAAAGCATCAAAAATGGCTCGTTGGGATAAAATGGCCAAAACGTTTTCTAAAATAGGAAAGGACATTGCAATTGCAGTTAAAGCAGGAGGTTCTGATCCTGAATCTAATCCAGCATTAAGACGTTGCATCCAAAATGCAAAAGGTGCAAATATGCCGAAAGATAATGTAGAAAGAGCTATTAAAAAGGCTTCCGGAGCTGATGCTGAAAGTTATGATGAAATTACTTATGAAGGATACGGACAAGGCGGTGTCGCTTTTTTTGTGGAGTGTACCACTAATAACCCAACTAGAACTGTAGCAAATGTAAGAGCTGTTTTCAATAAATTTGATGGAAATTTAGGAAAAAATGGTGAGCTTGCTTTTATCTTTGACAGAAAAGGAATTTTTACTATTGATAGATCCCTGATAAAAATGGATTGGGATGATTTCGAAATGGAAATGATAGATGGCGGTGCAGAAGAAATTGATCAGGATGAAGAAGAAGTAATGATTACAACCGCTTTTGAAGATTTTGGATCTTTATCTCATAAATTAGATGAATTAAGCATAGAAGTTAAAAGTGCAGAACTTCAAAGGATTCCTAATTTGACGAAAGAAGTGAATGAAGAGCAATTCAAAGCAAATATGAAAATGCTGGAACGTTTTGATGATGATGATGATGTACAAAACGTTTATCACAATATGGAAATGACAGATGCTCTTTTAGAAATTCTGTAAAAAAAATAAAAAAAATCCGAAACCTCATTTTGGTTTCGGATTTTTATTTTAGAAATATATCTTCTATATCATCCATGCGCATCATTACAGATCGGGCATAAGAGCAATGAGGATAAACTTTCAAGGTGTTTTCTTTTGCAAATTTTATGATTTCTTCTACAAGATATTTTCCCATTCCTCTTCCTTCAAATTTTGGGTGGACTAATACAAAGGAAATAATTAGCCTATTGTCCTCAGGAAAAATAGTGTAAGTAAGTCTTCCTATTTCTTCTGTCTCATTTTGAAGAGACAAAAATCCTCCATTTCCTGATCTATTATTCTCAAATCGCATTTCAAAAAAATTTATCTAAAATACAAAATTAATTTTCTTTTCCTGTGTAATAATTATAATCTTTAATAATGGTATTGATAAACTGTCTTTGCGTAAATTGCCTATCATCATATTCCATTTTGAGTATCTCTTTGATTTTTTCGGTCAATCTTTGGATAATTACTCTATCGTCTATCCGAACTGCTTTTTGAAAATTCTCCTTAATAATTCTTATATCATTATCCGAAAAGGCAATAACCTGCGGAAAAGTTGGAATGTAATCCTCTTTCAGATTTTCCAGAATAGTGTGAGAAATATTGACTTTATTTTTCAACGAAATTACAGCAGTACCGGATGCAATTTCTCCTAATCTCTGATTGTTTTTCGAAATAATAATAGATAAAACAGCAGGAATACCCATAGTCATAAAAATTTCTACAATACGGAAAATCCATCGTATCAGATAGTCGCCAAAGCCTGCCTGATAGCCGTCAATTTTTACTACTTTTATTTTTAGAATTTTTTTTCCGAAAGTTTGCCCTTCCATTAGGCTTTCTGTAAGCAATGCGTAGAAACTTACCGGCAAAAAAATAATAGTAAGAATGGCAATAACAGACCAGTCATCTAATTTTGAAAAATATATATCCACATTCAGGACGTATGTTAAAAGTAGTGAAATAAGTATTCCATAAGCAATCATAACCAGAATGTCTAAGAAGAAAGCAACAATTCTTTCTCCGACACTTGCCAAAGTGAACGTAATATTTACATTTTGTGAGGTTGTGATATCTATCTGAGACATATTTTTTATTATTTTAGCATCAATTATGAGAGAGGTTGCATTTATAAAGCAAAATAAAGAAAAATGGTTGGGAATTGAGCAGGTTATTGACGGAAAGGTAAAAAAAAATCCGGATGATCTTTCCTCAATGTATATCAATCTAGTAAATGACCTTTCTTTTTCACAAACCTACTATCCGAAAAGTAAAACTACTGTTTATCTTAATTACCTTTCAGCTAGAATTTTCCAAAGAATATATAAAACCAAACGTGCAGAGCAAAACAGACTTGTCTATTTTTTTAAAACTGAAGTACCATTATTAGTCTATCAGTATCATCGCTATCTGTTTTATGCTTTCGGATTTTTCATATTGTTTTCTATGATCGGATTTATTTCTAGCTATTATGATAAAGATTTTGTAAAAATCATCTTGGGAGAAGAGTATGTGAACATGACCATCGAAAACATTAAAAAAGGAAATGCAGTAGGTGTCTACCAAGAAGGTTCTAATTGGGGAAGTGCTATTGGGATCATTTTTAATAACTTAAAAGTAGGAGCTACTCTTTTTACTATGGGAGTTTTTGCGGGAGTTGGTACTTTGATTTCGCTGATGTATAATAGTATTATGTTGGGAGCTTTTCAATATTTTTTTGCTCAATATGGAGCTTTGAAAGATTCTGCAAGAGGAATTTGGCTGCATGGTACTTTTGAGATTTTCAGTATGGTAGTAGAAGCTATGGCAGGTCTTATTTTAGGTGCTTCAATTCTGTTTCCAAGAACTTTTTCGCGTTATAATTCTTTTAAGATAGGATTCAAGGATGCTTTCAAAATTTTCCTGAGTACAGTTCCTTTTACTATTATTGCAGGAATTATTGAAGGTTATGTTACGCGTTATGCATTGAAAATGCCCGAATTTCTAAATCTGGTAATTATCTTCGGATGTCTTTTCATTATTAGTACTTATTATTTCGTTTATCCCTATATTGTTTATAAAAAAATAAATACCAACATAAAATGATGCAATTTTACAAAAAAAGAGACTTTGGAACTTTGGTAGGAGATACCTTCCAATTTTTTAAACTGTATGGTAAGAATTATTTTAAAAATTATTTTCTTATCAATGGTCTCTTACTGATAACTCTTGTGGTTTTTTTTGTACTTGGATACCGAGAGTTTTTCACACAGCTTTTCAGTGGAAATATAGATGGAAATTCACATTATTTCGAGCAATATTTTGAAGACAACATCGGTATGCTGATTTTCCTTGTGATTGTCTTTTTTGTATTGAGTATGGCTTTTTCCATCATAGCGTACTGCTTTCCGGTATTTTATTTGAAAAGAGTAAGTGAAAATGAAACTTCAAACATAAAAACCGATGAAATCTTAGGCGATATAAAGAATAATTTTGGAAGAATTATCATTTTGATGTTAGGTTTACTTTTTATAGTGACGCCAGCTTTTCTTGTATTGCTAAGTATCAGTTATGTATTGGTTCTTATTATAATAGGAATTTTCATTTTGCTTTTCCTTATTCCTTCTTTTTCCAATATGGTGAATTTCTTATTGTATGATTTTCTTCAGACCAGAAAAGGTTTTTTTGAATCTCTAAGCTATTCGGTGAGAGCCCAATTTTCTTACAAAAATCAAAACGAAAAATCACCATTCTGGAAATATTGGGGAGCAACCATTGTTATTTATTTTATTATACAGACTGTTACCAGTATATTTTCTATGGTACCGATGTTTATATATTTTGGTGCTTTATTCACCACTCCTTCTTCAGGTGGCGGATTTGAAGAAAATCCGTATGAAGGACCAATGGGATTTGCATTTTTTTTAATTTATGGAGTTTCTATTTTGGTTTCATTTATATTGATGAATGTTCTTTTGGTAGCTTCCGGATTGATGTATTATGACAACAGGACAGATCTACATCAGCAAATGGAAATTTTGGAGATTGATTCTATAGGCACTAATGAAGTATAAATTCTATTTTTTTCTACTGTTTTTTTTATATTCTTTTGCTTTTGCACAAGAAGAGCAAATTCCTATTCCTAATGCTATAGAATTGGATACGCTAAACGAAAATGAAAATGAGGAAGATTATCTAAAGGTAGATTCTGTATTACGCTATTCGCCTGAAACATCCAACACTGTTTATCCAAAAGAATTCGCGCCAAAATTTCGTGACAAATACAAAGGTGAAGAATTTAATTACACAACGGTGAAACCGAAAGAGCCGTTAATAGAGAAAATCAAAAGAAGAATCCGAAAAATTGTTGAATCTATTTTCGGAGAAATGGATCCTTTGAAGGCATCATCCATTACCGAAACCATCATCAGGTTTTTGGCAATCATTATCATTGGTTTTATTCTTTATTTTATAATACGATACATAATCGGAAAAGATGGGAATTTTTTCTTCAGCAAAAAAAATAAAAAAGTAGATATACAAACCGGAGATTTGCATGAAAATATCCATGAGATCAATTTTCCGGAAAGTATTCTTCAGTTTGAAAATCAGAAAGATTTTCGCTCAGCTATTCGTTATCATTTTCTTTATATTTTGAAAAAACTTTCAGATAAAAAACAGATCGACTGGAATCCCGAAAAAACCAATCGAGACTATCTCCACGAACTGAAAAACGAAAAATCTAAAGCAAAATACAGACAACTTGCCTATATCTTTGATAATGTTTGGTATGGAGAATTTGAAATCAATGAATTTGAATATCAAAATTTTAAAAACAAGTTTCAAAATTCTGAATTGTAAAAACTCATGAACAAAACTTTCAAACTTTATGGGATTATTTTCATCGTAATTATGGCGGTGTTGGCAATTTTGGAATTTTCTAAAAATGAGGTGACGGATTGGCGAAAGAATTTTGACCTTAATGAAAAATCTCCTTTCGGAATGTATGTCTTTGATCAGGAATCAAAAACGCTTTTCGGAAATGCAATACAAAAAATCAACGAATCTCCTTACAATTATTATGATGCCAATAAAACGAAGCAGCCTCATAATCTTTTATTTATTCTGAAAGAAATAGATAATGAATCTCTTAATAAAGTATTGGATCAGGTTTCTAAAGGTTCGGATGCTTTTATGATTTCGGATTATCTAGACCAAAAAATTCTGGATACGTTGAAAATATCTGCAATTGATGAGGTAAATTACGAAGAAACCAATACTTTAAAATTTACAGATTCCAAATTTAGAAATGATTCTCTTCATTTGGACAAACTTCCGGGAAGATATGGATTTAAATACATTCATAAGGATTCCGAAATTCTCGGAACTGTAGAAAGTACGGGTGAAAAAGGAGCAAATTTTATTAAAATTAAATTCGGAAAAGGAAATATTTATGTTCATACAGAACCTCTTTTCCTTACCAATTATTATCTTTTGAAACCCGGTAATGAAAAATACATTCAAGATGTTTTTTCCTATCTTCCGAAAAGAGAAACCATTTGGTTTAGAGATTATAGCATTTTCCAGTCTCAATCGGTGATGCGTTTTATTTTGTCTAAACCTGCATTGAAATATGCTTGGTGGTTACTTTTGGGAGGACTTTTACTTTTTGTACTCTTCAATGCAAAACGAAAGCAAAGAATTGTCCCGATTATTGAACCACTAAAGAATAAATCGGTAGAATTTGTGAAAAGTATCGGAAACCTCTATTTGCAGGAAGGAGATTTCCACGATATGATGGCGAAAAAAGCCCAGTATTTTCTCCATAAAGTTAGGATTGATCTTTTGATGGACACTCAAAAATTGGATGAAGATTTTGCAAAAAAACTTCACTTGAAAACCGGAAAAAATTTAGATAAAATAAATGAAGCCATTACATTGATGAAAAAAGGAATGGATCCTTATTCCAGTGTAATGCGCGAAGATCTGATAAGGATGAATACACTTTTAGACGAAATTTTAAAATAATATAACAATTTGAAAATGTAGCAGTTTGCTAATTGCCACATTTATATATAGGTAAATTACATTACTATGGAAAACTTTGAAAATCCAAATTACGAAAACCAAACCCCACAATTTCAATCCAGAATTGATATGGGAGAAATGCGTCAAAATCTAGATAAAGTAAAAGCTGAGATTGCAAAAGTAATTGTAGGTCAGGAAAAAATGGTAGAACATCTTTTGGCTGCACTTCTTTCTAACGGGCACGTTCTTATTGAAGGAGTTCCCGGAGTTGCTAAAACGATTACGGCAAAATTATTGGCAAAAACAATTGATGTCGGATTCAGCAGAATTCAGTTTACACCGGATCTAATGCCTTCAGATATTTTGGGAACTTCGGTTTTCAATGTGAAAAATTCTGAATTTGAATTCAAGAGAGGGCCGGTTTTTTCCAATTTTATTTTGATTGATGAGATCAATCGTTCTCCTGCGAAAACACAGGCTGCGCTTTTCGAAGTAATGGAGGAGCGACAAATTACAATGGATGGAAATCGCTACGAAATGCAAGAGCCATTTCTTGTTGTTGCTACCCAAAACCCAATTGAACATGAAGGAACATATCGTCTTCCGGAAGCTCAATTGGATCGTTTTCTTTTCAAAATAGAAGTGGGCTATCCAAATCTAGAGCAGGAAGTGCAAATCATCAAAAATCAGCACGAAAACAGAACGGAGGATAAAACGGAAGTGGTAAAAGCTGTGATTTCCGGAAGTCAGTTAAAAAGCTACCAAAAAGTAGTAAAAGAAATCATTCTGGAACCGAATCTTTTGGAATACATCGCAAAAATTATTGTGAACACAAGAGAAAACCAATTTTTATATTTGGGAGCTTCTCCAAGAGCAAGTTTAGCTTTACTCACTGCTTCTAAAGCATTTGCCGCAATCCGAGGAAGAGATTTTGTAACTCCGGAAGATATTAAAGAAGCAAGCTTTGCAGTTTTGAGACATAGAGTAGTCGTTTCTCCGGAACGCGAAATGGAAGGTTTAACAGCTGATGAAATTATTCGCCAGATTTTAGAAAGTATTGAAATCCCGAGATAGAAATAAATAATAGTTGATAGTTGGCAGCTATCAGATAATCAGTAGTTTAGAAGTGTATTTAGTATGGGGAATTTTAAAGATTTGATGGTTTGGCAAAAAGCAATTCATTTTGTTAGTGAAATTTATATGGCTACAGAAAATTTCCCGCAGAAAGAAACTTTTGGTCTTGTTTCGCAATTAAGACGAGCTTCGGTTTCTGTACCATCAAATATTGCAGAAGGCAGTTCCCGAAGAGGTACACCAGATAACTTACAGTTTTTAAGAATAGCAAGAGGAAGCTGTGCGGAAATTGAAACTCAGTTAATCATTTCTAAAAATTTAAATTTTATTGAGGCTGAAAAATATGATTCATTGATTAATCAAATTTTGGAAATTTCAAAAATGCTCAACGGACTTATCAATTCTCTCAAAATCTGATAACTAATACCTATTATCTGCTATCTGAAAATGAAAAATCTTTACATCAATAATCGTTTTTTTTACCTGCTTTTTGTAGTAGGTATTCTGTATATTTTATCTTTCTTTTTTTCAGGATTGATGATAGTTGCGCATGGTTTTTTGATATTAGCTATAATTGCTTTTATAGTGGATTATCTTTTATTATTTAATCAAAGAAATGCAATTCAGGCTCAGAGAATTCTTCCGGAAAAATTATCTAACGGAGACGAAAATTCTGTAAAAATTGATATTCGGAACAATTATTTTTTCAAGATCAAAGTGAAAACTATTGATGAAATTCCGTTTCAGTTCCAAAAAAGAGATTTCTCTATAGAAAAAGAAATTTCTTCCGGAAAAAACGTTTATTTCCAGTATATTCTTGAACCGAAAGAACGTGGAGAATATAGTTTTGGAAACCTGAATATTTTTGTTTCTTCTCCGCTTGGTTTGGTTTCAAAAAGATTTATGTTTCAGAAAGATGCAATGTTGCCCAGCTATCCTTCTTTTATCCATTTAAGAAAATATGAGTTGATGGCTCTTCAGAATGAACTTCTTTTGGGTGGAATCAAAAAAATACGCAAACTCGGTCACACTATGGAGTTTGAGCAAATCCGGGAATATGTTCAGGGTGATGATATCAGAACCATTAACTGGAGAGCGACCTCCAAATACACTAAACTAATGGTAAACCAATATCAGGATGAAAAATCTCAGAGGATTTTTATGCTGATTGATAAAGGAAGAACCATGCAAATGCCTTTTGGTGGATTAAGTCTTTTGGATTATTCTATTAATGCGACAATGGCACTTTCGCATATTATTCTTAAAAAAGGAGACCGAGCCGGAATGATGACGTTTTCCAAAAAAATGGAAAATAAAATCGCTGCGGATAATAAATCGGGACAATTGAAGAAAATTTCGGAGGCTTTATATAATATACAAACCAATTTTTTTGAAAGCGATTTCAATCGTTTGTATCAGGACGTGAAATTTAGTATTAATCAACGAAGCCTAATCCTGCTTTTTACCAATTTTGAAACCTTGGATGCGGTAAACCGACAAATGAAATATCTTCGCGGAATTGCTAAAAATCATTTATTGGTCGTGGTTTTCTTTAAAAATGCAGAATTGCAGAGTCTTATTCATAGCAATCCCGAAAATATGCAAGATGTGTATGACGAAATTATTGCTGAAAAATTTGAATTTGAAAAGAAGCTGATTATTCAGGAGCTTCGTAAGTACGGAATTTATACTGTTTACACTTTGCCGGAAAATCTCAATATTGATGTTATTAATAAGTATCTTGAAATAAAAGCAAGAGGAATTTTGTAAGTTTTAAATTTACAATTCTATTGGTATACCTAAAAAGATTCCGGCGCCTTCGGCGCCGGAATCTTTTTAGGTATAGCTGGAAAATTATTTCTTCTCTTCCGGTTTTTGTTCCGCTTTCTGTTCCGGAAATCTTGCTGCTGTAAACTCTCTAGAAATAGCTGCTTTTTCAAATTTTAGCTTTCCTGAAAGCGTTTCTATTATTATTCCGTCTTCTAATATTTGGGCAATTCTTCCATGTAAACCGGAAGTGGTTACCACTCTGCTTCCCACTTTCAAAGATTCCTGAAAAGATTTTTCCTGCTTTTGTTTTCTCATCTGTGGACGAATCATAAGAAAATAAAATGCAACGAACATCAATGCCATCATTATTAGCGTTGGTGTCATAGAACCTTGTTGTCCTGCTGCTTGTAAGAATATTGTTATCATTTTGTATAAATTTTATTTAACTACATTTCCGGTAAATGAAATAGTAATAGGAGTTTTTTCTACATTAGCATATACATCGGCTTGCTTATGGATTTGTCCGTCAAAATTTGAGGAATCAAATTTTAAAACAACTCTTCCTTTTTCACCTGGCATAATAGGATCGTGAGTATAATCTGGAGCTGTACATCCACATCCTGGTTTTACCATAGAAATAACTAAAGGGTTTTTCCCGGTATTTGTTACTTCATATACATGTTCTACAGTTTCGCCTTTTTTAATATCTCCAAAATCGAATACATTTTCTGAAAGAGCAAGAGTAGTAAGCGGTTTGGATTGAGCATCTTTAATAAATTTTTCATTTGCTTGCCCCGGATTTGGGGCAGAAAAAGATGCATTATTTTCACTTTGTGGTTTCAGTTGATCTGCGGCTTCGTTTTTTTTGCAGGACTGTAGACCGATTGTTAAGAAAGCAAACGCTAAAGAAGGAATTAAACTTTTATAAATCATTTTTTTGCTTTTTTGGTTATTATAGATCAGTGATTTTTTATTTTTAATTAATACGATTGATATCTTTTGAATATTTATCTAGAATTCCGTTTACAAAAATATTGGATTTTTCGGTTCCGAACACTTTAGAGATTTCTACATATTCATTAATAATGATTCTGGAAGCAGTAAAAGGAAAACTGTCCAATTCAGAAATAGAGGCTACTAAAATAATTTTATCAATCAGTGACACTCTTTCCAATTCCCAGTTTTGGAGACGTTCTTCAATCTTTTTTTCATTATCTTCCCAATGGTTAAGAGTTTCCCTTAAAAGTTTTTTTGCAAATTCCCGATCATCTTCATCTTTAATCATTTTTATTAAAGTATTGGAAATTTCGTTTTCTCTCATAAAACCAATGGTTTTTTGTACCATAGAATTGGCAATATGAAAATCATCGGCCCAGCTTATTTCTTTATCTTCGAAATGATCATGAAAATCTTCATTTTCTGCAATATATCGTAAATAAAGTTTTCCAATAAATTTCTGATCTTCTTCAAAAGAATAGTCTTTTTCCTGCATAAAATCCTGATATCTTTTGCCGGAAACCATTCTCTGGAAGGTTTTTACAAGAAGATCATCATGAAGATCCCAATTTAGCTCCTTATGTTTTGCTGTATAGGAAATCCTTTCCTCATTTTCTTCGATTTTTTTCAGTATCTGATTGTTGATGAATTTTTGGTTAGGATTAATATCCTTTTCGGTTTTGATAAATTTATTCTTTCCGATTTCAATTTGCTGTTCGGCAAGATCTTTCAGAGCTACTAAGAAATTAAGCTGGTAGATGTAGAGATTATAAATTTTGTCAATTTCCGTAAACATGTTTTTTTCTAAAACATCATATTTGATCGGATTCTGATAGTACGAATAAAGGCTTTCTATTACTTTTTCACGGATTTGTCTTCTTCCTAACATTCAAAGAGCTTTTTATTGGCTGCAAAGATAGCAAAAATGTTGAAAATCAGAAGACGGAAAATGGAAGTTTTGTGTTTCTTGATTTGGGTTTCAAAATATAAATTTCAGAATATAACCTTTGGAGTTTGAATTTTAAATTTTCGTATTTTTGCTAACGTTTATGAAAGCATTAAAAACCTTAAATCCGTATTTCTGGAAACATAAAGTTCTTTTGTTTTGGGGATTTCTGTTCATTATTGCCAGTAATTTTTTTAATATTTATAAAGTTCAGTTTATTGGAAAATCAGTAGATCAACTTTCCAATTCCGGAAAATTGGGCTTCAATAAAGAAATTCTTTTTTATGTCGCTATTATCGTAGGTTCATCACTTCTCACGGGATTTTTTACTTTTATGATGAGGCAGACTATTATTGTATCTTCCCGAAGAATAGAATATGAACTGAAAAATAAAATCTATCGACATTATCAGGAAATGTCTCTTACTGATTACAAAAAAACAACGATCGGCGATCTTATGAATCGTTTGAGTGAAGATATAGTTGCGGTAAGAATGTATCTTGGTCCGGGTGTAATGTATGTAATCAATCTTTTTATATTACTTGCGATTACGAGCTTTTACATGTATCATACCAATGAAGAAATGACTCTGTGGACATTGATTCCTTTGCCTGTTTTATCTTTCGTAATTTACAAAGTAAGTTCTATTATCAACAGAAAATCCAAGACAATGCAGAAAAGTCAGTCTGCCATTTCTACATTTGTGCAGGATAGTTTTTCCGGAATCCGTGTTGTCAAATTTTTTGCAAAAGAAAAATATATAGAAAAAAACTACGGGATAAAAGTAGGAGATTATCAAACGAAAGCTTTGGATCTTGCTAAGACGGAAGCCTATTTTTTTACGATTATTATTTTTGTTATTGGTATCTTGAATGTTGCCATTCTCTACATAGGTGGTCAAAAATATATTTCAAATGAATTGACTGTTGGGAAGATAGCAGATTTTTTCATGTATGTCAATATTTTGATTTGGCCTTTTTCAATGGTGGGTTGGGTTACTTCTGTCAATCAACGTGCAGAAGCATCCATGTCAAGAATTAATGAATTTTTGGATCAGAAATCGGAAATCGTTAATATCAATTTTGAAAACTATGAAATAAAAGGTGATATAGAATTCCGTAATGTTTCTTATGTTTATCCAAATACAGGAATCAAAGCACTTGATCATCTTAATTTCAAAATAAAAGCAGGGGAAAGCCTTGCAATAATGGGAAAAACAGGAAGCGGAAAATCTACAATTGCATTACTTCTTTGCAGACTGATTGATCCTACAGAAGGGGAAATTTTGATTGATGGAAAAAATCTGAAAGATCACAATCTTGATCTTTACCGAAAATTTATAGGATACATTCCTCAGGAAAGTTATCTGTTTTCTGATACTATTGAAAATAATATCGGTTTTGCTATTGATGATCCTACTCTTGAAAAAGTGGTAGAATTTGCAAAAAAAGCGGATGTTCATAAAAATATTGTGAAATTCAAAGAGCAATACAAGACCATGGTAGGAGAGAGGGGAGTTATGCTTTCCGGTGGACAAAAACAAAGGATTTGTATTGCAAGAGCTATGATCAAAGAACCAAGAATTCTTATTTTTGACGATTCTTTATCAGCCTTGGATACAGAAACGGAAGAAAATATCCTTCGGAATATGGAACACGAAATTAAGGATTGCACTTCTATCATCATCACACATCGTGAAAGCAGCGCAAAAAGAGCAGATAAAATACTGAACCTTACAGATATAGAAAACCAACAATCTGCATAGATTTATAAAATCTTTGAATAAAATTTCAATTTTTAACAAATTTTAAAAAAAATATTTGGCAGTCAAAAGAATTCTATTATATTTGTTATAATAAGATTTCTAAAAATATCGTACAATGAGTGATTATAAGGAACGCCATGAGAATGAAATTTTCACGAAGGTGTTAAAAGCAGGAAGAAGAACGTATTTCTTTGATGTGCGTGAGACAAAAGCAGGAGACTATTATCTTACGATTACCGAAAGCAAAAAAAATTTCGGAGAAAATGGCGAAGCTACTTTTGAAAAACATAAAATCTACCTTTATAAAGAAGATTTTAAGAGTTTTATGGAAATGTTTAAGGAATCAGCAGAATTTATCATTGATGAAAAAGGTGAAGATGTGATTTCTGAAAAACATGACAAAGACTTCAAAAGCCGTTCTTATACAATAGATAACGACGACGAGGTTTAATAAATTATAAATGCGCCTTTTTTGGCGCATTCTTTTTATAGAATTATGGTGGTTTGGACATGCTAAATTGTGTGTTTCTATAATTCCTTTACAATAATTTTTGCAGCATTTTCACTTGCACCTTTTCCTCCCAGTTTTTCTCGGAGCGTTTTGTAATTTTCTAAGATCTGGTCTCTGTTTTTTCCTAAAATAAGATTCAGCTCTTTAACTAAATTTTCTGTATTCAAATCTTTTTGGATCAGCTCTTTCACCACTTCTTTATCCATAATTAAATTGACTAAAGAAATATATTTGATATTTTTCACAAGACGTTTCCCGATTTCGTAAGAAATCGTACTTCCTTTGTAGCACACTACTTCGGGAACATTCAAAAGTGCAGTTTCTAAAGTTGCTGTTCCGGAGGTAACCAATGCTGCTTTTGAACATCTCAACAAATCGTATGTTTTGTTGGAAACAAAATGTACGTTTTCATCCACATATTTTTCGTAAAAATCTTTCGGAAGACTTGGAGCTCCGGCTATTACAAATTGATAATCTTTGAAATTTGGACGCACCGAAAGCATGATTTCCAACATTTTTTCTACCTCCTGTTTTCGAGAACCAGGTAAGAGAGCAATGATTTCCTTTTCGTTTAAATTATTTTCGGATTTGAATTTTTCAGAATCTATTTCCTTCAATCCTGAAATCGCATCCAACAATGGATGCCCTACAAAATGAGCATCAACATGATGCTTCTTATAGAAATCTTTCTCAAAAGGAAGAATTACCAACATCTCATCCACATAATTCTGAATGGTTTTTACTCTTCCTTCTTTCCAAGCCCACAATTGGGGTGAGATGTAATAGATGACTTTGATTTTCAGTTTTTTAGCAAATTCTGCAATTCTCAAATTAAATCCGGGATAATCAATAAGAACCAAAACATCAGGTTTATGATTTTTGATATCTTCTTTGCAAAATTTAATATTATTCAGAATCGTTTTCAGGTTCAGTGCTACTTCCAGAAATCCCATGAATGCAAGATCTCGGTAATGTTTCACCAAAGTTCCGCCTACATTTTTCATTAAATCTCCTCCCCAAAATCTAAATTTAGCATTTTTATCTTCTTCTTTTATAGCTTTCATCAGATTGCTTCCGTGTAAATCTCCGGAAGCCTCGCCTGCAATGATATAGTATTTCATAGATTTTTTAGATAAAGAAAATTGAATGGCCGAAACTAAAAAATTAAACTTAATTTTGTGTAAATATACTAAATAAAATGGCTGAAGAGTTTGAAATAAAAAATCGTGTTGCAGAAAGTGGACTTGTAAATTTTGATATATCAGAGCTTGTTCCCAAAGGAGAAAGAAAAGGTATTGATCTTAAAGATTTTCTCTTTGAAGGACTTATTCTGAAGGAAAAAGATTTTCGTGAGAAGGTAAGCCGGATCAATCCTGATGATTATAAAAATTCTTATGTTTATATCTACAATTCCGCAGATGCTATTGTTCCGTTATGGGCATATTTTCTAATTACTGCAAAAATTACAAATGTTACACAAAAAATTGTTTTCGGAAATCGTGAAGATTTAGAAGTTCTGCTAATGCATAATGCAATCCGGACGTATGATTTTTCAGAATTTGAAGGAAAAAAAATTTTGGTGAAAGGTTGTTCAGATAAGCTGATTCCGGAAAATGCATACATCGAACTTGTAGAACAATTAAAACCTTTGGTAAAATCTTTGATGTTCGGAGAGGCGTGTTCCAATGTTCCGATTTTTAAAAACTGATTTACTGATTGTATGAATAAAAAAATTATTCCCTTTCTCATTTTCTTGATTTTTTTTAGTATTTATTATTTCTGTAGTTTCTCCAAAATTTCTTTTGGAGATTGTATCGGATTTATTTTAGATGTTGAAAAAGGTGAATTTATTAAGGTTGTTACTCCTTTATCTCATTATTTGTATATCAATACTGCTATTTTTTTTCTAAAACTTTTTAATGGAGACAGTGTGCAAATTATGCGCATGATGTCCGTGACTTCAGGAGCATTAACAGTGAGTTTGCTGTATGTATTTTTAAAAGAATTCATAAAAGAAAACTGGATTGCTATATTGGTATGTTTTGTTTTTGGCTTAAGTTTTACTTTTT
Organism: Chryseobacterium sp. HNCC26DJ241; assembly: GCF_057180505.1. Lineage (NCBI taxonomy): Bacteria > Pseudomonadati > Bacteroidota > Flavobacteriia > Flavobacteriales > Weeksellaceae > Chryseobacterium > Chryseobacterium sp. HNCC26DJ241. The sequence goes on along the minus strand of NZ_JBXUGL010000004.1, from coordinate 10,678 downwards.
GGAGAAGTTCTGAAACAGTAGAAGTATATACATATAATGCTTTTTGGGTAATTTTATTTTTGATATCAGCAGTGAAAGCGTTAAATGGTAAATCAGTAAACGCTAATCTATTATTTGCAAGCATCTTTCTTAGTGTTAGTTTTTGGGTACACATTCAGAATATCATGCTTATTCCAGCTTATCTGTTTTTATTGTATAGTTCCAAGGCATCCAAAAAAATGATTTTATTGTCTTCAGTCGTTTTTAGTTTAATGTTTTCCTTAATTTTTATAATAAATTACCTTAATGGAATTGAATTTAAATATGCCTTTTCAACGCGAAAAGGACCATGGATAGCCAATACATTCAATCAAAATTTCTACGATCTGGTAAAAGACATTATAAAATGTATTCTATATTTAATTTATAATTTTAATATTTTTATATTCTTTGTATACAGAGGTGCAAAAAATATGTATATGAACAATGATTCAAGAGCAGTATTTAGATTTTTACTTATTGCATCTCTATTTGTGTGTGGTTTTGCTACATTTTATGCAGTTACGGATAACTATGTTTTTTTTATTGGCTTTTATATTATTTTTGTTGTTCCCATTGCAATTGGGATTCATGATGTTTTTCGGCAAAATTCTTTTTGGAAGTTGCTAAAATTTGCACCAATATTTATACCCCTATTTTATGTTTTCAACTTATTTGTTGTATCTTTAACGAATGCTGGACAACAATTCCAACAGAAAAAATCATATAAAGGAGGGCTTCAATATTATATGCTTCCATGGTTGAGAAATAATATTGGTTGTATAGAATTTACACTCAAAGATATAAAATGTGACGACGATGTGGAGGCATTAAAAGAGCAGTCCATTGAGTTTATGGAATTTCGGAAAAAGTATCAAACATTAGATGAAATTCGAAATTTATAAAAATGAAATAAAAAAATTAGTTATACATTTACCATTTTCAAAATCTTTAATTTTAAATAATTCAAACTATGAGTTTAATAGACTTAATTACAGGAAACGCAGGAAATCAGGTTGCAACACAAGCTGAGAACAAGTTCGGAATTAGCAGAAACCAAGTAATTGCTTTACTTGCAGTAGCTGCTCCACTTATTATTTCTTACCTGAGAAACAAATCTCAGGATTCTAACGAAGCAGAAGCCTTGAACAATGCATTGGATCGCGATCATGATGGAAGTATCTTGAATGATCCTTCTCAAGCTGAAGCAAGACAAGCGGAGGGAGGATCCATCCTTGATCATATTTTTGGTGGACAAAAAAGCAATGTAGAAAATCAGCTTTCTCAAAATACAGGAATTTCTATGGATAAAATCGGACCGATTCTTGCCATGTTAGCACCTGTGATTATGGGATATATTGGAAAGGAAAAGCAACAAAACAATGTAAATGCAGGTGGACTTGGAGATCTTTTGGGCGGAATTTTAGGTGGTGCTCAGCAACAAGCACAAGCTCAGGATTCTAATCCATTGAATGAAATTCTTGGAAGCGTTTTAGGAGGTGGACAGCAACAGTCTTCCGGAAATGTTTTAGGTGATATTCTTGGTGGTGTTCTTGGAGGAGGGCAACAGCAACAAGGAGGTGGTTTAGGAAATATTCTTGGAAGTATTTTAGGAGGTAGATAATTATCATCCTTTTTGTATATGAATAAAAAACCGAAGGCTATTCTTCGGTTTTTTTCTTTCTGGTAGTTTTGGGTTTTTCTTCAGCTGTCTCTGTTTTTTCAGCTTTAGATTTTGTTGTTTTGGGTTTTGCTTCTTTTTCAGCCTCTGTTTTTTCGGGTTTTGGCTTTGCCGTTTTTTTAATTACGACAGCATTAGCTGATTTTTTTGGTCTGGTTTTTCCATAGCTTCCTGCGGTGATTTTTCCGCGCTTAGTTTTTTTGTCTCCTTTTCCCATAATTATTAATTTTATGATTATGACGAAGTTAAGAAAAAAATATAAATCTTCAATGCGTTTCAAAATATCTGCTCTTACTTTTTATTTTTCTATAATTTCCTATCATTCTATTTTGTAGAAATTATTTTTTTTAATTCAAATTAAACCTAAAATCAGGAATTAAAACCATTATCTTTGTATTTCAAAATGACTGAATGAAAAAGAAAAAAAATCTCATTCTTGAAAATATAGTGCTTACTTCTGCCGGAGCAAAAGGAGTAGCAGTGGGAAGAACAGAAGAAGGGAAAACAGTGCTGGTTTCCGGCGCAGTTCCGGGTGATGTTGTGAATGCGAGAGTGAAAAAAGCAAAATCCAGATATTATGAAGCTGAGGCTGTTGAGATTTTGGAAGAATCACCATTTCGTGTAGAAGCAAAATGCAGACACTTTGGAGCTTGTGGAGGTTGCAAATGGCAAAATCTCAGCTATGAAAAGCAATTGGAGTTCAAGAATGATGAAGTGTATAACAATATCAAAAGAATTGGCGGAATTGAAAATTTTGAAAGTTTGCCTATTTTAGGTTCTGAACAACAGTATTTTTATAGAAACAAGATGGAATTTTCATTTTCCAATTCACGTTGGCTCACAACAGAGGAGGTGAATTCTACTGAAGATATCAATGATAAAAACGCTTTAGGTTTTCATATTCCCGGAATGTGGAGCAAAATTTTGGATCTAAAGGAATGTTTCCTTCAGGAAGATCCATCCAATGCAATTCGTCTTGAGGTAAAAGAATTTGCCGAAAAAAATAATTTGGAATTTTTTGATGTAAAAAATCAAGAAGGATTTTTGCGAACATTGATGCTTCGCCAGAATTCAAAAGGGGAATGGATGGTGCTGTTTCAATTATTCAGAGAAGAAAAGGAAAATCAGGAAAAACTTTTTAATCATCTTTTAGAAAAATTTCCACAAATCAAAACATTGGTTTTTGCTATCAATTCCAAGCAAAATGATTCCATTTATGATTTGGAAATTCAGAATTATTATGGAGAAGGTTTTCTGATGGAAGAAATGGATGGTTTGAAATTTAAAATAGGACCTAAATCATTTTTTCAGACCAATTATAGACAAGCGATTGAATTGTATAGAAAAACACTTGAATTTGCAGATTTGAAAGGAGACGAAGTTGTCTATGATTTGTACACAGGAACCGGAACTATTGCTCAATATGTTGCAAGAAAAGCAAAACATGTTATTGGAATAGAATCTGTTCAGGAAGCAATAGATGCTGCTACTGAACATGCTAAGTTGAACGGACTAGAAAACTGTACTTTTTATTGCGGCGATATGAAAGATGTTTTTACTGAAGAATTTCTAGAAAATCATCCGAAAGCAGATGTCCTGATTACCGATCCTCCAAGAGATGGAATGCATCAGAAAGTAGTGGAACAGATTTTAAAACTTTCTCCGGAAAGAATAGTATATGTAAGTTGTAATTCTGCGACGCAAGCAAGAGATATTGCTTTAATGAAGGATAAATACAAGGTGAAAAAAATTCTTCCTGTAGATATGTTTCCACAAACACATCACGTAGAAAATATTGCCGTATTGGAACTGATTCATTAATTATTTAGATTTTATGAAATTGAGAAATTCACTGATTTATATTTTTCTTGTTTTTTTAATGGTTTCCTGTGGAAGCGATGATGATATTTGTACCAGTGGCGAAGCTACTCCAAGACTTAAATTGAAATTTAAAACTAATGAAGGAAAAGATAAAACTTTGGATACTTTATATGTCTCTGTAGATTATGAGTCAGGAAAAAGCCAGATTTTTCATGATGATAAAGTTGATTCTATTTTGATACCGTTGCGAGTGGATAATCAGCTTTATACTGATATTTATATCAAACAAAGATTAAAAGGTCCAGAATCTAAAATCCGCATCAATTATACTACAAAGTCGGAATATGTTTCTCCAGCTTGTGGAATCAAAAGATTATATGAAAATGTAGAGCCAACCCTTTTGCAATCAAATCCGGTAACAGCTCTGGAGAAAAATCAAAATCAAATTACCAATGAAAGTAAAACCCATTTTTATCTTGTTTTTTAGTCTTTTTTCCTTGCTGAACTTTGCTCAGAAAGTGAAATCCGATTCTACCGCAAAAAAACAATGGAAGTATGAGCCTAATTTTATGATAGGGATTGATGTATTGAATACTGGAGTTTCTTTTTTTTCTGATAGAAAGTTGTATCAAGGTTTTGTTTCAACAAGGATTAAGAAAAATTTACATGTGGTGGCTGATCTTGGTTTTGAAAAGAATATTTATCAGAAAAATAATTATGATGCCGAAGCAAAAGGAGTTTTTTTGAAATTAGGAACATTTTATATGTTGGCAAGAGATGCAGAGAATCCATTTAACGGATTTTATGGAGGAGGAAAAGTGGCTACCTCATTTTATAAGCAAGAATATTTTGCTGTTCCTATACGAGGATTTGAAGGTGGTGATTCTACTGATGCTTTTCCTCAATCTTCACAGTCTTCGTATTGGCTCGAAGGATCTCTTGGAGGAAGAGTTCAACTTTTTAATTCAAATTTATTTATTGATGTTAATATTCAGCCACGCTATTTGATATATACTACAAAGCAAGATGATATTTTTCCTATGATAGTTCCAGGGTTTGGAAAAAGCTCTACGAAATTCAATATGGGATTTGCTTGGAATCTTGCGTATAAATTTTAGGGTAATCGTATTTATTTAAAAAAATATTGTTGATTATTTTCCTTAGTGTTTTTAAATGCTTCATTTTTATTAAAATGAGGCTTTGTTTTTTAATGAATTCGTAATTTTTTTTTAGTTTAAATAATTAAATAGAATTAATTTTATGTTTATCATATTTGTTTTACTGAAAAAAATCAATATATTTGAAAAACTTTAAAAAGAATTATTTATGAAGAAAATTTTTACTTCTTTACTTTGCGGAGTTATGGTTTCTACTGCTTATGGACAGTGGAGTCCTGCTACTATGCAAGGCGAAAGAATTAGACCAGAAACCCAAGTTAAAAGTTATTATTCTTTGGATCTTAACACACTTAGAGGTCAGCTGAGTTCGGCAGTGGAATCAGGAAAAGGCGCTGCTCCTGTAATTATTAGTTTGCCTACTTTAGGTGGCAAAATCGAAAAATTTGCAGTTTACAGCCGTCCGGTTGTAGTACCATCATTGGCAGAAAGATACCAATTGGGATCTTATGTAGGTGTAGGTATTGATGATCCTGAAAAATATGTGAGATTTTCTGTAGCTCCTAATGATTTCCAATCTATGATCATTAAAAATGGAGTATATGAATTTATCGAGCCACAGAATAAAGAAAAAACAGTTTATGGAGTTCATCCTAAAACTAAAAAAGATGCATCTGGAAAAGGATTCTTCTGTTCAATGGATGAAAATATTTTATCAAAACAACATATTGATAAACTAATGTCTCAAGGACATACGTTTTCAAATGATCCTAAAAGTTTTGAAAAATCTTCAGACCAAAAGTATAGAACTCTTCGTTTAGCTATGTCTGTAAACGGAGAATATACAACTTATTTTGGTGGAGTAAGTGGTGCATTAGCTGCTATAAATGCTACTATTACAAGATGTAATGGAGTATTTGAAAATGATTTTGCCCTTCATCTTATCTTGCAAGATTTCCCTCAGTTGATTTATACAAATGCAGCTACAGATCCATATAGTACTCTGTCTAACTGGAATTTGGAGTTACAACAGACATTAACTTCTGTAATTGGAAATAATGCATACGATATAGGACATATGTTTGGAGCTTCCGGAGGAGGAGGAAATGCAGGATGTATTGGATGTGTTTGCGTAAACCCGGCTACTAGTTCTACTAAAGCAAAAGGTTCTGGTATTACTTCTCCAGCTGATGGAATTCCTCAAGGTGACAATTTTGACATAGATTATGTAGCTCACGAAATGGGACACCAATTGGGAGCAAATCATACATTCTCATATGGTCTTGAAGGAACTGGTCAAAATGTAGAGCCAGGATCTGGATCTACTATCATGGGATATGCTGGTATCACAGGTGCTACCGATGTACAGCCGCATTCAGACGCATATTTCCACATAAATAGTATTATTCAAGTTCAGAATAATTTAGTTTCTAAAACATGTGATATAGAAACTGCTATTACAAACCAGCCACCTGTAATCACTGCAATGGCAGATGTTACAATTCCTAAGAGTACTGCGTTTGTACTTACTGCACAAGCAACAGATCCTGAAAATGATCCTATTACTTATTGCTGGGAGCAAGTAGATAGTGCATCAAGTACAACAAGTACTTCAAATTTAGGAACTCTTACAAGTGGACCAAACTTTAGATCTTGGAATCCAACAACTAATCCAACACGTTATTTCCCTAAATTAAGTACTGTATTAGCTGGAAGTATTAAAAATACCGCTGATTGGGAAGCTGGGTCTACAGTTGCAAGAACTATGAACTTTAGAGTAACAGTTAGAGATAACAATGCAGCTGTAGATAAACAACAGACAGCAAATGCTCTTCAAAAAGTAGTAGTTGGAAGTAACGGTCCTTTCGTTGTTACCTCTACTAAAGTATATAACAATGGAAATGCTCCTTTAACATGGGATGTTGTAGGAACCAATGCAGCTCCATACAATGCTGCTAATGTTAAAGTTGATTATACTACTGATAATGGTGCTACTTGGACAGTATTGTCTGCATCCACTCCTAATGATGGTTCTGAAGCTTTTAGCTTTACAGGAATACCTACTGGAACGGTAATTAAAGTAAGAGTAGCTGCTGTAGAAAATGTTTTCTATGCAGTGAAAAGTGTTACTGTATCACAGTTGGTAGCTTGCGACGGTTCTGCTCCAGTTGGAGTTATGGTATCTAACATTACTGTATCGGGAGCTACTATTTCTTGGGATGCTTTTAATGGAGCAACATATAATTTGAGATATAGAAAAGTAGGAGATGCTACTTGGACTGATGTTCCTACTGCTGGAACTAGTGTAAATCTTACTGGTTTGGATGAAAGTACAAATTATGAATATCAGGTAGCTGCTATCTGTTCAGGAACTACAGGAACTTATTCTAATCTTGCTCAGTTTACTACAAGTTTACTTCAGTACTGTACATTATCATCTACAAATTCTGCTGACGAATATATTTCTAAAGTTGTAATGACTCCAGAAGGAGGAACAGTAATGACAAGTAATTCTGGAGCTAGTACGTACACTGACTATTCTTCAGATTCTTCTAGAATGATTACTTTATATAAAGGTAGTACAAACAATACTATTGCTGTTTCTAAAGCTTGGACAGCAACACAATATAATGAAGCAATTACTGCATGGATAGATTTTGACAGAAGTGGTACTTTTGATAGTAGTGAATTGATAATGCAAACAGCAGCAGATAAAACTACACCTGTTACAGCAACTTTTGCAGTTCCAAGTGGAGCATATTCAGGAACTAAGCCTGTAAAAATGAGAGTTGCTCTAAGATATAACACTGCTCAAACTTCTGCTTGTGGTACCTATACTTATGGTGAAGTTGAAGATTATGCAGTAATAATCCCTGGTTCATTAGCTGTTTCCGAAGCAGGTAACGCAACCCAAGTTCAGGTTTATCCTAGTCCAGCTACAGATGTATTAAATGTAACAAAAGTTTCTAATAATGCTATATATACTATTTATAGTGTATCAGGACAATTAGTTGCAAAAGGTAAACTAGTAGATAATAAAGTAACTGTTTCTAACTTACAAAAAGGAGTTTATGTAATCTCTGTAGAAGATAAAGGAAACGTTTCTAAAGTTAAATTCATTAAAAAATAATTAGAATTTAAATACCTAAAAATAAGAGGCTGTCTCAAAATCGAGACAGCTTTTTTATGTTTATAATATGAAAAAAAGAAAGCCGAAAGACTTTCCTTTTTCTTGCAATTTTCATAATTGCTGTATATGTCATAGTTCAAAGGTAGTTTTTAAATCAACTGGACTAGTAGATAAATATTTTACAAATTGCTCTGGAAAATCTATTTTTAAGTAACTCTAAATTTTCTTCTGGAAAAAGAAAAACGTTATTTATAATTCAGAAATTGATGCCTCCGAATTTTCGATTTCTTTGTACGTTCTACTACTCTTATAAAATGAAACCCCGATTTTCAACTTTTTTTGCTGAATTTCAGAGTTTACTTATTGTAAATATTTCAATTATTTATTTGTGTTTCAATACATTATTTTTTTTAACAAGCCTATTTTTTATCATACAAAAAATCCTAAATCATTTGTGAACATGATTTAGGATTTATTAAGAGGTACCTAGCGGATTCGAACCGCTGTAGATGGTGTTGCAGACCACTGCCTAGCCGCTCGGCCAAAGTACCATTTATCGGTGTGCAAATATAGGAATTTTTTGAAATTACAGAAAAAAAATATCAGCTTTCTTTTTGACCAATATTTTGAATTTCTAAATCACGGGTTTTTGCACTCTCAAAATCTTTTATTTTTACCACTCTTGTATCGCTCCAGTTATCGTGCCATCCATTATTTCCCAAAAAAGAAAGCTGATCGAAAGGAACTGCTCTGGAAATGTTTCTAATAAAATAATCCTTCATTTTTGGTTGAGTTCCGTCTAGCATTACTACTTTGGTTCCGGTAATGTATTTGCCAATGCTCCTTCCTTTTAGTACGGTTTCTACAAATATCATATAAACAGCATATGTGATTAATGTGATCATTCTGTCAAGAAGCGGATTAATATTTTCTAAAGATTCTAAACTTTCCACATCTTGCGTAGTTATTCCGTATAAAAAAGCAGCGCCAAAAAAGATGCAATAAAAAATAATTAAATCAATCAAATAATTTACAAATCTTAATCCTTTGTCTGCACGATTGTCTTCTACAATCCGTAAATGTTTCATTCTATATTTTTTGTTTTAAAGTCCTTTTACTAATAATCTTAAACTTGCCTGAGTATCAATAACCGCTGTTATTCCGGAAGGATTGAGAAGGATTTTACTTGGTTTCAGGCTATAGACTTTTCCGGTCATTTTCAGACCTTTGTAATATTCTTTATTGAAGGTTTCTTCAACACTTTTTTTGGAAGAATCTTCGATTTCCTGAGTTGGAATTCCATATTCTTCTTCTATCATTTTTACGATTTTCCCTTGAAAAAGAAGTGTTGCCGCTTTTTGTAGAATATTTTTAGTTTTTAATTTGAATTTCGTATCTGAAAGTACAATCTTTCTTTTCGCCTGATTGTAAACCGGAATTCCGGAGATAAAAGAAGTTCCTTCCACAGAACCTTCTGTATGAGCTTCTATCATAATTCTTTCTTCATCGCCATAAACTTTAATGTCCGTAATTTTTATTTTGGATTTCCCTTCACGAAAGTCAAATTCTTTATTCAAAAACATACTAGTTGCAATATTGGTCGCTTCCGTAAAAGGAACATTTGCCGTAGTCTGAAGAAGAAAACTATCAGGAAGATTCTGAACATAATTAAAATTGGTGACGGTTGTAATATTGGGAGAAGAAGCCGGTTTTTGTCCCGTAAAAGTTTCCGAATACGTATCAATTCCGATATTAGCGTCTATTGCATCAGCATAAAATTTCAACGGACTCATATTTACAGAAATTGGCGAAATTTTCAGCCAAGTATTGTATTGTTCCGAAACATTGAAAGGCTGCGAAAAAAGATTCCAAGCCATTAGCGTATATTGCTGGAAATTCAATTGTGAAGCCATTTGTTTATCAATAGTTTTACAAAAATCGGCTTGTTGTTGAACCAGATTTTTTTCTACGATCGGAGTAATGGGAATCTGAATTTTGCCAAAATCCAACACCGGTTTTGCTACCCACTTGAAACCCATTGGTTTTGTCGTGGTTGTAATCGTCCAATTGCTGTTAAATAAAATGGAAGTACTGAAATACATTATCGTTTCAAAAGTAGTATTCTGATAAGAATATACTCCGAGCGTTCCTATTCCTTTTTCTGCCCAAACTTTCAAAGGAACTTCAATAATGATATTCTGGCTTTTTCCTCCAGCTAAACGAATGGGTTTGGTCTTCCAGACTTTGATTTTAAACTGGTCGTTATTATTATCGGTATAAGAATCGTCCTGATACATTAAATCTTTCACCGAAGTATTTACCATATTGCTGATTTCCGATAGCGGAATACGAACAGGCATCGTCAAAGAAGATTTGATCTTTGGGAAACTATATTGTTCTACCGTCTGTTGTGCAAATACATTTACAAACAACAAGAGAAAAAGAAATTTTAAATTTTTCAAGATTTATATTTTTTTCAAAACTATTAAAAATATAAAATAGTATATCAGAATTTTTAAAAATTTAAAGTCATTCATCAAATTTTTTCTTCAATTCTATACTTGCTCCTTTTATTTCTCCCTTCATTGGTGGATTGGTTTTGGTAATTTTTACTTTGACAAAAGAAATTTGCGGAAATTTTTCATGAATTTTTTTGATGATTCTTCCGGTTGCATGTTCCAATAATTTGGAATGAATTTTCATTTCGGCATGAATCAGATCACTAATGTCGGCATAACTGATGGTATCATTCAAATCGTCCGATTCTGCTGCTTTCCACAAATCGGTGTGAATTTCCACATTCAGAATATAATACGTTCCAATAATTTTTTCTTCGGGAAGAACACCGTGATACGCATAGATTTTTATGTCTTCAAGAATAATCCGTGATTTCATTTTTATTTATTTTTAAGC
>NZ_JBXUGL010000003.1:0-140562 GCF_057180505.1 Chryseobacterium sp. HNCC26DJ241 | reverse complement strand
ACAAACATATCAATAAAATAAAAAAGGATTGAAAAATTTCAATCCTTTTTTATTTTAGAAAAACTTTCCTCTTTGTCTCATATTTGGATTATGCATGTGCTTTTGCATGGATGGCATTTTTAGCTGATCCTTCATCATCTTGATCTGCTCTGTCATCAATCCTGATGAATCTAACTTTTTGGCTTCTTCCAAAAGTTTTTGCCCTTCCTGTTTTCTACCTTTTGAAATTGCAACAGCCGCCAAATTTAAAGTTGCCATTGCTCTATCCTGCTTCATATTCAGTCCGTACTCTAATGCTTTTCTCATTAAAGGCTCTACTTTTGCAGGATTGTCCTGAGCAAGTGTTAAACCTTGCAAATAATGAAAATATCCATATTGGGATTTATGAAGCTGAGATTTGTAATCCGTGATTTTGGATAGCCATTCAGCTGCTTTTTCTCCGTTCTGTTTTCTTAGTTGCCAGAAAGAAAGCAAAATATATTCGTTCTTAAAGAACAAAAGAATCGGAAATGCAGCAAGCAAAAACACCACAATTCCCCAACCCAAACTTCGGGTAAAAAACATCATGTAAATACCAGTGCTTATTAATACAGCTGCAATAACCAGCTTTATGTATTTGTTCATTTTATTGATTTTTTAGTGTGCAAATTTACGGAATTTGAAAATTTATATGGATATATTATCTGGATTTCTTCGGTTATCCCAAAATCCTAAAATAATAACGCTCTTTTCAGAAATTTGACAAAACAATGAAAAATTATCAAGTATGAGAATTCTTTTTATATTCTTATAATCAGTATCAGAACCTAATTGTGGGTTATTGCTTAATAATTTTTCAAAATGCTTAATCTCTTTGGAAATTTTTATAGAATATTTTTTAGATTTATCCAAACTATTTCAAGCATTTTTCAATCATTTGATGTGCTTCCTTTTGAGATAAAATTTCATTGTTTTTCACATCCTCTAATGCTTCATCAATCATTTTCTTTTCCCATTTTTTAGCTTTAATTCACCTTCTTTATTAATCTCTTCAAAAGAGATATTCATTTTTTTTAGAAGAGATTCAATAAGAGAAAATTCAGAAGAATTATTCGGATGGATAAGAAGGCTTTTCATAACTGATTTTAATACAAATTTAAAAAAATAAAATCATAATTTTTCCTTTCTGATAAATCTTTGAAAGCAAAAATCATATTCATTCTTTTCATCTTTTTCGTGGCAAGTTTCATCTGTTTTTTCCCAGATTTTTGCATCGATTTTTGGAAAAAAAGTATCGGCTTTCATATCTGTTTTTACTAATGTTACTTCCAGTTTATCTGCAAGTGGTATGGTTTGTTCATAAATATTCCCACCTCCGATAATAAAAATATCTTCATCAATTTTCTTTGCAAATTTTATGGCTTCTTTTATACTTCCTACAATAAGAATTCCTTCTTCAAACCAATCTGCCTTTCTGGAAACTACAATATTCGTCCTGTTTGGAAGCGGTTTTCCTATACTTTCATACGTTTTTCTTCCCATGATAATAGGATGTCCGGAAGTAATTTCTTTAAAATGTTTCAAATCTTTCGGAAGATGCCAAAGCAACTGATTTTGGAAACCAATTTCATTCTTCATTCCCATTGCTACAATGATGGTAATCATTTTTTTTGATAATTTTTACAAAAGTAGTACATAATTTGTATATTTGGGTTAGCTATTTAAAATAATAAAAAAATATAAACTATGAAAAATAGAGGTTGTATGAGTGCCGGAACTATCGGTATTGCTCTACTTGTGATTGCTGCATTGCTTTTCTTTTGGGGAAAAAATGGCTATAACAATTTCGTGGCAAAAGAACAGACTGTAAATACAAAATGGTCTAATGTGGAAACCGTTTATCAGAAAAGAGCGAATCTGATTCCTAACCTTGAAAGAACTGTAAAATCCTATTCAAAATTTGAACAAGAAACTCTGACAAAAGTAATCGAAGCTCGCTCCAAAGCTACATCTATCACTATTGATCCTACGAATATGACAGAAGCTGATATTGCAAAATTTCAGGCAGCGCAAGGAGAATTGAGTGGAGCTTTAAGCAGATTGATGGCAGTAGTAGAACAATATCCTAATCTAAAAGCAGATCAACAATATATCAATTTCCAAAGAGAATATACGGCAATTGAAAACAGCATTCGATCGGAAACGGTTTATTATAACGATGCTGCAAGAGATTATAACACTTCAATAAAAACTTTTCCAAATAATATTCTGGCAAATTTTACAAACTTTAAAGAAAAACCATACTTCAAAGCTGCTGCTGGTGCTGAAAAAGCTCCGGAAGTCTTCACAGAATAATGAACAATTTTCTTACAGAACAACAAATGGCTTCCCTTGTGGAAGCCATACAAACCGCTGAAAGCCATTCCACCGGAGAAATTCGTATTCATATAGATTCCAATACTGATGTTGAAAATGCAAAAAAAGCATTTGATGTATTTATGACTTTGGGAATGGATAAGACAGTGGAAAGAAATGCCGTACTTTTTCATGTCAATTTTGAAGCCCATTATCTTACTATTATTGGAGATGAAGGCATCCATGCAAAAGTACATCAATCTTTCTGGGATCAGTTGCATGATAAAACCACTTCGGAATTTGCCAAAAAAAATTATTACGAAGGTCTGAAGAATGCTATATTGGAAACCGGTTTGGAACTCAAAAAATACTTTCCTTTTTCAGGAGAAAATTACAATGAACTATCGGATGAGATTACCTTCTCTTAAACTTTTTTTCATTTTTTTTGTAGGCTGTTTTCATTGGATTTCAGCACAATATAATATCCCTGAAAAACCAAAAATTTTATACCCTGTTTATGATGAAGTAGGTCTGCTTTCGGAAAACGAAAAACAACTACTGAATGATAAACTCATCAAGTTTGAAGATTCTACTTCTACAGAAATAGAAGTCATCATTGTTCCTTCTACAAAAGGTGAAGATGTCAATTTTCTCGCCACTATGTATGGAGAAAAATGGGGAATCGGAAAAAAAAGTAAAGACAATGGTGTTGTTTTCCTGATTGCAACAGAAGATCATACAATGTCTATCCAGCAAGGAAGAGCTGTGGAACAGTATCTTACTGCTTCAGTAGCAGGACAAATTATGGATTATATTGTTACTCCAAATTTCAAGCAGCAACGTTGGTATGATGGGATCAATCGTGGAACTTCTGCGATAATGGAAGCCGTTCAAGGAAAATTCAAACCTGATCCTGTTTCAGATTCCGGTGGAGAAATAAGTGTTTTCAAAATCATTATTATTGTTGTCATTATCCTGATTATTCTGAGCTTTCTTATCAAAAATCGTGGAAACGGCGGAAATTATGATGACGATGATGATGTCATTATCTCAAGACGTGGACGCAGAAATTATCCGGGCGGATTTTTTCCATTTCCGGGAAGTTTAGGAGGTGGTGGATTTGGCGGCGGAAGTTCCGGAGGTGGATTCGGTGGATTTGGAGGAGGCGGAAGTTTCGGAGGAGGCGGTGCTTCCGGAAGCTGGTAATAGAATTTATAAATTTATTTGTTTTAGGTATTTAAATTTGATTAAACATACTGAAATTATTATCACTCAATAGATTAATTTTCTATTTATTGGTTATTAATTAAAGGTTTTCAACTGCTTAAACTGATAATAATATGTTATCTACACCAATCTTTTTAAATTTTTGTTGTAAATGTTCGAAAGTTGAAAAATCTAATTTTGATGGAGCAACTCCACTTGAAAATCCAGTACATTTTTCTTTAGTGAAAAGTAAAGTCTATGAAGTAAATAAGGATAATTATTTAAAGCCAACATCAATTTTTGAAGATTACTTTCATCATATTTATCATTCAGAAAATATACTAAATCATTGTTCACATACGATTCCAAATCGTTTCGTGTTTCTTTACTCAGTGCATCCATTAGAGCAGCATGATTTAGAAAATAGCTGAGTTGGGATTTGAAATTTTCCTCTAATGGTTTTATTTTATGGAAATTTCTTCTAATCGTATCAAAAGGTGTTTTTGTATTTAAAAATATTAATTCATTACTAAGATCAGAATAAATCTTGATTAGAATGTCAAATTGCTTATCAAAATCAAAAAAGTTTTCATAATATCTATTCAAATCTATTTCCTTATTTTTATCTTTTGCAATCTTTAAAAAAAAGCAATATATTTTTTCATCATTTTCAGTTATTGCTTTTTCGCTATCTACAATTTGATTTTCTATATTCAGAATAATTTTTTTTGCTTCTTTTGCTTTGTATTTATTTCCGTCATAATCAAATGTTTTTATTGTAGTCTCCTTATTACTAATGGATTCCAATATTGATTTATCACTTCGAAGAGCAATAAGTGTATAAACAATTTCTAATTTTTCTTTATTGAAAAGTTCTTCCAAAGAAGTTGTTTCTTTTGAAATATCTACCGTATTTATATCAAAATACTGAGGATTATGACTATCATAATAATTGTTATACACTTTATCAAAAGAATTTTTCTTATAATCTAAAGAAAATTCAGCTGTAAAATTATCCAAGTCAAGGATTGCAAATTCTGAAATTTTAGGAAGATGATTGAACATCTTAACAGTTAAACTCTCTTCCGTTTTTACAGCATTTGCAAGAAGAGTTTTTGCAGGTCGATCATCATATTCTTTTACAATATCCAATTTTCGGAGTTTTGCAATTCTATCTTCTGTAGAAGGATGGGAAGCCCACTGATCTTTTATTACAAGTTTCGATTTATTAAATAAATCAGATTCAGACAATTTCACTAAAGGCAAATCATATTTATAATCCAATTCATTCTCTTTAGCAAAAAAATTCATCACAAACAATTGTTCCTTGTAGATATTATTACTTTTCTGCTGATCATCAATTTTTGAATCATAAAATTGGATTACGGAATTGTATGCATTTTCTGCTATATCCAATCTAAGCAGTGATTCTTCCAAAGGCAAAGATCCTGCAACATTTGCAGCAACCTCATCCGCATGAAATTCCATTTCTCTGGAAAGTGCCATGTACCGAATATTTACAAAAGAATACATTTTGGCAAGAACCCAGCGAATTGCTCCGATAATCTTTGCTGCGATAAAAACAAAAGGTGTAAAATATCCACTTATATTTGCCCAACCTTGTATTGTATTATTAAAGGATTCATCATCATTTACTAAATTGAAAATAACCTGATTTACATTGTACACATAACTTCCCACCTTCATGGATCTTTGTGAAAAATGCCCAAATTCATGGGATAAAATAGATTTCAATTCTTGTCGGGTTGTAATATTTATTAAACCTAAACCTATTGTCAGATTTTTCTTAATTGGAAAAAACATACTCAAAAAATTCGAATCGTAAAATACACTTGCATTTACATTATTTGATAAATATACTTTTTTAGGAAATTGCGTATCTACTTCTTTTACTATTTCATCTAATAAAGAAAAAAGCTCTGCTTCTTGCTTGCGTGTTATTTCGGTAAGTCCGGTTCTGTCGTTGATATGTCTTTTGAACAAAAATTTTACTAAAAAATAAAGTATTATAAATCCCGTACTTGCTAATCCGAGTCCTAAAGCTAAGGTGATGAACATGGGTTTGGCAGCGATTAATGCTATTCCGCCGGCTACACATAAAACCGTAAGTACTATTGCCAAAAGAAATAAAATAATATATGTAATGATAAATAAAACAATAGCAAAAATTGCAGACGCACTTTTCTTTTTAAAATCTTTCGAAACCTCAATATACATTTCTATTATTATTTTTAATAAAATCGGCGGGAATTTACAATAATTCTAAAATAGAATAAAAATTTATTAGAAAAATAAATAGTGGGAAGAAATTAGATTTTAGATATTAACTTTAAAATCAAGTGGTTTGAAATTAAAATATCGGTCTAAGTTATTTCGAGAATTAAAAAAACCTCGTTTTTTATAACTTTTTACAACCAATACTTTACTTTGATTTCTTCTTAAAATCCCGTATATTTACGAAAACCGCATTATTTTGAAAAAAACGCTTGTTCTTTTTGCACATCCTTTTTTGGAGTTTTCCAGTAATAATAAGGAGCTGACAAATTTCTATGAGCGTCATCAGCAATTTACGTTCAGAGATTTGTATGAGGAATATCCGGATTTTCATATTCCTGCTTTTCGGGAAAGAAAAAGAATTGTGAATTATGATCGTTTTATTTTTCATTTTCCAATTATCTGGTTCGGAATTCCTCCTTTGTTAAAACTGTGGCTGGATGAAATAGTAGATGGAAACTGGCTGAATAACTACAGCGAAAATCCTTTTGAAAATAAGGAAGTTTATATACTTGTAACCACAAGAAGCAAAGAACGTTCTTTCGGCAGAAAGGGCAAACATGGCTTTACAATTGAAGAACTAATTAGTGGTTTTTTGGTAACATTGAAAATTTTCAAGGCCAATATTAAAAATATTTATATTGTGTATGAGTCTGAAAATCTTTCCAAAAAAGAAATTATACAACATAAGCAAAAATTTGTTGAAATTCTAAACCAATAGATTATTATGGAAAGTTCATCTATATCTATGAATACCCTGATTTTTCTAGGTGCTGCCATTGTTATGGTTCCGCTGGTAAGGA
This sequence comes from Chryseobacterium sp. HNCC26DJ241, assembly GCF_057180505.1. NCBI lineage: Bacteria > Pseudomonadati > Bacteroidota > Flavobacteriia > Flavobacteriales > Weeksellaceae > Chryseobacterium > Chryseobacterium sp. HNCC26DJ241. The sequence goes on along the minus strand of NZ_JBXUGL010000003.1, from coordinate 133,924 downwards.
GATTTGGGCTTAGTTCTGTGATTGGATATATTTTAGGAGGAATTATTATTGGTCCTTTTGTATTAAAACTTACCGGAAAAAATACAGAAAATATTATGCATGCTACCGAATTTGGAATTGTAATGCTCTTATTTTTAGTAGGATTGGAACTTGAACCCAAAAAGTTTTGGGCGATGAGAAAAAGAATTTTGGGATTTGGCATTTCTCAAATGATTCTCACCATTGTTATTTTCACAGGAATTTTCTATTTAGCCAATTGGAGATTAGATCAATCTATTACTGTTGCTATATGTTTTGCAATGTCTTCTACAGCAATTGTTTTACAAACCTTAAGTGAAAAAAACATGTTTCGAACTATAGCGGGAGAAGCTTCTTTTTCTACATTACTTTTTCAGGATATTGCCGTTATTCCGATTTTAGCAATTTTACCTTTGATAGCACATCAGCAAGTAAAACAAAATAACAAAGTCCAAATTCTTATACAAAATCTTCCGGAATGGATGCAAGCATCAACTGTTATTTTCGGAGTTGCTACGCTTATACTTTTAGGAAGATATGTCTTTGTTCCTTTTTTAAGATATGTATCTAAATCCGGAATGTCCGAGTTATTGACCGCCTCATCTCTTTTTTTAGTAATTGGCGTTTCAGAGTTGATGGTTGCAATTGGGCTTTCTCCTGCATTAGGGGCTTTTCTTGCCGGTGTAATGCTTGCCAATAGTGAATTTCGGAATGAATTGGAAGCTCAGATAGATCCGTTTAAAGGATTGCTTTTAGCTGTATTTTTTGTAAGTGTAGGAGCGACAATGAATTTTTATACTATAAAGAAAGATCCGATTTTCATTTTCAGTTTGGTATTTACAGTTTTAGTTGTAAAATTTATAGTATTATACCTGATTGGTAAATTTTTCAAAATTGAGACCTCCCAAAATTATTTCTATGCATTTGCACTTTCGCAAGTGGGAGAATTTGCATTTGTATTATTAAATTATTCCGCTAGTCTTTATCTTTTGGATGAAGAACTTTTTTCACAATTAATGGCTGTTGCGGCAATTACAATGTGTATTACTCCTATTTTTCTGCTTCTTTATGAAAAAATAATTTCTGAAAAAACTAATGTTGATGAGAACGAAAACCAACCTTTCAATATTATGGATGCTAATATTCAGCAGAAAAAAATCATTATTGTTGGTTTTGGACATTTCGGAAGTACAGTTGGACGTTTACTGAAAGCCAATAAAATTTCCGCTACTATTCTGGATCATGATTCTGAAAGAATAAAACTGCTAAGAAGCTACGGATTCAAAGTATATTATGGAGATGCTACCAGAATTCCCGTTCTAGAAGCAGCCGGAATTCATGATGCCGAAATTCTGGTACTATGTCTGGATAATCCGGAAAACAATAAATACATCACCGAACTGGTTCGTGAAAAATATCCGAAAGTTAAAATTTTTGTACGAGCAAAAAATCGTAATGATGCTTATTATTACATCAATCACGGAATCGAAAATATCTATCGTGAAACTTTGGGAACTGCCGTAAATATGGCTGTCGATCTTTTGCACGAAACAGGAATGCGAAAATACGCAGCCCGAAGATTAGGAAAAAGATTTAGCCTAATTGATAAGGCTTCACTGAAAAAACTAGCAAAATTAGACGAAGACGACAATAGTTTTACTTTCAAAGAATCCATTCAAAGAGAACAGGAACTCCTTGCTTATGACAGCATGAGTTTTGAATCTCATGATTGGATCGAGAATAATGAGGAAGACGAAGAACCGGAAAAATAAAAGAACGTGCCTCAATGGCACGTTCCTACAAAATTTTATCTCACAGATATACTTCCACCACTGCTTTCTTTTTGTGATGATATCTGAATATTTCCTTTTTTGGTTATGGCAATATCTCCCGCAGAATTGGCTGATGCAGATAAAACATCCGAAACAGAAAGATTGATAGAACCAGAACTTGAAGCCTCCAAATCGGCAATTTCTGCAATCACATTTTCCGCAGCAATACTTCCGGAAGATGAAGCATCCATCATTGCTTTTTTGGTTTTTCCGTTTATATTGATATCTCCTGAAGAAGAAACATCCGCATTAAGATTGACTGCCCAAACTTTTCCGGTATAGCTTCCGCTGCTGGAAACTTCTATACTCAGATCGTTGGCTTCTAAATCACCTTCAATACTTCCTGAGCTTGATGCTTTTACAGTTGTTTTATCTTGTGTAAACTGATCTTTTACTTTAATATCCGCAGAAGAATTGGCTTCGATTACAGAAAAATCCTTTGCAAAAATTTTAACGGCTACATTTTTTGTAGAAAGATTGGTTCCCGATTTCACATGGATATAGAGTTTACCACCATTATTTTCTATTACGATATCATCAATAATATCGGATGGTGCTGTTAGTTTTACAGATTCTTCATTTGATTTTACAATCTCTGCATCAATGGATTGTGTTACTAATATTTGATCGAATTCACCTTTTACTTCTTTTGTTTGGATAGGTCCTTTTCCTTCTTTCGGCATAATATTCAACCATTTTCCTCCCTCAGAATTAGTATTGCAGGAAGATAAGATACAAAATGCAGAAAATAAAAATACGGTTGCAGTTTTCATGTTAATTTTTTTTGATGTTTAAAAAAGATTTCTAAATTTAACGATTATTACTTTCTATAACAACTATGGTATGAAAAATATTACATGCACACTTTTAATTGCTGCTATATTTCTGAACTCGTGTTCTTCTACAACAGCAATAAAAACCACAACTGAAAACAAAGAAAATATGCCTGTACAAAATGATGCCGCTCTTTCCCAAAATCCTTTGATGCGAAAAAGCACTTTACAATATGAAGCTCCGGAATTTGACAAAATCAAAGATGAACACTTCAAACCCGCTTTTGAATATGGACTGATACAGCATAAATCCGAAGTTGAAGTCATTGCCAATAATCCTGAAAAACCTTCTTTTGAAAATACTCTTGTTGCTCTTGAAAAAAGTGGAGAAGTTTTAAAAAGAGCAAAAATTATTTTTTATAATCTTACTGGTTCTAATACAAATCCTACTTTGCAGGCTTTGGAAGAAGAATATGCACCCATTTTTGCAGCACATGATGATGAATTGTATCTGAATGACAAACTTTATCAAAGAATAAAAGCAATCAGCGAAAATGGTTTAGATTCTGAAAGTAAAAGGCTTTTGGAATTTTACAAACAAAATTTTGAAATTGCCGGTGCTGCACTTTCTCCACAGCAAAAAGATCAACTCAAGAAGATCAATCAAGAATTAGCAACACTTTCCACACAGTTTTCCAATAAACTTCTCGAAGCAAGAAAACAAGGAGCTTTAGTTGTGGATGATGTAAAACTTTTGGACGGGCTTTCTCCTGATGAAATTGCTGCTGCTGAAACCGATGCTAAAAATTCAGGACAAAATGGAAAATATCTTTTAGCATTACAAAACACAACTCAACAACCTCTTTTACAAAATCTTAAAAACCGGGAAACTCGCGAAAAACTTTTCAATGCTTCTTGGTACAGAGCGGAAAAAGGTGATAATAACGATACCAGATCCACTATTGAACAACTGGCGAAACTCCGCCTAAAAAAAGCCCAGATTCTTGGAAAGAAAAATTATGCAGAATGGAAACTTCAAGATCAGATGGCAAAAACTCCGGAAGCAGCCATGAATCTTATGAAGCAATTGGCAAAACCTGCTTTAGAAACTGCAAAACATGAAGAATCTGAAATTCAGCAGCTTATTGATTCTCAGAAAGGAAATTTCAAAGTTGAACCTTGGGATTGGAATTTTTATTCTGAACAGGTGAGAAAAGCAAAATTCGATTTGGATGAAAATCAGATAAAACCATATTTCGAAGTAACGACTGTTTTGGAAAAAGGAGTTTTCTATGCTGCTGAAAAATTTTATGGAATTTCTTTCAAAAAACGCCCGGATTTACCGGTGTATCATCCTGACGTAGTTGCTTATGAAGTTTTTGACCACGATGGAAAATCTTTAGCAATTTATTATTTGGATTTTTATACCAGAAATTCCAAAAGTGGTGGTGCATGGATGAGCAATTTTGTGGAACAATCACATTTAATGGGTACAAAACCTGTGATCGTGAATTGCTTCAATTATCAAAAACCGGCTCCCGGAAAACCATCATTGATTAGCTTTGATGACGTAGAAACTATGTTCCATGAATTCGGGCATTCCATTCACGGAATTTTTGCAAATCAAAAATTTACTTCTCTTTCAGGAACTAATACTCCAAGAGATTTCGTGGAATTCCCTTCGCAAATCAATGAGCATTTTGCTTTAGAGCCTGAAATTTTGAAAAATTATGCTCTTCACTACGAAACTAAAAAACCAATTCCACAGGAATTAGTCGATAAAATTAAAAAAGCGGACACTTTCAACCAAGGATATATGACGACCGAGTTGGTTTCCGCCGCAATGAACGATATGGAATGGCATTCCGTAAATAATGAAACTCAGCTAAAACCTGTTCTGGAATTTGAAAAAGAATTACTTTCCAAAAACGGATTTACACTGAAAGCAGTTCCGCCAAGATATCATGCTCCTTATTTTGCACACATTTGGGGAGGTGGTTATTCAGCAGGATATTACGCTTACATCTGGTCAGAAACTATGGATGCTGATGCATGGGAATGGATCAAAGAAAACGGCGGAGTAAAACGCGAAAATGGAGATCGTTTCCGAAAATATATTCTTTCCGTAGGAAATTCGGTAGACTTAAACAAAGCTTATCACGATTTTGCAGGAAGAAATCCGGATATAAAACCATTGCTTAGAAATCGTGGGTTTATAAAATAATCATTCACTAAAAACCGCAGAAAATTCTGCGGTTTTTTTATTTCACAAGCGGAGCAACTTTTCCCCCGAAAAGCTCAATAGATTTCATCATAATATCGTGAGAAGGATCGCCGACATCCATGTGTCCGACAAAACGTGTTAATCCGAATAATTCTTTTACATAATTAATTTTTTCAGCAACTTCTTCAGTATTTCCGATGAATAAAGCTCCTTCCCTACTTCTCCCACCTTCATATTGCATCTTTGTATATGGAGCCCAACCTCTTGAAGAGCCGATTCTGTCCATTTGAGATTTATAATTTTCAAAATATCCGTCAATCACTTTTGGATCTTCGCTTACAAATGTATGAGAATGAACTGCCAACTGCATTTTTTCAGGATCATGTCCCGCTTTTAGATATTCTTGTTTATAAAATTCAACCAAATTTTTGAATTGAACTGGCATACCTCCAATAATGGCTACAACCAAAGGAAGACCTAATTTCGCTGCTCTTAACACCGATTGTGGAGTTCCACCAACAGCAATCCAGATCGGAAGTTTTCCATTATTTTTAGCTCTTGGATAAACGGTTTGATTTTCCATTGGTGCACGAAGATTTCCCGACCAAGTAACATTTTCCTGAGAATTAATTTTCAAGAGAAGATCCAGTTTTTCTTCAAACAACTCTTCATAATCGTTCAAAGAATATCCGTAAAGAGGAAAAGATTCGATAAAACTTCCTCGTCCTACAAAAATTTCTGCTCTTCCAACCGAAATCAAATCCAGCGTTGCAAAATCTTCATATATTTTTACAGGTTCGGAAGAACTCAAAACCGTAACACCACTTGCTAATTTTATGTTTTTTGTGATACTGGCAGCCGCAGCCAAAACCATTTCCGGGGAAGAAACCGCATAATCAGGACGATGATGTTCTCCCATTGCAAAAACATCAAGCCCCACTTCATCCATTAATTTGACTTGCTCCAGAATTTCACGAATTTTAATTCCTGCATTTCTATATTTTCCTGTGCTCGGATCAAAAGCCAAATCTCCAAACATTCCTATTCCTAATTCCATTATTCTAAAAATTTACACAAAAATACTGGAAACCATAATCATTAACATTGATAAAAGATAATTTGAGTTTGATTGTCAAATTCAGCAAATATAAATTACATTTTCAATGTGGTAAAAAATTAGATGAAATTATTTTTAATTTCCAACGTTTTCAATATATGAGTAGTACAGCAAAATTTATTTTTCTTTCCATTTTAGCCTTATTAAGTATCCTGCTATTTTTGTTCAGCACCTTTTTCACCAAAGATATAATAGAAGATAATAAATATGAAAAATGTAAAAAAGGAATGAAATTATGCGAAATTAGAAAAATTTTGGGAAACCCTTCGGAAACAAAAATGTATGATGGTGAAATCATGGATGTATATTATTATTTCCCAATGAAAGAATTTCGTTTCTTTTATTCCAAAAAAAATAGTGTACTTATCCGTTCTTGGGAAACCGATTGTGATTAGATCACGAATTGAAACTTTCTTTCCATTTCTCAATCATTTCCGAAAATCTCTGATTTCCAAAGGTTTTGTTTCTAATTTTTGAAACGGGGAAAATTCCTTTTTCATCCGAAATCATAAGAATTTCATCTGCTTTCTGAGATTCAAAAGCAATCATTTCCGAAGGTTCAATTTCTGCAAAATTATTCTTGTGAATAAAAGTGACAAAATTTTCCATCAATGGTGAAATATACGCTCCTTCCGTTTGTTTGATTACCTTAATGGTTTTTCCTTCCAGAAACATAAGATTTCCGTAGATACTTCGTGCTATTCTTTTATTCGGATTCAGCAGAATAACATCATTCAGATCATTTTCTTTTGCATAAATTTCAGCATAAATATTTTCCGGACAATGAACACGGATATTGCTCAAAAGATTGGTGTTTACATTAATCTCCTTGATTAAATCCATTTCAAATTCCTCTTGAAGTGAAAGCACATCTTCTTTTGGTGTGGTATCAAACCAAAAAGCGATTTCAGATTTTTGCAAAGGTTTTTCATCAGAATTTCTATAAACCAAAAAATTGATGATTCCGTTTTCAGTTCCTTTAGAAAGAACTTCTTCCGTAAAAAGATTCTGAAAATATTCTAATGTATAAGAAAGCGGAATATCCATTCTCATTTTCCTCATAGATGCCATTAGAAAAAAATAACATTCTTCTGCCATAATGAGTTGAGAATTCCTTACAAAAAAAGAAACTTTCACGGCATCTCCATAAAGAAATGCCCGATTTTGAGCCTGAAAATTTTTGGAAATATCTGTCATTTACAATTTTTAAATTCTAAAAAAAATGAACGAAAATCTCGTTCATTAATTTTTTTATGCAGCTCCTAATTTTATTTGGAGGTTTTCAATCAGGTTTTCCCAATACAATTTGTTTTCATCTTCGTCTCCTTCTTCACAGAAATCGGTAATATTAAGAGAAAGATCCTCCGTAATTTCATCAATAACGATAGTCATTTCAAAAAAATTTCTGGTACCTTCATCCTCTTCCCAACGAAAACGCACAAAACTTTCCGGTTTATAACGAATAAGAGTAGCTTTTTCGGCAGGTCCACCTCCCCAACTGAAATAGAAATCGTCTCCCTTTTCCACTACTTCATCTGCAAACCATTCAGAAAGACCTTCTGCACTTGCAAGATATTCATATAAAATTTCCGAAAGACAATGCATCGGAAATTCATAATGTACTTTATGTTTGGCCATATTGCTCTCTTTTTAAACTGTCGCAATATATAAATTAATTTTTTATTTTTACAAAAAAATTGCCTAAATAAAATCATAATTTAGATTAAAAAAAATCTAAAAATGAAAATTTAATTCTACATAACCTATTTTACCAAAACCCGATTCATTCCAAGTTTGTGTATTCTTTTTTTCGAATGTGGAACGATCTATAAGATAATACTTTTTGAAATATAACATTGGCTCTGTGGAAAGAGAAAAATGAGAAGAAATAAAATACTGAATACCAAAGAATAGACCTATTCCATTCTCATATTGTGGTTTATTTATGTTTTTATAATTAGAATATTTAAAAAAATAATCTGCTCCATAATAAAATGACCAACTTTCGAAGTTTTTCAATTTTCTATCTACCCCCAATTTTACTGCAAATTGTGTAAATCCAGTTTCTGAATTATCGTTCTTATAATCGAAGCCTGTTCGAAATCCCCATTTTTTATCCTTTATATACCTATAGTTTACTAGCATAACATTATCATCCGATGTAAATACAGATTTTATAAACTTGTTAATACTAATACCGACTTGATTTTTATATTTATTTTTTATATTCAAAGTATCGGCATGAATGTCCTGAGAAAAACAAATAGCTGGGACTAAAAAAATAAATGTCTTTAAAAAAAGTTTCTTCATAAAAATAAAAAATCTCAAATGAATTAATCAAATGAGATTCACTTTTTGATTTGTTATTTTATTTTTTGAAATAATGAGAAAAAATATTTTTTACTTTTTCCTCAAAATCACCTACATATATATTTACATTTTCTGTACTACCATCAGAATATATTATAAATAATTCTCCTCTATCGCTAACTGTTTTATATACAAGGTCTCCTACTTTAGTACCATTATAAAAAACTTCTGATTTTGAATTTGCATTTATTTGTGCATCTGTAGGATCATCGTATTGACTCAATGCATCTACATTGAAATTATAAGTTATTTTTAATGAACCTTCAGTAACTGTACCGGAAATAGTCTTAAAATCTTCCCAACTAGAAATATTAGAATAATCTGAAGTTTTTAAACTAATATTGGTTACAATTTCTGATCCACAACCTTCTGGTGTAGAAGAATTATAGGTAAATTGAAAATCCTTCGTAGTATTTCTTTTCCAAACAATATTATGAGTAAATGGTGCTGAAAATATTCTAATATTAGCTGTGATGGGCATACTAAAATTTGTACTATTATCAAAAGTCACATTTCCTAAATTCATACTAAAAACAACTTTATCGTTTCTTTTTAAACTTAGATCAAATGTTTTTGGCAACCATACTGTTTCGGAATTATATGAAGTTTGTGTATCTGTATAAGAAGTTACCGAAAGTTCACTATCTACAACTGTTTGATTAGCTCTTGAAGGAAACTTCAAAACAATTGCAGAAGCAGTTGCTGCTTTTGTCCATTTTTTTGTAGTACTATTATACGTGTAAGTTCCGGCTTTATTTACAAACTGGAATTTTTGATTTGCAAATAGATCTCCATACTGATTCTCAAAATCATCTACTATAGTATTCAAATAGCTATCATCATATTCTTGAGCAGTATTGTTAAATAAAGAATATAAAACATAATCCGAAAAGTCTCCATCATTTAATTTTTCTAAACAAGAATAGAAACTGTTAACAGTATTACTGATATTTTTTTTGTCTTCAGCAACTGTAGTTGTCCCAGTATTTTCATCAGAATCAGATGCAGAACATGATTGTATTCCATAAAAAAGCCATAGTACAGCACCTAATAAAAATAGTGTTTTCTTCATAAACGTATCTTTTAAATTTTTTCCAAAAATACATTTAAAAAAAATACATGTCAATCCTTTTTGTGATTATTTTCCAAGCCAATTTCTATAAAGCTTTTGATTAATTGGATTTTTTAAATATTAAACGACACGTTTTCAGTATTTTGTATTTGAAAATTAATAGAACATATTAATTATTTTTCATCTAATACTTCCAGAATTATTTTACATCCTTTTTCTATTTCTTCTTCTGATACTATCAATGGTGGTGAAATTCTCATATATTCATTACGGTAAAGCTGCCAAAAAACGATCAATCCTTTTTCCATACAGCGTTTTGCAACATCCAGTGTGTAGTCCGGATTTTCGAGATTTACAGCAAGCATTAATCCCTTTCCGTTAATATTTTTAATTTTAGGATGAACCAAAAGTTTGCGAAATAATCTTTCTTTTCGTTCCATCTCATTCATCAGTCCACTTTCCAGAACTTCTTTCAAAGTAGCCAGACTGGAAGCTGCAATCAGTGGATTTCCACCAAATGTTGTAATATGTCCCAGTTTGGGAGAATGTGAAAGGCTTTCCATAATTTTTCGGGAACTCATAAATGCTCCAACAGGGACTCCACCTCCCATTCCTTTTCCCATCACCAAAATATCGGGAACAATACCAAAATGTTCAAATGCAAAAAGTTTCCCCGTTCTTCCGAAACCCGGCTGGATCTCATCAAGAATTAAAAGTGCACCCACTTCTTCGCATCTTTTTTTGAGATTTTTGAAATAATTTTCATTGGGAACTAAAAAACCTGCCGCTCCCTGAATAGTTTCGGCGATAACGCAAGCTGTTTTTTCTGTGATCTTTTCAAATTCATTTTCATTATTGAATTCTATGAAATTCACCAAAGGTAAAAGCGGACGAAATTCTCTTTTATGAAATTCGTTTCCGGAAACCGACAAAGCTCCGTGTGTATTTCCATGATAAGAGTTTTTCATGGAAATAATTTCTTCCCTTCCTGTAAAACGTTTTGCCAGCTTCAACGCTCCATCAATAGCTTCCGCACCGGAATTTACAAGGTAAGTTACTTCCAAAGGTTCCGGAGTTGCTTCTGCAAGAAGTTTGCACAATTCTACTGGTTTTTCCTGAGCATATTCTCCGTAAACCATGACATGCAAATATTTCTCGATCTGTTCTTTGATAGCATTTACAATTTTTGGATGAGAATGTCCTAAAGTATTGGCAGAAACTCCCGCTACAAAATCAAGATAGGCTTTTCCGTCTTTTCCGTAAATGTAGCTTCCTTCTGCTTTTTCCACTTCAAAGCCGGAAGCGAATTTTGTTGTCTGTGCTTGGTATTTGTAAAAATCGGTATTCATTGGTATAAAAAACTTTGTCAAAATTTTTGACAAAGTTCGGGAAATTATTTGGAAAACTATTTTCTCGTCCGTTTTGGTTTTTTCGCTTCATCTTTTGCTTTTTCAGCTTCCACTGCTTTTTGAGCTGTATTATAAAGCGAATCATCGGATTCATATTTTATCTCTTCGTAATTCGGAGTATCTAAAAATATATCGCCCCATTTTCGAAGCCTGTCTTTGGTATTCCAGTTAAAATCAGGGAAAAATCTTTGCTCACGGGAAATTTTACTCATGGGATAAATATCGGATTGAGCTCCAATATTACATTCAATAATCTGAACTTTCCGTTCCTCGAAAAGCGCTTCGATAACTCCACAAGTAGAAAGTGCAACTCCTATTCTTTCGGTTTTTTTTGTCTTTTCATCCTGATCATCTGCATAGGTAATTGCTTGTGCATTTCCAATTACTTTTGCTGTTTTGATCTCATTTTTATCATAATAAATGATCATCAGTTTTCCTTTCACCTGATGGAATTCGTCTTTCAAGTTTAAAGAATCTGCTTTGCTTATGGCAAAAGCATTGCCTATTACTTTCAAAGAATCGATGTATTCTTTTTTAGTATCAAAATAGGCTTCAATTTTATCGCCCGTTACTTGTTTTTCTCCACTCCACAAAATAGGTTTTTCATATAAATGCATGATTCCGTCCGTTTCATTAAAACTTAAAGAATCGGCTCTTGCCTGTGCATTGGATTTGAACATTCTTGCTTTTTTGTAAGCACGAAGAAAACTTTTCTTTTTATTGATATTTGCAGTGTCCGGCTTTTGATAAGTAAGGATTTTTTCTGCCGAAAAATAAATAGAATCTTTTTCTAAAATTTTTACGGCATAAGGTTTTTCCGTGATCATTGCAGAATCCTTCTTTTCATAAATTTCTCCGTAACCACCTCTTATAAAACGATTTTCTTTAGGATCGCGAAGCAGAACATTTCCGTTTGCCTTTCCAAAACCGGTAAGCTGGTTGTAATACATTTTATCTCCGGTCAGGATTTTTCCGTTGTAATGAATTCTGGAATTTTTGTTAAGGTAGACTTCCTTAGAATTCATGTTGTAATTTCCTAATTCCGTATAAACATAATTACCCGGATTTTTTTTGTTGGTAATGGTAGTTGGGCCGTTAAAAGTAGCTGTATTAGTAATTTGGTTCTGTTTAATATTAATTCCTTCGACAGTATAATCCGGATTATCGATTTTTACATTTCCGGTAAAATCAATCATTTTGGTAGAAATGTCATAATTTGCAGATTTTGTGTACATTACATTCTGCCCGTTATAAATAGTTCCTCCCGTATCGAAATACGCTTGGTTGGAAACTCTATCATAATAGAGTGTTTCTGTTTTTATGGTCTGTTTCGGATCTGTAAGAACAACATTTTTTCTGGCAATTCCTCGTTGTGTATTACCGTCATATTCCATTTCCTGTGCTGTGATTACAGAACCATCTGCATTTTGCAAACGAACATTTCCAATAGCTTTTACAAAATTTTGCTCCTGATAAAATATGACTTCATCTGCAGCAAGCAAAGAACCTTGATGGGAAAACTGAACATTTCCCTCAAAATAAAAATTCCCATTGTGTTTTTCAGGTTTTACACCGGCAAAATCGGCATGAATAAGATGTACTTTTTCAGTAAGTGTAGAAGCCGTATTTTGTGGTTTATTGAAATACGGATCTTTTACCAAAGGATCTTTAGGCTGTGTTGTGATTTGCGCAAAAACGGATGTGCAAATGAACAGAAAAAGTAAAAGCCAGTATCTCATCAATCTTTTTTGGTTCCGTAAAAATAAAGTGAATGCGAATCAATATTTACGCCAAAAGCGCTTTCGATGGCCTCCTTTATTCCTTGGATTCTCGGATCACAGAATTCAATAATTTCCTCTATTTCTTTATCTGAATCTTTTCTGTAAATTACCAAATGATCGTGCTGCTTATCAAAATACGATTTTTCGTATGAAGAAGAAGTCAATGTTTTTTCTCCAAACTGATGCTTACGAATCAACCCTGCATCAAGAAAAATCTCAATTGTGTTGTATATGGTAGCTTTAGAAACATGATATTTTTTCTGCATCATCAGAAGATAAAGATCATCCACATTGAAATGATGCTCCATATTATAAATCTCTTCAAGAATAGTATATCGCTCCGGTGTATTACGGAAACCTTTTTCCTGAAGATATTGCTTAAGAACATCTTTGATAATGGCTATATTTTTTTCTTTTTGCCGAGTATCCATTACATTAAATTATCCACAAATTTACCGAATTTATTCAAACAAACATTATGATAAAAGACTATTACTATGGTTGTGAATGAACTTGTTCTATTTTACGAGTTACTATATCATGATCCAGCAAAGGAGCAGACTCTACCTCCACATTATGCGGAGAAACACCCCACGCTTTGAAATCATCACTTCCTATATATTTTACGAAATTGTAGATATTAAGAATAATTTTTTCCTTTACTGTTAATAATGTATCATTGATGTAGGTATTGTCAATAATTACATATTTAAGATCTGGTGGAATATTGTGAATTCTCAGCGATGGATGGCTGCTTCGTGAAGGAATGATTTCCTGCTCCATCATATCTTTCAGTACCTGATCAAAATAATCATTGATCCTTCTATCTACTTTAAAACCAAGAAGAAAATTAATTCTAAAAATTGTTCCTGGCATAATTTCATCAATGTAATATTTAAAAGTATATGGCTCTTCCTGATTGACGATCGTTAAGATAAAATAATGATCTGCTCTTTTCGGCTGCCTTCTGATAATGGAATAAATGATTTTGGCTTCTATTTCGCTTTCATTTTTAGCACGACTAAGAAAAGCTAAATTAGTCGCATATTTCGGAATGGTTTCATCCAATTTCAGATCTTTTATCACTGCAACGTATTTCTGAAGTTTTATAAATTTTATAAATTTATTTTTGATCTTTCTTCCATTGAACCATGCATACATACAGACACCGATGGAACCTGCTAAAATTACTGTGATCCACCCTCCTTCAAAAAACTTGATAACGTTTGCACTAAAAAATCCAAACTCAATTCCCATATAAACCAAAGCAAATAATAAGATAAGCAATTTATTCACTCTATGTTTCAATAGCCAGAAAACAAGTAAAAAAGTGGTCATCAACATCGTTACCGTTATGGAAAGTCCATAAGCGGCTTCCATTTTTTTGGATTCTTTGAAGTATAAAACCACAATGATACAAAAGAACAAAAGTCCCCAATTAACTTTTGAAATATACATTTGTCCTTTCACACCCGAAGGATAATCAATTTTTTGATTTGGCCATAAATTAAGCGACATGGCTTCAGAAAAAATGGTAAAAGAACCTGTAATCAATGCTTGGCTCGCAATAATTGCAGCAGCAGTTGCCAAAATAACTCCCGGAATGATCATCCAATCCTGCATAATTCCGAAAAAAGGATTTATTTCTGATAAATCAGAGTTCTTATAATTGCTTAAAAGCCATGAACCTTGTCCTAAATAATTTAGAATCAACATTATTTTTACAAAAACCCAACTTGCTCTGATATTTTTGGCTCCACAATGTCCCAAATCGGAATAAAGTGCTTCAGCTCCTGTAGTACAAAGAAAAACTGCCCCTAAAATCACAATAGCACTCGGAGAATTTACAATGAGTTTATAGGCATAATACGGATTAAATGATCTTAAAATTTCAAAATTTTCTTTAAGATGAGATGCCCCTAATCCTCCCAATACCAAGAACCAAGTAACCATTACTGGTCCAAAAAATTTCCCAATAAAGCTGGTACCAAATTGCTGTACAACAAAAATAGCGATGAGAATTCCAATAGTAATAGGAACTACCGGAGTGTGTGGATTATAAATTTCAAGACCTTCGATAGCTGACATTACCGTAAGTGAAGGTGTAATCACTCCATCTGCAATAAGCGCAGCCGCACCAATAATAGCAATAAGATAAAGCCACTTTTTTTTGAGATTTTTCACCAAAGAAAATAATGCCAAAATTCCTCCCTCACCTTTATTATCTGCTCTCAAAGCAATAACTACATATTTCAGTGTGGTTTGTAACGTCAGCGTCCAGATTATACAGGAAAGTGCTCCTTCAATATATTCATTAAAAGGCATAACCGCGCCTTCACCTCTTGCTTCTACAATCGCCCTCATTACATAAAGCGGTGATGTACCAATGTCTCCGAAAACAATTCCGAGAGAAACCAAAACCCCTACAAATGAAAGCTTTTTCAGGTCAAAATGATGACCTCCTTCTGTAACTTCTGACATAGCAGTAATTTTAAAAGCGCAAATTTATATTAATTTTATGACGTCGAAGAATTTTATCCATAAATTTAATAAATGAAAAAACTTCCTTTCGGAAGTTTTTTTCTATGATTTGATATATAATGCTTTTTTGAGCTCTGCTTTTACTGTTTCCAATTTTGGGAACCATTCTGCAAATAATGCGGAAGAATAAGGAGCAGGAGCATCTGGCGTTGTAATTCTCTTAACCGGAGCATCCAGATAATCAAATGCTTTTTGCTGTACCATATATGTAATTTCGGAAGCTACAGAACCAAAAGGCCATGCTTCTTCCAATACTACCAATCGGTTTGTTTTTTTCACAGAATTCAAAACGGTATCATAATCTAAAGGACGTACTGTTCTTAAATCAATCACCTCAACTGAAATTCCTTCTTTTTCCAAATCTTCAGCAGCCTGCATTGCCAGCTTCATAATTTTTCCGAAAGAAACAAGAGTTACATCTTTTCCTTCTTTCTTAATATCAGCTTTTCCTATTGGGATATAATATTCTTCATCAGGAATTTCCATTTTATCTCCATACATTTGTTCCGATTCCATGAAAATTACCGGATCATTATCCTGAATAGCGGTTTTCAACAATCCTTTTGCATCATAAGGATTAGAAGGAACTACTACTTTAAGACCAGGGCAGTTTGCATACCAGCTTTCAAAAGCCTGAGAGTGAGTCGCACCCAATTGTCCTGCAGAAGCGGTAGGTCCACGGAAAACAATTGGACAGTTCCATTGTCCGCCACTCATTTGACGAATTTTTGCTGCGTTATTAATGATCTGATCAATACCTACTAAGGAAAAATTGAAGGTCATAAATTCTACAATCGGACGGTTTCCATTCATTGCTGCACCTACAGAAATTCCGGCAAAACCGAGCTCTGCAATTGGAGTATCAATGATTCTTTTCGGGCCAAATTCTGCAAGCATTCCTTTTGAAGCTTTATATGCTCCGTTGTATTCTGCTACTTCTTCTCCCATTAGATATATGGATTCGTCTTTGCGCATTTCCTCGCTCATTGCCTGTGCAATCACTTCACGAAAAGTATATTCTGCCATAGTTTTTGAAAAATTTAGATTGCAAAAGTATAAAAAATATAAACATTATTTACATTTTTAAGCAGTAAAAAAGCACCTCAAAAATTGAAGTGCCTTTATTTACTATTTTACATTTACTAATTCGCTTTTTGCCATGTTTGGCTTCTTCCTATTAGTGAGAATCCGATATAACCTCTTACATTTAGTTCATCCTTTTCCTTTTTAATAGTGCATTTATATGTTTTTCCTGTTTTAGGATCTGTAATAGTTCCCCCTGAAAACTCATTTCCGTCTTTTGATAATCCTCTGATGATTTCTAATCCAATTAATGGTTTATTTTTACGATCATCCTTACATTTCACACAATTGCTATTTTCAGGTTTAATCAAAAGCTGAGTGATTTTTCCGTAATACTTTCCATCTGATTTTTTAAAAATCTCTACTATGGACTTAGGCTTTCCGGTTTCATCATCAATGGTTCTCCATTTTCCTTCGATTTGGGCAAAAGATAAAACACTTACCAATGATAAAACGAATGTAAATACTAATTTTTTCATTTTTTTAGATTTTGTTATAAATTAGAGACAAATTGTTTAATTATGCGTTGCTAAAAATATAAATTAATTTTAAACAAACAAAAATTTTTATTATCCGTCACATACATAGCAATTGATATACCAAAAATAAAAATTAAACAGAGATTAAACAGTCAGAAAAAATCAGTTCAGTTTTCTATTGATTACTCTATCCATATAATCCTGATACCACGCTTTGCAAAGCAATTTCCCTTTTTCAACATCCGATTTTCTTAATTTGGAAATCAGGTTCTTTTCAAGATTAAGATCGGATGCATCAAAAACTCCCACCACTTCTTTCCCATCAAACCGATAGATATAATTTCCAATAATAAAATTCTCTAAAACGCCGTCAGAATTTATAATTATTAAAGGATACGATTTATCGCTTACCAAACTTTTTCCCCAACTTCTGATTTTTTTATTGTAACCAATTAAATCTGCCAAAGTTGGATAAATATCAATTTGCTGTGCAAATTCAGGATTTACGCCTTTCAGTTGATAATCAGGATTTGGAGAATAAAAAATCAGTGGAACTGCAAATCGGTTCATTGCTTTTTCATACTCGGAATAATAGGTGTGATTGGTGTGGTCTCCGGTGAAAACAAAAATCGTATTATGAAACCAAGGCTGTTTTTTTGCCGTTTCAAAATATTTTTTGATGGCATTATCTGTATATTCCATCGGTTCGTGCATATCAATTTTCCCTTTTTTGAATTTACCATTATATTTTTCAGGAATTTTAAAAGGATGATGCGAAGATGCCGTAAAAACCGTAGTCATAAAAGGTTGTGTTTTTCCTACATTTTTAGCAAAATATTGTAAAAAAGGTTCGTCCCAGATTGCCCAAATTCCGTCAAAATCTTCATCATGGTTATATTCTGTTTTTCCGAAATAATGTTTGAATCCCAAAATATTTCCAAATCCCTGAAATCCCATTGAACCATTCGGAGCACCGTGATAAAAGGAAGTATCATATCCCAAATCATTGCAAACCGAAACTATAGACTGTATTTTCTGATTAGAATAAGGCGAACTGGTAAATGCATCCGTCAAACTTGGAATTCCCGCTAAAACACTGCTCATCCCATGAATGGATTGTCGTCCGTTTGCAAAAGTATTCGGGAAGATCAAACTTTCATTAGCAAGACTGTCAATAAAAGGAGTATACGAAACGTAATCTTTAATATTCTTATCCTTATTAAAAGCTCCTGAATATTCCCTTCCAAAAGATTCTACAATAAAAATTACAATATTCGGTCTGTTTGTTACTTTTCTATCGTAAATTTTATAAGGCTGAATTTCGCTTTCAATAAATTTTCCATCTACAAAATGAACCTCCTTAAAATTATTGGTTCCCAATGTTCTGAAAAACGAAAAAACGCTGTTCAGAACCAGATTTGCCTGTCCCGGATTTTTTACATGACGATTAGCATCTACAAGATTGATAGGACGAGTACTGTGTTTAAAATCTCCACGAATTCCGCCTACTACCAAAGTGGCCACTCCGCAAAGCGTAAGTATCGACAAAATAAAATATGGAACTAATTTTTTGGGTCTGTTTTCCTGAACTTTCACTTTTTTATACAAAAAAATCCAAAAAATCAATAACAACACAAAAAAAATAGACACCAAAGGATTCTGAACAATGGAAGTTGAAAATACTTTACCTATATTATTTTCATGTTCTGCAACCTGAAGTGCAGCAGAAGTAAGTCTTGCCTGAGAAAATTTAAAATAAATAAAATCCCCGAAATTCATGGAATAAGCAATTCCGTTTGTAATGAAATACAACCAGAACAAAAATTTCTGATATCCTTTTTTAGTATTGATAATAATTGGAATCAGACTCAGGAGAATAAACAAAGAATTTACATACAAAATAGCAGTAGTATCAAATGCAGTTCCGTAATAAGAAATCGTAAAATAATCAGAAATACTATCTACTTTAATCAAATCTTTATTAAAAATCCAAAACAGAAATCGTGCGATCTGATAAAAAAAATAAGCAAGAAAAATCCTGTAAATCAATACAAAAAGCTCCCTCTTTCTAAATTCTTGAAAAAAATTCATAGGTGCAAATTTACATTAAATTCAGATTAATATATCTAATGGTTTAGGAATAGTTGATGGTTGATAGTTGATGGTTGATAGTTGATAGTTGATAGTTGATGGTTGATGGTTGATGGTTGATGGTTGATGTTAACTGACAATTGACAACCGACAACTGACATTTGACAACCGACAACTGACAACTGACAACCGACAACCGACAACTGACAACCGACAACCGACAACTGATACATTGTTACATTCATTATATTGTTTTATTTTTGCGGGTATGAATTTTTTCAGAAATAATTTTGCCAATGCAATCACACTTGGGAATCTTTTTTCGGGTTGTGTTGGCGCCATTCATCTCATATTGGGAAATTATGAGGTGACTGCGATTTGCCTTATTGTATGTTCGGTTTTAGACTTTTTTGATGGTTTTGTTTCGCGTGCTTTGAAAGCCGATTCCAATCTTGGCGTTCAGCTTGATTCTTTAGCCGACATGATAAGTTTTGGATTGATTCCCGGACTTACGATGTTTAAAGCTCTCGAACCATTCGGAAATGAAATTTTCGGAATTTATCTTCCTTTTGAGCTTAAATATTTTGGACTTTTTATAACTGTTTTTTCTTGTCTCAGATTAGCCATTTTCAATATTGATGATGAACAGCATTATTATTTCAAAGGATTGAATACACCAACCAATACAGTTCTTATTTTCGGAATTTTTTATGTAACAAAAGTTTTGGGCGAATTTAATTTTTTGATGACTAACGTTCCGTTTTTAATTGGCCTTACCATCATAAGTTCTTGGTTATTGATCAGTCCAATAAAAATGATTGCGATGAAATTCAAATCAAAAAAATTGAAAGACAATTATCCGAAAATTGTTTTATTGTTGGGCGGAATTGCAATTCTTATTATTTTCAAACTTACTGGTATTCCATTACTTGTCGTTTATTATATTTTGGTTTCAATTTTGTTTCAAAAACAATTAAATTAATTGTTATGAAGAAAAAAATTAATCTTTTTTTAGTTCTTATATTTTGTTTTTCCTCTTATTCTTGTGAAGGTATTTTGAGTGATATTTTGTTTCCCGAAGATGATAAAGAACAGGAACAAGATGTTTCACCTTATAAAGGCGTTTGGAAAGGCAGCTATGGTGGCGCAGAAATCGGTTTTTTAACAGTATTTATATACGAATCAGGAAGAATTGAGGTAAACCGAACCATACTTAATACTGATTATCAGGAAACTTTCTATGGAAATGTCTCAGATATTGGAGATTTAAGTTCTGTAAAATCCGAAGAATCCAATTTTGAAATTTTGGGAAATCTTAATTCGCAAAACAATAATCCTTCCGGAGAATGGAAAAAAAATGAAACATTCGGAACCTGGAAATTAAAAAAACAATAAAAAATGAATTTAAAACTCCATAAACCTCTCTGTATCTTTGATCTGGAAACTACCGGAATTAATATTGGCAAGGATAGAATTGTAGAAATATGTATTCTAAAAGTAAATCCCGATGCTTCCCGTGAAAGCAGGACCTGGCTGGTAAATCCCGAAATGTATATTCCGAAAGAATCTACGGAAATTCATGGGATTTCAGATGAAGATGTGAAGGATGCTCCCACTTTTAAAGAAATTGCTCCAAAAATTATGGAAATGATTTCCGGAAGCGATTTGGGAGGATTCAATTCTAATCGTTTTGATGTTCCACTTTTGGCAGAAGAACTTTTGAGAGCAGGTTTTGATTTTGATTTGAATAAATTTAAACTAGTAGATGCGCAAACTATTTTCCATAAAAAAGAACCTCGACATTTAGTTGCTGCCTATAATTTCTATTGCGGAAAAACACTGGAAAATGCTCATTCTGCGGAAGCAGATGTTTTAGCCACTTTTGAAGTTCTGGATGCGCAGGTTGGTCATTATGAAGATCTACCGAATGATATTGCAAGTTTAAGCGAATTTTCTTTTCACAATAAATTTGCAGATTTGGCAGGTTTTATAGGTTTTGACGAAGATCAACATGAGATTTTCACCTTTGGGAAATACAAAGGTCAGAGAGTGAAAGATATTTTTCAGAAAGATTTGGGCTATTACGGATGGTTGCAAAATGCTGATTTTCCGCTATATTCCAAAAAAGTCTGGACAGCTATACAACTTAGAAGCAGGTTTTAAAATTTAAAAACCATTCATATGGATAATCTTGTTCTTTTAAAAAATTATCAAAGTAATATTGAAGCTGGTCTTTATCAACAGATTTTGGCAGAAAATAATATAAAAAGTTTTATTTGTAATGAGTTTTCATCTTTAGTTTTCCCTTTTCAAGGAACCAATTTGATGGTTTTTGAGAATGATTTACAGAAAGCGTCTGAAGTATTGGAAAATTTTCAAAAAGAAAGCGTTGAGCTTGAGGTGGAACATACGATAGACTCTTATCTATATATATTATGTCCAAAATGTAATTCAAATAATATTTATACTTCCATCGGTGGTCAATATATTTGTTACTATTGTTCAAACGAATGGTATATTAAATCGGATCCTTATTATACTACTGGAATTTAAACAAAAACTCAATGAAAATCATCTGCATCGGAAGAAACTACAGCGAACACGCAAAAGAATTGGGAAACGAAATCCCTGAAAATCCGGTTATTTTTATGAAACCGGACACCGCATTACTAAAAGGAAATGATTTTTACATTCCGGAATTTTCAAACGAAATCCATTACGAAACAGAAGTCGTTCTGAAAATTTCCAAAGGCGGAAAATACATCCAAAAAGAAAATGCTCATAAACACTATGAAGAAATAGGTTTGGGAATAGATTTCACAGCGAGAGATCTACAAAACAAATTGAAATCCAAAGGTTTGCCTTGGGAATTGGCAAAAGGTTTTGATGGTTCTGCAATTGTGAGTCCGTTTTTTAGCAAAAATCTTTATCATCTTGAAAACCTGAATTTTTCCTTACTAAAGAATAGCGTAAAAGTACAAAACGGATTTACCAAAAATATGATATTCAGTTTTGACGAAATTATCACTTTTGTTTCGCAATATTTCACATTGAGAGTCGGAGATCTTATTTTCACCGGAACTCCTGAAGGTGTAGCCAAAGTGGAAGAAAATGATATTCTGCAAGGTTTTCTGGAAGATCAGAAAGTTTTTGATATACGAATTATGTAAAAAATCATAAAAACATACAAAAATGATTAATGATAATTTTGTAACTTTAAAAGACAAAAAAATCAGAAATCATGTCAAATATTGTTCTTCCCGTAGATTTTGGTGAATCTACAGATGTTTTGGTAGATGCAGCAATAAAGTTTGCAAAAGAAATAAATGGAAAAATTTGTCTGATACATGTAGCTCCTACTGATATAGGATTTGCAATTGGCGATATGGGATTTCAATATTTTCCGGAAGTGGAGCAAAATGAAATTCGACAGGAGCTTATCCAACTTAATAATATCCATCAAAGGATTCTTGCTTATGGTATAGAATGCGAGCATCTTTTGAAGCAAGGAATTGCTGGTGATACAATTTTAGATTATGCTAAAGAAAAAAAGGCAGACTATATAGTTTTAGGCTCACATGGAAGGAGCGGAATTTATGATGTTTTTGTGGGAAGTCTTACAAAGGAAATCACGCGAAGATCTAAAATTCCGGTGCTTGTAATTCCGGTTCATGAATAAAAAAATAAAACCCTGACCATAATTCAGGGTTTTACTTTATATAAATATCAATTATTAACCTTCCTTTTTATAGATTTTAGGATCATAATATGGATGCTTTCCTTCTGTTGGAGAGAAGTATTCATTATCTTTGTCACCACCTAAATCTACTACCAATACATAACACCAATAAATGAATAAAGCCGTTGCTACTAAAAACAAAACCCAGTTTAGATAATCTCCCAAAATATCAAAAAACTGGAAAGACCATTTGAAAACTTTACTCAACAATAACCAGAATCCCGTCATTATTTTCCCTTTTTAAATTAACTTTGCACAAATTTATAAAAAATGTTTAAATTACTTTCAAAAGAAAGCAATATTTTTTCAATTCCGGTATATTTAGGTTTTCTTTTATTTATCGTAATATCTTTTAATATATTCAATTTCAATACTTTAAGTGTAATTTCTGCAATTATTACATTTTCAGGCATTGCATTGGGATATTTTCTTTTCAATAAAATTAATCTCACCTATCAGACTCATTTGCCTTTATTTCTTTATACATTTTTTGTATTTGGAATCTATCCCGGATATTTAGATATTGGAATTGCGGTTTCGCTACTTACCAATTCATTTTTGCTGTTATTATTGACCGATCAGGATAATGCTTCCAAAAACAGCTCTTATCTTTTGGTAGGCTCTATTCTTGCGATTAATTTTATTTTTCTTCCCACTACTTTTCCATTAACTGTTTTTGTGATCCTCCATATCATAAGTACTGCTGAAAGAATTGCTTTGAATATTTTCAGGCTTTTTTATGGCATGTTTCTCATAGGAATTACATATTTCAGTATTGCTTATTTTTTAAATCTCAATAGCTGGAATCCTAATTATTTGCCGATTGTAGATCTAAAACCCATGACTGATCTTCATCAGCTTTATTTTTTAATACCTGTTTTTTTAATGATGATCTATGCTGTTTTCGATCATTTCAGTAATTATAATAAAAAAAGTCCGGCTAGCCGATATAAGTATACATTCCTTCTCATATTTACATTATCACAATTTGTAACTCTATTTTTGTACATGGGAAAAAATTATGAATATCTTTTGCTGATGACATTTCCTGCAAGTATCATTCTCAGCAGAATGCTTCGCTTCCTTCCCAAATACTGGATGAGTGAGGCTTGTTTATGGATATGCTTTTTCTCATTAGTATTATACAAAATTTCCGGCTACTTCGGTTTTTTATAACTAACTTTGAATTATGATTCAGATTGATGACAAATTAGTCTCCGAAGAGATTTTTTCCGAAGAATTCGTTTGCAATCTTAGCAAATGTAAAGGAGCATGTTGTGTAGAAGGCGATGTAGGTGCACCTCTTGATAAAAGTGAAACCGAAATTCTAGAAAAGTTGTATCCAAAGATAAAACCCTATCTCACAGAAGATGGTATAAAATCTATTGAAAAACATGGGACTTGGACTACAGATCCAATAGACGGAGATTTCGTAACACCAATGGTGGAAAACAGAGAATGTGTATATGTAACGTTTGATGAAAAGGGAATCACCAAATGCGGAATTGAAAAAGCATACGAAGATGGCGCTATTGATTGGCAAAAACCTATTTCCTGTCATCTTTATCCAATCCGCGTTACAGAATACAGAACTTTTACAGCCTTAAATTACCATGAATGGCCTATTTGCAATGATGCCTGTGTTTTAGGAAAAGAACTGAAAGTTCCCGTTTATAAATTTTTGAAAACACCGCTCATCCGTAAATATGGAGAAGAATTTTATCAGGTACTTTCCGATGCCGCGGATGAATGGAAAAAGGAATTCGGGAAATAATTTTTAAACTATTTTCCTATGGAATTTGCTGAGCATTTAGAAATTTCAGATGTATATAAAGTTTTGTTTTCATTACTTGCAGGACTTATTTTAGGTTTTGAGAGGGAAATGAAAGTAAAATCCGCAGGTCTGAAAACCATTACCATCATTTGTCTTGGCTCTACCCTTTTCACTTTGCTGTCTTACAAATTTGTCGGAAATTCCGGAGATCCTACAAGAATTGCTTCTTATATTGTAAGCGGAATAGGATTTTTAGGAGCTGGTGTCATTTTTAAAGAAGGTTTTACGGTTCATGGTCTCACTACTGCCGGAATTATCTGGATGGCTGCAGCAATAGGAATGTCGATAGGATATGGAGAAATTGCTCTTGGTTTTATCTTTCTTGCGGTCTCGCTGATTGTGATCTACACAGGTCAGTTTGCCAATAATCTTTTCCTTCCTCAAAGTATGAGTAAAATTCTAAAATATGAAGTCAATATTGAGGAAAAAGAAATACGGGAAGAAATTTTTTCAAACGTGACAAAAATTGCCAAAGAAGTACACAAAGTGATTACCGAAAAAAAGGGAAATCAACTTTTCATAACGTTAGACATCCACATTAGTGGAAAAAAAATAAAAGAACTGGAAGATTATTTTCTTAATAATCCTAGTATAAAATCTTTTACTTTATAAAAAATCCGCTGAATTAATTTTCAGCGGATTTTTAGTTTATAACTTCAAGAAAAACTACTTTTTAAGCTCTTCCAAAAATTCGTCGTGAGAGATTTTAGTTTCCTTTTTTGTAGCTTTTTCCAAGATTACGTCTTTTAATTTTGCCATTGCTACTTCAGAAGAAATTTGTCTTACTTGCTCCTGATCTTTCAGCATTTCTACAGCATATTTCTGGATTTCTTCATCAGATAAATGGTGAATTCCGTACATTGCCAATTGATTTCTTACCAATTGTTCCGCTTGAGCCAAAACATCTGAATAATCCAATTTTATTTCGTTATCATTCATCAATTTTCCTTCGATGATCTGATACTTCAATTGGCTTTTCTCAGCTTCAAGAACTTGTTTTGCCTGTTCTTCGCTCTGGATATTTTGGTTGGAAAATACTAACCATTTTGTAAGGAAAGTCTCCGGAAGTTTCACTTCTTCTTTTTCAGTGATTTGTTCCAAAACTTTGTTCACGAAATGTACATCAGCATTTTGCTGGAAATATTCATCCAATTCAGATTTTACTTTTTCTTTAAGTTCTTCTTCTGATTTGATGTTTCCTTCTCCGTAAACTTTATCGAATAATTCCTGATTAAGCTCATGAAGATTCAGTCCATAGATTTCTTTTACAGAAACTTCTACTTCATTATGGTGAAGATGTTCAGCTTCAGCTTTTGAAAAGCCTAACTGTTTTGCCAATTCTTCACTTCCCTGAATATCTTCTTTAGAAACTTTTACAGATTCTCCGTTTTTAAGTTTTTTAACTAAATCGTATGCTTCTTTTTGCTCTTTAGAAACTACTACATTTTTTGGATGATGATGGTGTTCTCCTTCTGCATCTTCTTCTACGACCTGAGAAACCTGAAGCGCTACATAAGAATCTTTTCCTATTTTTTCCTGAGCTTCTTTTTCTGCAAATCTTTTTTGCATATTCTCAATAGACTGGCTGATTTCTTTATCAGAAGCCTCTACTTTATAATGTGGAGCTTCATATTTTGCAAGATCAATTGTGAAATTTGGTTCATATCCAACTTCAAAAGCCACAGAAAGTTGTTCTGCATTATGATTGAAATCATCAACAGGTTGAGGAACCGGCTGTCCTACCAATCTTAATTTATTTTCATTGACATAATTGTTCAAAGCATCAGAAACCTGTCTATTAATTTCCTCAAAAGCAATTCCTGCTTCATATTGTCTTCTTACCATGCTCAATGGCACTTTTCCTTTTCTGAAACCTGGAACTTGTGCATTTTTAGCATAATTCAAAAGTTGTTTTTCTACTTTGTCTTTGTAGTCCGACTTATCTAAAGTTACTGTAAGTAGTGCACTTACATCATCATGGTTTTGCGCTGTAACGTTCATTAATTGAAAATTTTAGGTTGCAAAAATAGAAAATTTTAAACAATTGAAAAAATTAAATACATCATAAATATTCATAAAAAATATCTTCCGTCATAAGGATAAAACTTTGTCAAAGATTTTCAACTTTGACAAAGCTGAGTCCCATATTTTTAAAACTCCGGATTTTTTTTTCAAAAAAAATTAATTACTCAGTCCGAAAACAGCTTCTGCATCAGTTTCTCCACCTGTTACTTTCCCCCAAACTGTACCATCCAATTCTTCACTGGCTGTAGCAGGCTCATGAACCAGAGTAATTTTTAAAAGTGGAGATGATGAATTTTCAACTTTAGTTACATCCCATTTTGTAATCAAGCCTACTTTTCCAAGCACTCCGGTAGATTCACTGGTATCCAATCTTGTGAGAGCGATAGTAGATTTTGGAAAGTCAAAAAGTAAGAAATGTTCGTCTTTGGCATCTTTTATTTCCTGCGTTACATCTTCATCTCCATTCATAAAAACAGTACGTACTTCATACGATTTACCATTTTCAAGTTTAATAACAGGAGAACTTCCTGCTCCGACACTGTAGTCGTAGGAAAATGTTTCGCCGGTTTCCAGATTTTTTACATTCAAAACAACATTGGTAAGTTCTTCTTGAGGAAGATCGTCTTCCGCAGAATCATCTCTTTGACAAGAAGATACAGCAATACTTAAAGTGATTAGAATAAAAAATAAAACAGATAATTTTAGGTTAAATATATTTTTCATTTTGATTTAAATTTAAATTTTGTTATTAATTAATTGATTATTAAATTCTTAAATAAAAATTAAGAATATGATTGAAATACAGTTTTAAAATTTGTATCTGAAATTTACAATGATATTGGTTCCGAGATCTTGTGCAAAAAACCTCATTCTGTTCAGATAATCCCGATAAGAAATATTGAATATATTACTTACCGTAATTCCGGCGGATAGATTTTTTGCAACATCCATTCCTGCCTGCAAATTCCATAAAGAATATCCTTTTGGCGGTGTGCTGAAGTCTACTGTTTTTTCCACTTCTACACCATTTTCATAAAACGTAACTGTCGCATTATAAATAGGATATCTTTCCTGATACAGAAAAATTCTATTTTCTACATTCAGGTAAAATCCTTTCCATGATTTGATATCCAGTTGCAAAGCATTGGAAAAATTGATCGGCATCATTAGAATCAGTGGTTCATCATGCGTTCTATCTTGTCCATAAACATAACTTCCCCTTCCTTTATAGCTTACAAAATCGTTGATTTTGAAATGAACATCTATGTCCGCCCCAAAAATTAAAGCATCAATTTGCTGATATTTCCAAACCGGAAATACTCCACGAATGGTATTTTGGACACCAACAGGAATTTGGTTGATAAAATTTTTGTTGATGGAAAAATATGGATTTAAAGAAACCTGAAGTCCACCCAAAACATCCATCTTTGCATCAGAAATTAAATTAAATTGATGACTTGTCTCATTTTTCAGGCTCAAATCTCCGATCTCAATAACGGCTGCAGAATGGTGCAATCCATCAGAAAATAATTCTGCAATATTGGGAGTTCTTGAGGCTTTCGAATAATTGAATTTCAAATTAAAATTTTCGGAAGGATGATATTCCAATCCTGCATTAAATGAGAAATTCTGAAAATCCAGCTTCGGCCTTGTTAAAACTCTGTTTGCATTGGTTCTTCTGTAAAATTGAGGATACAAATCTGCATAACGGTTTTCCCAATCACTTTTGTCGTACCATTTGGTGACATCATAATAATGATAATCAAATCTTGCTCCGGTTTCGGCAGTTAATGACGGCGTCAGCTTGTATTTGAAAATGGAATAAGCTCCCACAGAATATTTATCGTAATTCGGGATCAGCCTTCTTGCTTTGGTTTCCGGATCGGAATAATTATTTTGAAAACCGGCATCTATACCTGTCTCCAAAGAAAATTTACCTCTTTCCAGCAAATCATTGATATTGAACTGATGAGTCATCAAAGTCAGATCTAATGAAGGAATCTCTCTAAGTGTACCTCTTCTAATATCATATTCCTGACGATGATTGTACTGAAAGCTATATATTGCCGATAATTTACCAATACTTTCAAAACGCCTGAATCCCGATATTTTTGCTATATGATGTTGTATAACTTGTTTAGGATTATCTATTTCATACGAAAAATTTCCGGTGTATGCAGGAATTTGAGCATTGATGGCATCGTAAAAATCCTGTGTATTTCCAATGTGGGAACCTCTGTAAATTCCTATATTCTGATCCGTAAGATAATAATCGAACGAAAACCCATTTTTGAAGGAGTTTTTCTGCACTGTAAAATTAAAAGAAGAAAAATCGATTCCCGTATTCATTAGGTTATAATCAGGAGTATGTTGGTCGCCAAGTTTTTTAATACTTCCTCCTGATTTTACCGCCCATCCGTTTTTCCAAGTTTTGGCAAGTTCCATATCTATTCCTAAACCTCGTCCATTGGAGATTCCTGAAAGATTAACAGAACCTTTCAATGTATCTTTTTTTGCAAAAATTTCCGGTTCCATTACAATTACTCCGCCAATTCCGTCGCTTCCGTATTTCAAGGCAGAAGCTCCTTTTATTACATCAATATGTTCAAAATTATTGATGTCTACATTCGGAGAGTGTTCTACTCCCCATTCCTGTTCAGCAAGTTTCACTCCATTGTTCAGAATGGAAATCCGGCTTCCGTATAATCCGTGGATAATAGGTTTTGCGATATTATTGCCCGTTTTTAGAGCTGCAACTCCGGAAATATTGGATAGTATATTTCCAAGATTTTCTGTGGCATTTCTTTCAATTTCAGATTTATCAAGAGTTTTCACCACCATTGATCCGTTATTTTTATGGCTTCCGTGGATGGTAACCGTTTCAATATCATGAGCATGATGCTCCAATTGTACGGTGAGTTCCATATTTTTTTCCACATCCAATTGTTCCGAAAAAGGCTCACAATCAGGATGGGAGATTACTAATATATAGCTTCCTTTTTTTACATTTTTTAGTATGAAACTTCCTTTATTATCTGAAACTGTGGAGTAACTTCCAAGTTGCACTTTAGCATTATTGAGCATTGTTTTATCATGAAAATCCTGAACAGTTCCGGAAATGGTAAAACTATTTTGTGCATGAATGAATGTAATTCCCAAAAGGAAAAACATTACTTTAAACATTGATTTCATTAAAGTTTTGAGATTACAAAGCAGAAACGATTCTAATTTTCAAAAAACAGAATTTGCTGCCTGAAATTATACATTATTTAAATTGATTTAAATAAAGTTTTGAGGTGGTCCCCGAAGAAATGAAATCTGAAACTGCGATGAGACAAAATCGAAATGATACCCGAAAGTTTTTTCGATTTCAGATTGAAAATTTTTAAAATCAAAACTGAATTCCTGAGAAACCAGAGAATTTCCGGTATAGAAAAAATGACAGGAAAGACAATTGGATTTATCTAACTTAAAATTCGATTTGGAAACTTTTTTTTCAGTTTTTTCCGAACTGAAATTTTTAAGCAAAGCAATACTTCCGTGGCTATGAAAATCCTGAGAAAATAAAACCACGAAAAGATATAACGCCGAAAGAAACGTTGAAAAAAACTTCTTAAAAGTATTTTTACGAAACATCGGAACAAAGGTAAAAATTTATATTTAAAAATTAATTATATACATCGCATAAAATCATTATTAAATTAACTGATATTTTGTAAATTTGCATTTGAAAATTTTTAATGTATGAAAGAAAGTGCGGTTAAAAGAATTGCAGTTTTCACATCAGGAGGCGATTCTCCGGGAATGAATGCGGCCTTAAGAGCTGTAGTAAGAACAGCAAATTTCTATAACATCGAATGTTACGGAGTACGAGAAGGGTACAATGGACTTATCAATGATGATTTTCTAAAAATGGGACCTCGTTCCGTAAAAAATATTATCACTCAGGGTGGAACAATTCTAAAATCTGCCCGTTCCAAAGAATTCATGACCAAAGAAGGACGACAAAAAGCATACAACAATTGTATAAAATACGGCATTGATGCTTTGGTTTGTATTGGTGGTGACGGAACTTTTACCGGAGCAAAAATTTTTAACGAAGAATTTGGAATAAAAGTAATCGGTGTACCGGGAACTATCGACAATGATATTTTCGGAACCGACAATACTATCGGATATGACACCGCTCTAAATACAGCAATGGAAGCCATTGATAAAATCCGCGATACCGCTACTTCTCATAATCGAGTATTCTTTGTAGAAGTAATGGGAAGAGATGCAGGATTTATAGCCTTAAACAGTGGACTTGCTGCAGGAGCTTTGGATATTTTGATCCCTGAAAGAAAAGACAGTCTTGATGAACTTTTTACTACTTTCAGAAAAGCTGAAAAAGCCGGAAAATCTTCCAGCATTGTAGTGGTAGCAGAAGGCGAACAATTGGGAGGAATATACGATCTTGCAAAAGCTACTAAAGCTGAATTTCCGGATTTTGATATCCGTGTTGCTATTTTGGGACATATCCAAAGAGGAGGTTCTCCAAGCTGTGCAGACAGAGTATTGGCAAGCAGATTAGGTTATGGTGCAGTAATAGGATTAATGGATGGACAAAACTGCGTAATGGCAGGACTTCGCTCCAACAAGCTCGTTTATACTCCTATTGAAGAGGCCATTAAAAAACATAACGAAATTGACAAAGATCTATTGGCAATTTCAGAAATTTTAGCAATTTAAACTAAACTTAATAAAGAAAATATTATGTCAACAATCAAAGTAGGTATCAACGGATTTGGTAGAATCGGAAGTCTAGTATTCAATGCTATGCTTGAAAGAGACAATATCGAAATCGTTGGAATCAATGACCTTATCAATGCAGAATATATGGCTTACATGATGAAGTATGATTCTGTACATGGAAAATTCAATGGTGAGGTAAAAATAGAAGGTAATAATCTTGTAGTAAATGGAAAAACAATCCGTATAACTTCTGAGAGAGATCCTAACAATTTAAAATGGAATGAAGTAGGCGCTGATTATATTGTAGAATCTACAGGTTTATTCCTTGATAAAGAATCTGCTTCTTCCCACCTAAATGCTGGTGCTAAAAAAGTTATTCTTTCCGCTCCTTCCAAAGATGATACTCCAATGTTTGTAATGGGAGTGAATCATAAAACTTTGACAGACGATGTTAAAATTTTGTCTAATGCTTCATGTACTACCAACTGTCTTGCTCCATTAGCAAAAGTAGTTCATGATAATTTTGGAATTGTAGAAGGTTTGATGACGACGGTTCATGCTACTACAGCTACACAAAGAACAGTTGATGGTCCTTCCATGAAAGACTGGAGAGGTGGACGTTCTGCTTTATTGAACATCATTCCTTCCTCTACTGGTGCTGCAAAAGCGGTAGGAAAAGTAATTCCTTCATTGAACGGAAAATTGACAGGTATGTCTTTCAGAGTACCTACTGCTGATGTTTCTGTAGTAGATCTTACGGTAAGATTAGAAAAAGGAACTTCTTACGATGAAATTTGTGCTGCTATTAAAGCTGCTTCAGAAGGTGAATTAAAAGGAATTCTTGGATATACTGAAGATCTTGTAGTTTCTCAGGATTTTGTAGGAGATAAGAGAACTTCTATCTTTGATAAAGATGCTGGTATTATGCTTTCTCCAAATTTTGTGAAATTAGTTTCTTGGTATGATAATGAAACCGGTTATTCTAATAAATTAACTGACATGTTAATTCACGCCGCTTCTTTATAATCAGATAGATATCTTTCAAAAATAAAAAACCTTCCAACTAATTTGGGAGGTTTTTGCTTTAATACAACTCATTCTTATTGTATAAATTTCTTTCGTTCTTCAGGAGTTGGCAAAAGGCAATTTTGAGGTGCCAAACTCAATCTTCTTGCTGCAATCTGATCGTAAATTTTATCGGAAATAAATCGTGGGAAAATATTGAAATTGCTCAACAAACAATACTTTCCACCTAAAAGTTTGGCAATCTTAGTAATTGCTTTAGATTTGATAAAATAAAACTCTTTTGGCTTCCATAGATAAATAGTATTGAACTGATCTGTTTTCAGGCCTCTCTCTTTCAGAAAATTTTGCCCAAATTCTGATTGCAATGCAGCAAAACGGAACAAATCTTTTTTGTCATTCTTCAAAATCCATTGTACCCAGTGGTTGCAAAATCCGCAATCGCCGTCATAAAAAACATAATATTTAGAATTGTCCATTATTGTTTTTATCGTTTTTCTTTCCCGGAAGAAGTTGATCTGAAATTCCGGTTTCTTACTTTATTTTTTTAATAACCCATTTTTATACAAATCAATTTGCTTACTGTACAAGGTCAATATTTCAATTATAAAAATACTACTTTTTTTACTAAATTTCAAAAACCTATCTTTGCAAAAAAATTGGGCTCCAAAAGTTGGAGATACTCATTAATAAATTTATCCTGAGCAAGACGAAGGATTATTAAACATTTTTTATGTCAAATATTGTTGCAATTGTTGGTCGCCCCAACGTAGGAAAATCCACACTATTTAATCGTTTATTGGAAAGAAGGGAAGCTATTGTAGATTCCACAGCCGGAGTTACTCGTGACCGTCATTACGGAAAATCGGAATGGAACGGAGTAGAATTTACCGTAATTGATACCGGTGGTTATGATGTAGGAACGGATGATATTTTTGAAGAAGAAATCCGTAAGCAGGTTCAGCTTGCAGTAGATGAAGCCACTTCCGTTATTTTTATGCTGAATGTAGAAGAAGGACTTACCGATACCGATCATGAAATTTTCCATATTTTAAGAAGAGCCAATAAAAAGGTGTACATTGTTGTAAACAAAGTAGATTCTGCAAAAGAAGAATTGGCAGCAACAGAATTTTATCAATTGGGAATTGAAAAATATTACACTCTTTCTTCCGCAACAGGTTCCGGAACTGGAGATTTATTGGATGATGTTGTAAAAGATTTCCCGACTACAGAATATAAAGATCCTTTTGAAGGACTTCCAAAAATTACAATTGCAGGTCGCCCAAATGTAGGAAAATCCACTTTGACGAATGCACTTTTAGACAACGAGAGAAATATTGTAACCGATATTGCAGGAACTACAAGAGATTCTATTCAAAGTCTTTACAATAAATTCGGACACGAATTTGTTTTGGTAGACACTGCCGGAATGCGTAAAAAAAATAAAGTTTCTGAAGATTTGGAATTTTATTCCGTAATGCGCTCTGTTCGTGCAATTGAGAATTCTGATGTGGTGATTATTATGGTAGATGCAACTTTAGGTTGGGAATCTCAGGATATGAATATTTTCAGTATTGCACAAAGAAACCGAAAAGGAATTGTAATTCTGGTGAACAAATGGGATTTGGTGGAAGATAAGAAAACCAACACAATGCGCGATTTTGAAGCCGCCATTAAAAATAAAATCGGACAGTTTTCTGATGTTCCCATTCTTTTCGTTTCAGCATTGACGAAACAAAGAATCCTGAAAGCAGTAGACACGGCAATGGAAGTCTACGAAAACAGAAAGAAAAAAATAAAAACTTCAAAACTAAATGAAGTTATGCTTCCAATTTTTGAAGGAACACCACCTCCTGCTATCAAAGGAAAATATATTAAAATTAAATATTGCGTTCAGTTACCGACTCCGTCTCCGCAATTTGTATTTTTCTGTAACCTTCCACAATATGTGAAAGAGCCATATAAAAGATTTACAGAGAATCAGTTGAGAAAAGAGTTCGGTTTTACCGGAGTTCCGATTGAAGTGTATTTTAGACAAAAGTAAATCTTGCCTTTTAGAATTTTCTTTCTGAAGGATTTTTTATAAAATTAAATTTTTTACGAACTTTACAAAATACTCAAATAAAAATGGTAACAGTTTTATCCCAAAATTTTTCCCTTGTTAATTCATGGATCAATGATTTACGAAATATAGACGAACAAAACGACCGTATGAAATTCCGTAGAAATATGGAGCGTATCGGCGAAATTGCAGCTTTCGAAATCAGTAAAGGATTGGAACAAAAAGAATTGGAAATTACCACTCCGTTAGATAAAATTACGGTTAAGGAAATTGCAGTTCAGCCGGTAATTACTACTATTTTGAGAGCCGGAGTTCCTTTATTTCAGGGAATTTTGAATTATTTTGATAAAGCGGATTGTGGTTTTGTTGCAGCATACAGAAAACATGATGCAAATGATTATTTTTCCATAAAACAAGATTATCTTACTTGCCCGAATATTGATGGAAGACCTTTGATTGTTGCAGATCCAATGTTGGCAACTGGTGCAAGTTTAATAGAGGCATTGAAAGATTTATTGAATCACGGAACGCCTTCACAACTTCATATTGTTTCAGCGATTGCTTCTAAGCAAGGTGTTGAAACTTTGGCAAAAGCATATCCTGAAGCAAAAATCTGGATCGGAGCATTAGATGAAAAACTTACACCAAAAGGTTACATTACACCAGGTTTGGGAGATGCGGGAGATTTAAGCTATGGAGAAAAACTTCAACGATAATTTTTTAAGAAAGATTTCAAAAATCTTTTGTCAAATACATGATTAATTTTGGCCGATTTCTTTCGAATGGATGTTTTGCATTTGGAAGTACGGCCAAAAATATTCAAAATTATTCATCTGTTGCCATTACCAGCACACTTACTTTGTTGGTTTCATTTTTAAGAATTTCCCAAGCTGCATCAGAAATGGTATTTCCGGTTGTAAAAACATCATCAATAAGCAAGATATGTTTCCCTGAAATTTCTCTATTAAGGGAGAATTTTTTCTCGGATTTCAATCGTTGTTGTTTACTTTTTAAAGCCTGCGCTTTCGAATGAACATTTCTTTTGAGAACTTCATGATCAAAAGGAATTTCAAAATTTTTAGAAAGAGTCTCAGCAAATGAATGGAGCTGATTATATCCTCTTTTTTTCAGCTTTCTTTTATGCAACGGAATCGTAACCAACAAATCGGGCTTTTCTTTTTTTAATTCTATCATTTCTGATGTCCAACTTGCCAGTATTTTTCCAATTTTTTCACGATTTCCATATTTTAGTTTATGAATAATCTGCCGGCTCAATGTCTCTTTTCCAAAGAACATTAAAGAGTAAGCATTTTCTACAGGAAAAAGAAGTTTGCATTTTTCTTTCAAAATATGTTCTCCGGAAAAATCAGAATGAGAAAATTGTATTTGTGTGAAGCAGATTTCGCATACCAAATCATTTCCGGCGATTATAGTATTACATTTCAAACATCTGTTCGGGAAAAACAAATCCAGCAGCATCAAAAGAAATTTTTATAAATATAGAAATTTTCAGTACAAGGAAAAAATTTAAAAATGTATATTTTCAACCACAAAAGCCGCAAAAAAATTGATTTAAATAGTAAAAGTAAATCAAAACAAAAAATATATGAAATATTTTTACAGCATATTTTTTTGGACTTTTGAGAAACTGAAAAACTGAAAAAAATTCTTTTGTGTCTTTTATGGTTCATTTTTTTCATGTCAGAGAGAAATTTTATGAAACAACATGAAATTCTACTTTCAAAATTAATCACATTAAAAATTCTATCTTTGCACAATGATTCGTATTACCAAAATTTTCACTTTCGAAACAGCTCATGTTCTGTACAATTACGACGGAAAATGTAAAAATATGCATGGACATTCCTACAAACTTTTTGTTACCGTGAAAGGAAAACCAATCAATGATCTGGAAAATCCAAAAAACGGAATGGTAGTCGATTTTGGAGACATCAAAAAAATTGTAAAAGAGGAAATTGTGGATGTTTGGGATCATGCAGTGTTGATTAATGCAATTTCGCCACATAAAGAATTGGGAGAAGATTTGGAACAGAAAGGTCATAAAGTGATCTATTGCAGTTTTCAGCCAACGTGCGAAAATATGTTGTATGCAATTGCAGCAAAAATTAAATCAAGACTTTCTGATGATATTTCTTTGGCATATCTTAAACTTCACGAAACCGAAAATTCTTACGGAGAATGGTTTGCAGAAGATAATTGATTAACCACAAGAGTAACAAGAAATTCTTTTGAAAATAAATTGTTAAAAAAAATAACAAAAACGCATTCACTTTTTAAATAGTATCATTTGTTGCTTTTGCCTACTTTTGTATCATTAAAAAATTAAAATCTTTTGCGATTTTTGTGGTTTAAAAACAATGAAAATACAACTTCAACCCAACAAAAAAATATATTTTGCTTCTGATCAACATTTTGGCGCTCCAAATCCTTCTGAAAGCAAGAAACGCGAAGAACGCTTCATTCGTTGGCTGGATTCTATAAAATCGGATGCACAGGTTTTGTTCTTGATGGGTGATCTTTTTGATTTCTGGCACGAGTGGAAACATGTTGTTCCAAAAGGTTTTATCCGTGTTTTGGGAAAAATTGCCGAGCTGAAAGATTCCGGAATAGATATTTACTTTTTCGTAGGAAACCACGATTTGTGGATGAAAAATTATTTTGAGGAAGAGTTAGGAATTCCCGTTTATTTTGAGAAAAAATATTATGAAATTTCCGGTAAACAATTTCTTCTTGCTCATGGAGATGGTCTTGGTCCTGGAGATAAAGGCTATAAACGGATGAAAAAATTATTTACCAATCCTGTTGCGCAGTGGTTTTTCAAATGGCTACATCCTGATATTGCAATGAAAGTGGCGATATATTTTTCTCAAAAAAACAAAATGATTTCCGGTGAGGAAGACAAAGAATTTTTGGGTGAAGATAAAGAGTTTCTGATCTTATATTCAAAGCAAAAACTGAAAACAGAAAATGTTGATTATTTTGTGTACGGACATCGTCATCTTCCCATGATTTTGGAATTGGAAGGAAAAGCTAAATACATCAATCTCGGAGATTGGATCTCCTATTTTACATATGGTGTCTTTGATGGAGAAAATTTTGAATTGAAAAATTTTT
Organism: Chryseobacterium sp. HNCC26DJ241; assembly: GCF_057180505.1. Lineage (NCBI taxonomy): Bacteria > Pseudomonadati > Bacteroidota > Flavobacteriia > Flavobacteriales > Weeksellaceae > Chryseobacterium > Chryseobacterium sp. HNCC26DJ241. The sequence goes on along the minus strand of NZ_JBXUGL010000003.1, from coordinate 96,582 downwards.
GAAAATTTATTTAAACACAAAGACACAAAGAAATTCTCAAAGACATAAAAAATAATAATAGCTTTATGACACAAGAATATGAATGAAAATGAGTTGTCAAGAATTATATATGAATGTGGATTAAAAATTCATAAAACCTTAGGATCCGGACTTTTAGAAAGTGCATATGAGGAATGCTTATTTTATGAACTTACAAAAGAAGGGCTTTCCATTGAAAGACAAAAACCTATGCCTCTGATTTATGAAGAGGTAAAACTAAATGTAGGTTACAGAATTGATATTTTAGTAGAAAACAAAGTAATAATTGAAGTTAAAGCATGTGATGAATTGGCAAATATTCATCTTGCTCAAGTTCTTACATACTTAAAATTAAGTGGCTGTAAATTAGGAATGCTCATAAATTTTAATGCCTTTCTTTTTAAAGATGGTGTTAAAAGGGTTATAAATGGAAAACTTTAATGGTGTCCTAAAATAAAAAAGCGAAAATTCATTGTGAAATCTTTGTGTCTTCGTGTTTTTTATTTAAACTAAGTATTAATTTGTAATGATAGATTCAATTTTCAACATACAAACCGAAGAAGAATTCCAAGCTATTTGTCTGGAAACATTCCGCTATCAATATGAAAATGTGGAAGTTTACCAAAAATTTGTAGATTATTTGGGAATTACAAAAGATGAGGTTCGGGAAATTGAACAAATTCCGTTTCTTCCTATCGAAATGTTTAAAAATCATTTGGTTTTGGATAAAAATACAAAAGCAGAAAACTTTTTTCAAAGTTCCGGAACTACACAAATGAATCTTTCCAAACACTGGATTGCCGATTTTAATTTGTACGAAGAAAGTATCTATCGAAGTTTTGAGAATTTCATAGGGAAACCCGAAGATTTTATTTTTTTAGGTTTGCTTCCGAGTTATCTGGAAAAACAGAATTCATCTTTAATTTATATGGTGGATTTTCTGATGAAAAAATCTGGAAAATTGGAAAATGGATATTTTTTGTATAATCATTCGGAATTATTCGATTTACTGAAAACCATAAAAAATAAAAAAGTAATTCTTTTTGGAGTTTCTTTTGCGCTTTTGGATTTTCTGGATTATTGCAATTCTAAATCTGTCATGCTGAGCGAAACAGAAGCATCAAATCTCACCATCATTGAAACTGGTGGAATGAAAGGGCGAAAAGAAGAAATGACGAAAGACGAACTCTTACAAATTCTTCAAAAAGGTTTCGGAACAGAACGGATTCATTCCGAATATTCTATGACGGAATTGCTTTCTCAAGCCTATTCTTTAGGTAAAAATATTTATGAAAGTCCAAATTGGATGCGAATCTTAATCAGAAATGCGGAAGATCCGTTTTCGTATGTTGAAACAGGAAAAACTGGAGCAATTAATATTATAGATTTGGCAAACAGACATTCCTGCAGTTTTATCGCAACTCAGGATTTAGGAAAAATTGTTTCAATGAATGAAGAGTTTCAACCAATTCAGAAAAACAAATTTCAGGTTTTGGGAAGGATAGATCATTCGGATATTCGTGGTTGCAGTTTGTTGGTTTCTTGATTTTAAAACGTAAATTCGATAGCATTTTATTGAAAATGAGCTGTTTGAATACATTGTTTTTGAAAAAATAGATAAAGAGTTATTTTTGAAATAAAAATCTTTGATTTTTTGCCTTGCGAACTTTGCTAAGCAAAGCACCTTAAAATATGACAGTCTGAAAAGTAATACTTTGCGTTAAATTATATTTGTTATTTTCCGCCGAGTTCACGTTAATTTTATTAAAAAAAATCATGCTAAAAATAGAAGAACTGGTTCATGCATTTATCAATACGAATTGCGATTTTGAAAAAGAAATTGTACTTACCAATCATTTTCATGCCGATTGGGAAGCCGATATTTTGATTATTAATTCCGATGGTTTCAGCCATGAAATCGAAATTAAATTTTCCAAAAGTGATTTCAAAAATGATTTTAAAAAATCTTATGTTAATGCAACTACAGGAGAAAAATTTCTGAAACATGATAAAATTGGTTGTGGAGATTATGTTTGTAATGCGTTCAGTTTTCTTTTGCCGATGGGAATGATCGACCATTCTTTGATTCCCGAACATTGTGGAATTATTGAATTTTATCATAATGCAGATACTTGGGAAACAGAATTTTATTTTATCCGAAAACCAAAAAAAGTTCACGAAGAAAACTATTGGAAACTAAATGATAAAGATCTTTTCATTCGGAAAATGGCTCTGAATTTACTCCAGCGCAAAATGGAAATCAAAGGAAAACATGAAGAATTTATCTTTAAAAATCCTTTTGAAATAAAGAAACTGAAATAAAAAATCCTGCCGAAAAGACAGGATTTAATTTTTATATATTTTGCAAATTATGCAGCTACTTCGCTATCATTTCTCTGAAGCAAAAATTTGTAGATCAATCCGCCCACAACTCCACCTAAAATTGGAGCTACCCAAAACAGCCAAAGCTGAGAAAGAGCATTTCCTCCTACAAAAACAGCCTGAGAAAGCGATCTTGCAGGATTTACAGAAGTATTGGTAATAGGAATGGAAATCAAATGGATCAGTGTTAAACAAAGACCAATTGCAATTCCTGCAAATTTTCCATTAGCAAATTTATCCGTAGTTCCCATTATCACGATTAAGAAAAATGCAGTCAAAAGAAATTCTGTTAAAAATGCAGCTCCCATAGAATAACTTTTCCCAAAATAAACCGCAGAATCATAAAAATTGGTAGCAAATGCGCCTGCTCCGTCTCCACCAGTTCCACCATTGATGAAATATAAAGCTCCCGCTGCTGCAACAGCTCCTACACATTGTGCAGCAATATAAGGAACAAGCTCTTTCCCGGAAAATCTTCCTCCTGCTAAAAGCCCGAAAGAAACTGCCGGATTAAAATGTCCACCGGAAATATGTCCGACTGCATAAGCCATTGTAAGAACTGTAAGTCCGAATGCTAAAGAAACTCCTAATAAAAGGATTCCCAATTGTCCATTTTCTGCTGCTGCAATTTGAGAAGCAAAAAGAGCACTTCCACAGCCACCGAATACTAACCAGAATGTACCGAAAAATTCAGCAAATAATTTTTTTGTCATGATGTATTTTTTTGAAATTTGTCAAATTTAGAATTTATTTAGATAAAAATTCTCTCTTTTTTCAGTTTTTTAAATGCTATTCTTCTTTTTGCATATATTTTGTTAAAACAATCTCAGTATAAAATGCTTATATTTAATGCTATAAAAAGACAAATATGAATATTGGAAAATTTAAAACTATACTTTGGATTCTTGGAATTTTGATGGCTGCTTTCTTAGGATTGCTTCTTTTTCAAATGACAAGATCCACCTCTGCAAATTCCTTTCTCATTGTTTTAATGCTGATTTTAGGTCTTGTTTTAGGAAGCGTGATTGCTTTTCTTGCTTCAAAAAATTTAAAATCAGAACCGGCTGTTATTACTGAAAGTTCTCACAGTATTGCAGAAAGTATGCGGAAGGTTTTCAAAGTAGTTTGTGCGGAAGGGCACTTCAACGAAATTTATAATTATGAAGAGACATCCAAAATTTTCCACTTTATACCTTCTAAAAAGAAAGCTCTTGTTATTGTACAGGCAAAAATTCTGGTAGGCTATGATTTTGAAAAATTCAAATGGGAAGTAGATGAACAAAACAGAAAAGTTCGTTTGCTCAACTTTCCTGCTCCTGAAATTCTTTCTACCGAAACAGATTATAAATATTACAATATAGAAGAACAGTTTTTTAATCTTTTTAGTAAAGAAGATTTGGCTAAAATTCAGGAAAATAGCAAAAAACAGGTAATTGAAGCTGCCAAAAAATCTCATCTTCCGGAAGTGGCTGCAGAACAAATGCGAATGCTACTTACCGAACTTTTGGACACTAAAAATTTTGGTTTGGAAAATGCTTCTAAAATCTCCGAAAGCAAATACCTGATTGAAGATAAACTTGAGAAAACCTAAATATTTGATTTGCTTTAAATAACAAAAGTTTATTTTTGCACGTTCTTTTGAAAAAGTGAAAAATGTTTAAATTTCTTCTAGGATTTTTTCTTCTTTTTATTTTTAATATAGCTTTCTCTCAAAGTTTATCAAAATCAAAATGTTATGATTTAGATGAAATACTGAAAGTGGAGCCAACTCCTTTATACAAGCCACATCTGGAAGCCTCCGAAAGTTTTGGTATTAAAGTTTTGAAAGACAATCAAAGTATCCAGAAATATATTGATAAAGGAAAGCTGAAAAAAATTAAAAAATCTGGAAAAGGCTATAAAATCCAAGATTTGGATTACAGCAGGGCTTATCTCACATCAAAAGCTAAATTTTCTTTAGAAAAAATCGCAGCAAAATTTACCAAAAATACTAATGGAAGCATATTTACTATTTCTTCTGTCACCCGAACTTTAGAAGACCAATGCAAATTGAGAAAAGTAAATCCGAATGCATCATTAGGTTTAAGTTCTCACAACTTTGGAAATTCTTTTGATATTTCGTATATCCGTTTCAATAATATTCTAAAAAATAATCCAAAGTTGGAAACAGCATTGGAAAAAGTACTCGACTATTATTCAAAGGCAGGTAGGATTTATTATATTAAAGAAAAACAACAGGCTTGCTACCATGTTACAGTTAGAAATTATTAAATTTAGCTGTATAAGTGATATTAATTTTAAAACAATTGTTTAATTTTTGAACTCATATTGTTTTATTTTTAAAATCTAATATCTTATAAATCTTTTATTTAAAATATTTTCAATAAAAATTTCAGAATTGTTTTGGAGTTCTGAAATTTTGTTTAATTTACTTCCCTTTAAAACAGATTTTTTATAATATGAAAAAAGAATTATTTTTATTTTTATCCATTTTCATGTTTTCATGGCAAGTGAAAAGTCAGGATTATTTGGATGATATCATGTTCCAGTCTTTTGGATGGGATGAGCAAAACCAGACCAGAATAACTTCAGAAGGTGGACTTTATGAGTATTACGGTTCTAGAGCCGGAAACCTTCGAGCTTTAGGATTTGATATGATTTGGCTTCCACCACCAAGCGTGTCTTCCGGAGGAGTAGGATATATTCCTACAGAATTGTACAATTTTTCTCAAACTTCATGGGGATCGCAAGCACAACTCACAAAGATGCTTACCAACATGAATACGAGAGGCATCTATCCGATTGCTGATATTGTAGTAAACCACAGAGGTGGTAATACATCATGGACAGATTTTTCAAATCCAAACTGGGGTTGCGAAACTATTTGTATCAATGATGAAGCCTCTTCTGCAACTTATACAGGATGTAAACCATCAGGAGCTCTTGATACTGGTGAAAACTTTAGTGGAGCCAGAGATTTGGACCATACAAATGTAACTGTACAAAATGGGGTGAAACAATTTTTGACTCTACTCAAAAATTTAGGGTATAAAGGTTGGAGATGGGATGTTGCTAAAGGTTTTTCTTCAACTTATTTTGGAAATTACATTGCAGCAAGCCAACCGTATTATTCTGTTGGAGAATATTGGGATGCAAATATAGGTTTACTGAAAGGATGGATAGATGGTACATATAGTGGCGGAGCAAATGTTTCAGGAGCTTTCGATTTTTCGTTATACTATACTCTGTCGAGTGCTTTGAGTTCAAACAATTATTCAAGCATGAATTCTTCCGGAGCAATGCCAGGTTTATCAGGACAATTCGGATATAGTGAAAAAGCAGTAACATTTGTAGATAATCATGATACTTTTTCTTTAAGTTCTGCAATTTTAGGAAATAGTATTCCGAAAGCCTATGCTTATATCCTTACACATCCTGGTATTCCTTGTGTTTTTGGCCCTCATTATTATGGTGGTACTTATACAAAAGATGGTACTACAAGAACGTACTCCAGCTATGCTTCTGCTATTAATTTATTGATGGCAATACGAAAAGCTAATGGTATTGATGCTTATAGTAATACAACAATTGATAAATCAACTTTTGGGCTTTATGCTGCTTATATTAAAAAAAGATCAAGTGATACAGATCCTGTTGTAGCGGTTAAGTTAGGTAGTGGTTCGTGGACTCCAACTGGTTCAGGCTGGAATTTGATAGCTTCAGGAACTGAATATGCAGTTTGGTCTAAAGCTGCTGTAAATGTAGCTCCTGTCATTAATATTACACCAGCAAGCGGAACGTTTGTAGCTGGAACGCCTCAATCTGTTACCATTTCTGCTACTGATAATAGTGGTCTTGCTCCGACAATCAGATATACATTAGACGGATCCGATCCTACTACAAGTTCTACAGTTTATACTGGTGCTATAAGTGTTTCTACTAATACTACAGTAAAAGCTATCGCTATTGATAATCAGGGATTATCTTCTGGAGTAGTAGAAAGAACATACAATTTTGAAACCCTTAAAAATATTGTAATCCGTTTCAAACCGCCTACTAGCTCGCCAAACTGGCCGCTACCTAAAATTCACTATTGGGATTATGTTCCTACCTCTTCTCTGCCTGCTGCAAATTGGAATACTCCAATTAATATGACAGCTGATGTATATAATCCAGGATGGTTTAAATATACTTTCCCAAATATCATCAAAGTAAGTTTTCTATTCAGAGATGGTAATGCTACCGGAACTTTAGGAGTAACTAAAACAGGAGATATTGTAGGAGTAACAAAAGATAGTTGGTATCAATGGGATCCTACAAGCTCGACATTTGTGAAGGATGTTACATTAGGAGTTGATGAAGTTAATACAGAAAAGAATACTGCATCTTTGGAAATTTTACAAAATCCTATTTCTAGTTCTGTTGCACAAATCCGATACAAAAATGCTAAAAACGGAACGCTATCAATATTTGATCTTTCCGGGAAAATAATAAAATCAGTAAAAGTATCTAAAGAAAATGGAGATGATACAATTTCCGTGAATGGACTAAAAGCTGGTATTTATATTTTGCAGTTAAAATCTGAAAAAGGTTCTGCTACTGCGAAAATGGTGATAAAGTAATTTCTCTTTATATCATTAAATAAAAAAACTCTTCCAAGAATTTGGAAGAGTTTTTATTTTTTCTCATCTAGTATTTTACTGATTCAAAGACCACACAGAATAACTATTTGGTGGACACTGAATTTTCACCCATTTATCTCCTTGAGTTGTAGGATACCATGATGAATGACCTGTAAAATCTTTTATTTGTTGGCTACTCCAGTTTGTTTGAATCCATCTTTCTTGCCAATAATCTGAATTATTCAGATAAACAACCAATCCCGGATTTCCGTTATATCCATTTCTTCTTGCAATATATTCGTCATTATCCGTATAAAGAATAGATGTTGTTCCTGTGGCTTTGTTATTATGTATCCAGATAAGATTATTAAGTCTTTCTTTGTTTAACCATTCCTCATAATCTCTATAGAATATTGTAGGATATCCTTCGTGTGTCAAAATATAAGCATAAGCCAACATTTTTTTCCACATAATATTCGTATCATGGTTTGAAACAAAAGTTACTGCTTTGAAAGGATTTCTTTTCCACATCATGTCATCATTCAGAATATTTAGATTGTTTCCATCAAAAGCGTCATGCATTTTATAATAAGCTGCAAAATCAAATACGGAACTATTCGCATTATTAGCCCACCATTCAAGAGTATTTACGTTAGAATCCCACAATTCTCCAACGGAAAAACCACCTACATTTGCATTCCAATTATTTACAACCCATGGACCGAATCCTTTCACGTAATCAAATCTCCAACCATCAAAATGCATTACATTTTTATAATATTTCCCCATAGAATCAGCACGTCCCCAAAGCCAATCCTGAACATAAGGATTAGCATGGCAAAGATCAGGATAGCCTCCAAATGCACCTTCATCATTATTTCCATAAGAATTTTTATAAAAATCGTTATAATTTCTTGGAAATTTTCCGGAAGCAACACCTGAAAAATTAGTCCAAGTACTTGTTCCTGTATAAGGATTATACTCGGACTGCCCACCACTATTGTGGTTGATTACAATATCAGCATATACTTGCATATCTTCTTCATGTGCTTTAGTAATTAATGCTTCTAATTCTGCTCTTGATCCAAAACGAGTTTCCACACTCCCGTTCTGATTGTAATTTCCAAAATCATAATAATCTGCTGGGTCATATCCCATAGAATAAGCTCCATTTTGCGCTTTTGAAGCCGGAGGTAGCCATACAGCACCAATTCCTGCATTAGACCAGTCGGTCAGCTTACTTTTCACAGTATTCCACCAGTTCCCTCCATCCGGAACATCCCAATAAAACCCTTGCATCAAAACACCACCACCAGCTCCCGCAGTAAATTTATTGTTTACTGAACCATTTCCTACATTGAAGGGTCTTCCGTCGTGCGTAACATTGACAATTTTGTCATGAACTTCTGTTTTTTTCGAATCATCATTAGCAAAATCATCATTAGATTGACATGAATTAATAAACATTAATCCAATAGCATAAAGCAATACCTTCGTTTTTTTCATAAAATTTAAAGTATTTAATTGTTGTTTTTAATTTTCAACCAAAATACAATTTTTTTTAAAAATATATTCTTTTTTATTTATATATAATTTATTTTTTTAATAAATCACCCTGAATTCAACTAACATTACTTTTAGCTCACAAAGGAAATTACAAGTTTTTCAGGAGAATTTTCTTATAATCCATATATTTGCAATTATGGAATACAATACACAAAGAACTCATCTTAATATGCCTGAATATGGCAGAATTATCCAGCAGTTGGTAGAACGTTGCAAAGAGCTTTCTTCTAAAGAAGAACGTAGCGAAATGGCAGTGGCAATTGTAGATTTTATGGGGCAAAGAAATCCCCAGCTTCGTGATGAGGAAAATTATAAACATAAACTTTGGGATCATCTTTATATATTGGCAGGTTATGAGTTGGATGTACATTCACCATATCCGTTTCCCACTCCCGATGAATTGGCAGAAAAGCCAAAACGGATGGAGTATCCAAAACTACAGGGAGATTTCAAATTTTATGGAAAAAGTATACTCCAACTTATTGAGAAAGCTATTGAATTGGAAAATGGTGACGAAAAAGAAGCTCTTATTGAAGTAATTGCCAACAATATGAAAAAATCGTACAATGTTTATAACAAAGAACATGTTACGGATGATGTAATTTTCAGGCATCTCAAAGAGCTTTCGGAAAATCGACTGGATCTAACGGGAATTGACTCTCTTGAAAAGAGCAAAATTTATTATTCCAGCAATAGAAACAATAAAAATAACAAAAACCAGAATAACAATAAAAAAAGGCATAACTATAAAAACAGAAAATAATGAGCGGAACATTTCAAATAAGAGGCGGAAAACAGTTGCATGGCGAAATAACTCCGCAAGGTGCAAAAAATGAAGCATTGCAAATTCTGTGTGCCGTCCTTCTGACTGATGAAGAAGTGAGAATAAAAAATATTCCGGATATCCATGATGTCAATAGATTAATTGAAATCTTAGGAGATTTTGGAGTAAAAATCACCAAAAACGGAAAAGGAGATTATACGTTCAAAGCAGATGATGTAAACTTCGACTATATTAAATCTAAAGAATTTAAAAAAGATGGTGCAAAACTGAGAGGTTCCATTATGCTTTTAGGTCCTATGCTTGCAAGATTTGGAGAAGCATATATGCCAACTCCTGGTGGTGACAAAATTGGAAGAAGAAGATTAGATACTCATTTTCAAGGATTTGTAGAATTAGGAGCAGAGTTTCATTATGATGACGAAGAGTTTTTCTATTCCTTAAAAGCCAAAGAACTTCAGGGAAAATTCATATTATTAGAAGAAGCCTCTGTAACTGGAACTGCCAATGTAGTAATGGCCGCAGTATTAGCAAAAGGGAAAACAAGAGTTTATAATGCTGCTTGCGAACCTTATCTGCAACAGCTCTGCAAAATGCTGAACAGAATGGGTGCCAATATTTCCGGAATCGGTTCAAATTTATTGACAATTGAAGGAGTTTCCCATCTTCGTGGAACCGAGCATACAATGCTTCCTGACATGATAGAAATCGGCTCATGGATTGGTCTTGCAGCAATGACAAAATCCAATATTACAATCAAAAATGTACATTGGAATCAGCTGGGTGTAATTCCGAATACATTCCGAAAATTAGGAATTCAATTGGAGCAAAGCAATGATGATATTGTAATTCCTGCTCAAGAATATTACAAAATTCAAAAATTTATAGACGGTTCTATTCTCACTGTTTCAGATGCGCCATGGCCGGGTTTCACTCCGGATTTGCTATCCATTATTCTGGTAGTTGCAACACAAGCAAAAGGAACTGTTCTTATTCATCAAAAAATGTTCGAATCCAGATTATTCTTTGTAGATAAGTTGATTGATATGGGAGCTCAAATTATTTTATGTGATCCACACAGAGCGACGGTTGTAGGTCTAAACCATGAAAATCCTTTACGTGGAACAGTGATGACTTCTCCTGATATCCGTGCAGGAAATGCTTTGCTTATCGCTGCACTTTCCGCAGAAGGAAAATCTCTCATTCACAATATCGAACAAATCGACAGAGGATACGAAAATATCGACGGAAGATTAAAAGCACTTGGTGCTGATATTGAAAGGCTGTAAAATACAGCCTTTTATATTTTTCGCAATTTTTTCAGATATTCAAGATTTTTTTTTGTTTAATAGAATCTATTTTTGAGTTTTTTTGGCCAAAGCCCGTTCTAATGAATTATTTAATATTCGAAATCAAGTCCTTATTATTTTTTGAATGCTGATTCATAAGTTTTGATCCAATCTTTTGGTGACATTCTTTTGCAAAGCTCGCCAATCAAATCAAAAGGAATATCATCCATTTTTTTAAAGCGGATACAGGATTTTCCCATATCAAGTTTTGTTCTGCAATGTTTTGGATATTCATTTACAAACCAATTATATAATTCAGGTTCCGCATAAATTCCCATGTGATACAATGCTATAAAATTTTTCTGGGAAGCCAGTCCTATAAATGGAAGTGGAGAGCCCGGTGTACAATGATAACCAGCAGGATAAGTTTTTAGAGGAACACCCCAACCAATCATTCCATAGCTTATATTCTCTTCAAAACCTTTCGGAAGATTTTTAATAATGGTATCTGATAGCTTTTTAAAAACCACTTGTCTTTCTTCAGGAATTTTTGAAATATAATCTTCGATAGAAATTGCCGGAATTTGCATTTTTAATAATTTTTGACAGATAAAAATAAGAAAATTTATAGATACCCAATCTTAAATCCTTATAATTTTACTATTGGAAAATTTAATCTTATTTTTGCCCTTATAAAACTATTTTAATAATGCCAAAAATATCAGAAAGAGCGCAGCATATGCCAGCTTCACCGGTAAGAAAACTTGTACCATACGCAATTAAAGCAAAGCAAAAAGGAATAAAGGTATACCATCTTAATATTGGACAGCCCGACATTGAAACGCCGGAAACCGCACTTAATGCTATCAAAAATATTGACCTCAAAGTTTTAGATTATGCTCTTTCCGAAGGAAATATTGAATACAGAAACGCACTAAGAGACTATTATCATTCTTTAGGTTTTGCGGATTTAACTACCGATAACTTTATAGTAACCAATGGCGGTTCGGAAGCATTAAATTTTGCAATTTCTACATTGTGTGATGATGGTGATGAAATTATCATTCCTGAACCGTATTATGCGAATTACAATGGATTTGCCGGTACATTTAATATCCATGTAGTAGCAGTGCCTTCTTCTATTGATACAGGTTTTGCCTTACCTCCGATTGAAGAATTTGAGAAAAAAATCACGGAAAAAACCAGAGCGATCATCATTTGCAATCCCGGAAATCCAACCGGATATCTGTATACAAGAGAAGAATTGAAACAGCTCGCCGATATTGCCCTGAAATACGACATTGCCATTATTTCCGATGAAGTCTACCGAGAATATGTTTATGATGGAAAGCAACAGGTTTCTATGCTCGAATTTCCGGAAGCATCGGAAAATGTTATTATTATAGATTCAGAGTCCAAAAGATATTCGATGTGCGGAGCAAGAATCGGATGTATGATTACCCGTTCCAAAAAAATACATGATGCTGCCATTCTTTTTGCGCAAGCAAGATTAAGTCCCGTTCTTTTAGGACAAATTGCTGCTGCTGCTGCTCATGTGAATGATGGAGACTATATCAGAAAAGTTCGTGAAGAATATACACACAGAAGAAATGTATTGGTAGATTTACTCAACGGAATTCCGGGAGTGATCTGTCCAAAACCAAAAGGTGCATTTTATTGTGTTGCAGAATTGCCAGTAGATGATTCTGATAAATTTGCTCAATGGCTTTTAGAAAAATATTCGCATAATAATGAAACCGTAATGGTAGCACCTGCAGGTGGATTTTACAGCAATCCTGAATTAGGAAAAAAACAAGTGAGAATTGCGTATGTATTGAAAGAAGAAGATCTAAAAAGAAGTGTTGAACTCCTAAACGATGCTCTTCAAAAATATAGAATAGAATTCGGCTTGAATTAATTAAAATTCAAAATTATGATCCAAAAAATCAGACATTTATTTTCTTTATCTGCGTTACTTTTCTTGCTATTTCAATGCAATAGTTCTGCACAACAGACAAAGAAAAAAAATACCGAAAACAATGATATCCAATCCGTTACTTACTCCGAATCATTCGGAAGAGGTGGCACTTTCAGTTTTACAGCGACTAAAGATTCGCTGGAATCAGTTTCCAGAGGAGGAAAAATGACTGATATTCCAAATTTTAAAATAAAAATAAAACCGGAAGATTGGGAAAAAATAATTTCTGTTTTGGATTTAGATATTATTGAAAAAACAAAAAGTGGTGAAACTCATGGTCAATATGACGGGCAGGATGAAAAATTTAACATTGTTACTTCAAAAAAGGAATACAATATTGTAAATGCTTCAGAAGATTCCGCAAACTATAAGCAATTGAATTCTCTCAAAGAAATATTAAAAAAATTGGTATCACAGGAAAAATAATGCAGCAAAACATTTCTTTAAAACCGTATAATACTTTCGGAGTGGATGTTTCTGCAAAATATTTTGCTGAAGTTTCTACTATTGAAGAATTGAAAGAATCTCTCAATTTCTCAATCTCTCAATCTCTTAATCTCTTAATTTTAGGAGGAGGAAGCAATATTTTGATGACGAAAGATTTTGATGGAGTTGTTATTCATTTGGATTTAAAAAATATTTCCGAAAAAAATATAGATGAAAATACGGTCTTCATCACTGCAAAAGCCGGAGAAAACTGGCATCAGTTCGTCATGTATTGTCTGGAAAAAAATTATGGCGGACTCGAAAATCTTTCTCTAATTCCGGGAAATGTAGGAACTTCCCCAATGCAAAACATCGGAGCTTACGGAACGGAAATAAAAGATGTTTTCGAAAGCTGCAATGTTTTGAATTTGGAAACCATGGAAATCGAAACATTCGATTTGGAAACGTGCAGATTCGGATATCGTGATTCCATTTTCAAGCAGGAAGGAAAAGGAAAATATGTGATTCTGGAAGTTACATTCAGGCTTACCCGAAAAAATCACCTTATCAAAACCGAATATGGCGCTATAAAATCTGAACTGGAAAAATTAAATATTCAAAATCCAACAATTCAGGATGTTTCTAAAGCTGTTATTGCTATAAGACAAAGCAAACTTCCCGATCCGAAAGAAATAGGAAATGCAGGAAGTTTTTTTAAAAATCCGACAATTCCTTTAGTTCAATTTGAAGATTTGAAGCAAAAATTTGAAAACATTCAGGGTTATCCGAACGGAAATTTTGTAAAAGTTCCGGCTGGCTGGCTCATTGAGCAATGCGGTTGGAAAGGAAAACAAATCGGAAATGTAGCAACACATCATCTGCAATCTTTGGTGATCATCAATAAAACCGGAAAAGCAACCGGAAAAGAAATTTTCGATTTTTCCACGGAAATCATCAATTCCGTAAAAGAAAAATTTGGGGTAGAGTTGGAAAGGGAGGTGAATATTGTTTAATAGAAACTAATACACAGATGCTTTATGACAATGAAAAAAATGCAACGATTAGTATTAGAAATGTCATGCTGAGCGAAGTCGAAGCATCTATAAAATAAAAAATTAATTTTTAAAAATTTATGAAAATCACTGTTCTTGGAGCAGGAAAAATGGGCTTATCTTTTTCAAAATCTTTTTTGAAATATGAGCTCATCAAACCTCAGAATCTACACCTCATCACTAGAAACCAACAGAAAAAAGCAAAAATTCTGGAAACATTTCCCGATTCTCAGATTTCCTCTTTTGATGAAGTGAAGAATTTGGATTCCGATTTAATTATTGTTGCTGTAAAACCTCAGGATTTTGCTTTTGTAGCACAAAATCTTCCTTTTCAAATTCCTGAAAAATCGTTGGTTTTATCAATCATGGCAGGAATTTCCATCGAAAAAATTCAGAAAAATTTGAATCATGATCTGGTGGTTCGTGCAATGCCCAACTCTCCTACTCTTCTCGGAATGGGAATCACCGGTTACACTGCTGCTCCCGGAATTTCTTTTAATCAGCTGATTCAGATAGAAAGACTGATGAACAGTACCGGAAGATCCGTTTATCTGGAAGAAGAAAATCTTTTGGATGGTGTTACTGCACTTTCAGGAAGTGGACCCGCTTATTTTTATTATATTGTGGATGCGATGATAAAAGCCGGAACTGAAATGGGAATTGATGAAAATCTTTCCAAATTATTTGTGAAACAAACCATGCTTGGAGCCTATCATTTAATTAATAATTCTGAAAAATCTTTGGAAGATCTAATCAAAGATGTCGCTTCAAAAGGCGGAACTACAGAAGCCGCTCTGAAAACTTTTGATGAAAACCATTTAAAGAAAACGCTCCAAAAAGGAATTCTCGCTGCGGAAAATCGGGCAAAAGAACTGAACAATTAATTTTCATTAAATGGAAAATATATCTTTCTACAAAAATGGTTTTGAAATTTCTACGGATAAAGCTAAAATAAATATAGAATCTGTTCATCATTTTCTTTCTACGAAAGCCTATTGGAGCAAAAACATTCCGTTGGAAACTGTAAAAAAATCCATTGAAAATTCCTTTTGTTTTGGTGTTTATAAGAATAATGAACAAGTTGGTTTCGCAAGAATTATTACCGATTTTGCTACAATTGCTTATTTGGGCGACGTTTATATTTTGGAAGAATACAGAGGTTTGGGTTTATCCAAATGGTTAATGGAAATCATTTCCAATCATTCTGAACTTCAGGGTTTAAGAAGATGGATTTTACTTACTGGTGATGCTCACGAATTATATAAAAAATTCGGCTGGACGGAAATCGCTGATTCTACAAAATGGATGGAGCGACATACAAAAGATATTTACAAAAACGTAGAAGACTAAGCCTTTTTCATTTATTTTTCGACAAAGAAAGCGGAAGCATTAAGAAAATTAAATTTTGGGCTAGGTTTTATGGTCTTGAGCTTTTGGTTCTTTTGTTTCAAGGCAAAGGAATAGAAAACAATCATTTGCGAAATAAATCAGAACTCATTGTCCAATGCAAGCAATTGCTCTATCTTTGCAAAAAATTTAAAATAAAAATGACCGATATACAACTTAATACCATTCCGGAAGCGATCGAAGATCTGAAAAACGGAAAAGTCATCATTGTAGTGGATGATGAAGACCGTGAAAACGAAGGCGATTTTCTTTCTGCTGCTGAACTTACAACTCCCGAAATCATCAATTTTATGACCATTCACGGACGTGGATTGATCTGTACTCCACTTCCTGAAAAACGTTGTGACGAGCTTGGTTTGGATATTATGGTAACCAGAAGCAGTGATCCGAAAGAAACAGCTTTCACAGTTTCCGTAGATTTATTGGGAGATGGTGTTTCTACCGGAATTTCTGCAAGTGACAGAGCAAAAACCATTTTAGCTTTGATGGACGAAAAAACAAAACCAACCGATTTTATGCGTCCCGGTCATATTTTTCCGCTTCGTGCAAAATCCGGTGGTGTTTTGAAAAGAGCCGGACATACGGAAGCTGCAATTGATTTAACAAAATTAGCCGGACTAAAAGAAGGTGGTGTTATTTGTGAAATTATGAACGAAGACGGATCAATGGCAAGATTACCGGAATTAGTAGAAATGGCTCAAAGATTAAATCTGAAAATTATTTCCATTGAAGATCTGATTGATTATCAATTGAAAAAAGGAGATCTTGTGAATAAAATTGAAGAGCGAAAAGTAAAAACACATTATGGTGAATTTGATTTTCATGCTTTTCAGGAAAAACATACGGATCAGATCCATTTTGCTATCACCAAAGGAACTTGGGAACTGAATGAGCCAATTTTGGTACGAGTACAAAGTTCAAGTGCCTATTTTGATGTTTTGTCCCGACTTATAAATGGAGAAAAACCACTTTTGGAAAAAGTAACCAATATCATCAACAAAGAAGGAAAAGGCGCAATAATTTTCATCAATAATGTTTCCAATGCAGAACAAACCATGCGAAAACTTCAGCAATTTCTGGATTTTCAGGATGGACAAGAACAGCGCCCTACTCTTTCCGCCAACTATATGGAATACGGAATCGGAACTCAGATTCTGAAAAAATTAGGAATTAATAAATTTCGTGTTATCAGTCAGAATCCGAATCAGAAACCTTTGGTTTCCGGTTATGGTGTAGAAGTTACGGAAATGGTGCCTTTGTGTTGATAAATAGATAATCTGTGAAATGAAAATTTTAAAATTTTTATTACTTCTGATTATTGTTTCCTGTAAACAAGTACCAACAATTTCAACTAACGAAATTCCAAAAGAATACCGATTTGAAAATCAATCGGGATATGTCAATGATTATGACGATATTCTTTCTATAGAACAAGAAAATAATCTGGAAAAAATTTTAACGGACTTTGACAATCAAACTTCAAATGAAGTAGGAATTGTTACAGTAAAATCAATTCAGCCTTTCTCAGATATCAACATTTTGGGAGATAAAATTTTAGAAGATTGGAGATTTGGAAAAGATGATACATTTAACGGACTTATTTTCTTGATCGATAAAAATCAGCATCAGCTAAGTATCCGTTTTGGTTCAGGAATTCAGAAAAAATTATCTGATAATGAAACTAAAAAAATCATTGACAACAGTATTATTCCCAAATTCAAAGAAGGAAAATATTATGAAGGAATACTATCAGGATTTAACGAAATAAAAGAAAAACTAAAATAAACTGGCTTGAAAAATCAAGCCAGTTTTATATTCTCAAAACTTTGGAATCCATTTAGAAAATCTTTCACTTCCATTCGTTTTTTTCCTTCGAGCTGAACTTCCAGCGGAAAATAAATTCCGTCTTTTGTATAGATTCCGAATTCAGATTTTGAAATAATAATTTCTCCGGCTTGCTTCTGATGTTCTTTCACTTCATAATTTCCTCTGAAAATTTTCAGTCCTTTTTCTTCATCGCCAATTTTTAAAGAAGTAAAAGCAGCAGGATAAGGTGACATTCCGCGAATGAAATCATATACTTTTTTGGTACTTTCGTTCCAATTGATTTTCATATCTTCTTTGAAAATTTTGAAGGCATTTTTCGGATGTTCCACAAAAGGTTGCGGTTTTTCTTCAATGGAATTTTCAGCAAGTCCATCCAATGTTTTTACCACCAGTTTTGCTCCCATTTCCATCAATCGATCATGAAGACTTCCTGCATTTTCATCAGGGAAAATTTCTAAAGATTCCTGAAGAAGAATATTTCCCTCGTCAATTTTTTCGTTGATAAAAAAAGTAGTAGCTCCTGTTTTTTCTTCTCCGTTAATAATCGCAAAATTGATGGGAGCTGCACCACGATAATCCGGCAAAAGTGAAGCATGAAGGTTGAAAGTTCCGATTTTTGGCATTTCGAATAGCATTTTCGGCATCATTCGGAAAGCAACCACTACAAAAACATCTGCATCCAGATTTCTCATTTGTTCCAAAAATTCAGGATTTCGAAGTTTTTCAGGCTGAAAAACCGGCAGATTTTGTTCTACTGCATATTTTTTTACGGGTGATTCATTGATTTTTTGTCCACGACCACTCGCTTTATCGGCAACTGTAACAACGCCTACTACTTTATGATGAGACTGATGAATTGCTTCCAAAGAAGTTTTTGCAAAATCCGGAGTCCCGAAGAATAATACTTTTAATGATTTCATGCCGCAAAAATAATTTATTTTTAACCACAAAAGGTATATAAGATTTTTATTTTTTAGTTATCCTGAAGAATAAAAACATATAAAATCTTCTCGTTTTAATCTCTGAAATTATTTGTTAGCAGCTTTTTTTAACTTTTGTGACTTTTGTGGTTTAAATTTATCTATTTTCTTAAAAATCAAAAAACCAATCCAAACTCCGAAAAAATTCAGTAAAATATCATCTACATCAAAAACGCCCAATCTGGTAAAATACTGAAGAGCTTCAACAATTATTAATACCGAAAGAAAAGATAAAATCAATGATTTAAAATTCTGAAATTTTGGGGATAACCAACCTAAAAATCCAAAAGGAACAAACATTACAATATTCCCTAAAACATTGACAATTACATTTTTAAAATTATTCAATGCTATACTTTGTTCAGCAAAAGTGATCGTTGAAAAAACAGGTTCTATCCGTATTATATTATCATTCATCTGAGTTCTCCCAAATCCAAAAAACATGAGATACAACAAAAATAAAGTGTAGGGAATTATTAAAATTCTATAAATTTTCTTTAACATCAAAACAAAGATAATTCATTTCAAAAAATAGTAAATTTGCAAGTCAATTTTTTTAAATGAAATACATTTTTCTATCACTGATTTCCGCACTTTTACTGAGTGTTTCGTGGCCAACTTACGGAGTTCCGTTTTTCATATTCATTGCACTTGTTCCGCTTCTGATGATGGAACATGATATTTCCAAATTTTCAAAAATCAAAAGAAAAGGATGGGCTATTTTCGGGCTTTCTTATCTATGCTTCATTATTTGGAATATCGTAACAACTGGCTGGTTGTATGGTTCTAAAAATCCTGACGGAAGTCATTCTTTGATGGCCGTTCTGTTTCCGGTTTTGGTGAATTCTTTATTGTACTCTTTGGTTTTCCAGCTTTATCATTGGTATAAAAATGCACAGGGAACATATTGGGGACTTGCATTTTTTGTTGCAATCTGGATGAGTTTTGAAAAATTTCATTTGGGTTGGGAATTAACCTGGCCTTGGTTGAATTTAGGAAATGTATTTTCAGAATATCCAAAACTGATTCAATGGTACGATACTTTGGGTGCAACCGGCGGAAGTTTCTGGATTTTGCTTGTTAATGTTCTTGTTTTCTATACTTTCAGAATTTTTGAAGCTGGAAGAAAGAGAAAAGATTTAATTAAAAATTCTGCCATTGTATCAGCTTTAATTATTTTACCAATGGTTATTTCTTTGGTAAAGTATCATTCGTTTGATGAAAAACCGATTGGGCAAGTAAATGTTCTGATGCTTCAGCCTGATCTTGATCCTTACAATGAAAAATATTCTAAAGACAGTCTCACTATTGAAAACGAACTTTTGACACTCGCTGAAAAAAATTCTACCGGAAAAATAGATTTTTACATGGCTCCGGAAACTTCAATTCCCGGAAGTGGTTCTATTTCCGAAACAGGATTTGAGAAAAGTATACTTTTAAATAATGTCAAAAATTTTTTAGAGAAACATCCGAATTCTGTTTTTGAAACCGGTATTTCTTCACATCGTTTTTTTCTGAATGAAAACGAAAAACCGGATAATGCTTACGAAATCAACAACGGAGTTTGGGTAGAAAGTTACAATTCTGCAGTTCAGATCATTCCCAACAAAAAAATAGAAGTGTATCATAAAGGAAAATTAGTTCCGGGTGTAGAAATTTTCCCTTATATGAATGTTTTAAAACCAATTTTGGGCGATGCAATGCTGAATCTTGGCGGAACTGTCGCATCTTTAGGAATTGATAAAGAAAGATTGGCATTTTCCAACCCTTATAATAAAGGAAAGATAGCTCCGATTATTTGCTACGAAAGCATCTATGGAGAATTCACCACCGAATATGTAAAAAAAGGTGCTAATTTTTTAGGAATTATGACCAATGATTCTTGGTGGGGAGTAACGGAAGGACACCGACAACTCCTTTCGTATGCAAGATTGAGAGCCATAGAAAACCGAAGAGAAATTGCACGGTCTGCCAACAGCGGAATTTCTGCACATATTGACGCAAAAGGTGAAATTTTGGAAGATACTTTGTATGGCGATAAAACGGCTCTTTTTGCGAAAATAAATCTTTATGAAGGCAAAACTTTTTACACAAAAGCAGGAGATTTGCTTTCACGGATTTCTATTTTTTCGTTAGGATTTTTACTTTTTTATTTTTTGTTCCAATGGATACAGAAAAGACAAAACAAAAGCACTTTACCCCATCCGAAAAGAAAATGATTTTTATTAAAAAACAACTTTTTTTGGATTTTTATTTAAAAATTCATAATTGAAATTTTACCAGAAAAATTTGAAAAATCTATTACTATACTAATTTTATAGACTTTTATGTTGTAAAATTTTCATTTTCTTTTTTGCACAAAAATTCCATTCTGATTATATTTGTAATATGTCAGAAATCATTATTCTATTTCTCGGTGCTGCTTTTGCAGGACTGTTGGGTTCACTTACAGGTTTAGGTGGTGGTATTATTATTATTCCGCTTCTTACATTAGGTTTTGATGTTCCGGTACATTTTGCAATTGGAGCTTCCCTGATTTCTGTAATTGGGACATCTTCCGGAGCTGCCGTTGCTTTTGTAAAAGAAGGATTTACCAATATGAGGGTGGGAATGTTTCTAGAAATTGCAACAACCATAGGAGCTGTTGGTGGTGCTCTTATTTCCGGACATCTTAATGGAAATACAATAGCCATTATCTTTGCAAGTCTTTTGATCTTTACAGTACTGATGAATCTAAAAGGCAAACCCGATCATCAAGAACCCATTATTGATGGAAGTCTGGAACAAAAATTAAAATTATATGGTACTTTTCCCGACAAAGGCGGAATTATAAAAAGCTATTCTGCCAGAAATACGATTCCAGGATTTTTGATGATGTGTTTTGCCGGAATAATGTCTGGACTTTTAGGAATTGGTTCCGGAGCTTTGAAAGTTCTGGCTATGGATAACATGATGAAGCTCCCTTTTAAAGTTTCTACCACCACCAGCAATTTTATGATTGGTGTAACAGCAGTTGCCAGTACATTGATTTATTTTCAAAGAGGAGAAATTATTCCTGCTATTACAGCCCCCGTTTTGATCGGAGTAATTGTAGGAAGCTATATTGGTTCTAAAACATTAATGATATCCAAAACCAAAAAATTGAAAGTATTTTTTGCTATTGTGGTAACTATAGTTTCTATTTATATGATGTACAACGGAATAAACAAAAACTTCAAATGAGAAGAAAACATTTTACAGATTTGGATCTGAATCGCTCTGTTGGTAATCTTTTGCGAATGGGAGTTATATTGTCTGTAACGGTTTCGCTTATTGGTTTTGTAAAGCTATTTCTGGAAGGATTCAAAATGCCCAAAAATTACGAAGATCTGGAAATAGTACACGAAAAGGTTTTTTATCATTTCTGGATCTCATTGACTCGATTTGAAGGGATGGGTATTATACAATTAGGAATTTTATTGCTTATTTTTACACCTGTTGTAAGAATAATCTTTGCATTGATCGGCTACCTCAAAGAAAAAGATTACACCTACGTTCTTATATCATTTATCGTTCTCGGAATCATTACATTCAGTTTCCTGATGGGCTATGGATAACATTTTCAAAATATTTGAAAAAATAATTTTTAAAAGTTTGTCTATCTCAAAAATTCTTCGTTATTTTGCACACTCAAATAGTAAAGTAAGAACATCGAGATATGTCAAGAATTTGCCAAATAACAGGAAAGCGTGCAATGGTTGGTAACCACGTTTCTCACGCTAACAACAAAACGAAAAGACGTTTTGAAATTAACTTATTGGAGAAGAAATTTTACCTTCCGGAGCAAGATAAGCACGTTACTTTAAAAGTTTCAGCTCATGGATTGAGAGTAATTAACAAGATTGGTATTGAAGAGGCTTTGGAAAGAGCAACAAGAAACGGATTCATTAAATAATTTTAAGAAATCATGGCAAAAAAAGGGAACAGAGTTCAAGTAATCCTTGAATGCACAGAACATAAAGAAAGTGGAATGGCTGGAATGAGCAGATACATCACCACTAAAAATAAAAAAAATACTACAGACAGACTGGAGCTTAAAAAATATAACCCAGTTTTGAAAAAGTATACTGTACACAAAGAAATTAAGTAATCATCTCTAAAGATATTTTACAATGGCAAAGAAAGTAGTAGCAACCCTACAATCAGGTCAGTCTAAAAAAATGACCAAAGTAGTGAAAATGGTAAAATCTCCAAAATCCGGAGCTTACATTTTCGAAGAAAAAGTAATGAATGCTGATGAAGTAGACGCTTATTTGAAAAAATAATTTTACTTCAGATAAAATACAAAAACTATCCAAATTTCTGGATAGTTTTTTTGTTATCTTTGCTTTGCTGTTTACAAATATTTGTAAATCATAACTTATAATTCGTAATTCATAAAATGAGTTGGTTTAAAAAAATATTCAATAAAGAAGAAAAAGAGTCTTTAGATCAGGGATTAGAAAAATCCAGAACCGGATTTTTTGAAAAAATGACGAAAGCCGTAGTCGGAAAAAGTAAAGTAGATGATGAAGTTCTTGACAATCTTGAAGAAATTCTTATAGCTTCCGATGTAGGAGCAGCTACAACAATTAAAATTATTGAAAGAATAGAAGATCGTGTCGCAAGAGATAAATATATAAATACTGACGAATTAGATAGAATTCTAAGGGAAGAAATCTCCGATCTTCTTTTAGAAAATCCTCATTCCGAAACCGGAAACATCGACGAAACCAAAAAACCGTATGTTATAATGGTAGTAGGTGTAAATGGTGTCGGAAAAACCACAACAATAGGAAAATTGGCTCATCAGTTTAAATCTCAAGGAAAAAAAGTGGTTTTGGGAGCTGCAGATACATTCCGTGCTGCTGCTGTCGATCAGCTTACGATCTGGAGTGAAAGAGTTGGTGTACCAATTATAAAACAAAGCATGGGAAGTGATCCTGCATCTGTTGCCTTTGATACCGTCCAAAGTGCTGTTGCCCAAAATGCAGATGTTGTCATTATTGATACCGCCGGAAGATTGCATAATAAAGTAAATCTAATGAACGAACTTTCAAAAATTAAAAGAGTGATGCAAAAAGTAATTCCGGATGCTCCTCACGAAATTCTTTTAGTTTTGGATGGTTCTACCGGACAAAATGCATTCGAGCAAGCGAAACAATTTACCGCTGCTACAGAAGTCAATGCTCTTGCCGTAACCAAACTTGATGGTACTGCAAAAGGTGGCGTTGTAATCGGAATTTCGGATCAGTTTCAAGTTCCTGTAAAATATATTGGAGTCGGAGAAAAAATGACAGATCTGCAACTTTTTAACGGAAGGGAATTTGTCGATTCATTTTTCAGAAAAAAATGATTTCAGTATTTATTTTTTTGTTATAAAATTTCAATAACTTTAATCTTAAAATCAGGATTACTATTTTTAACTATCATCACTAAATATTAACTTAAAAAATTTAAAACTATGGGTATTATCACTTGGATCATTTTTGGTCTTATTGCAGGAGCAATTGCTAAAGCTATTATGCCTGGAAACCAAGGAGGAGGTTGGCTTATGACCATCATTTTAGGAATCATAGGTGCATTTGTAGGAGGAGCTATCGGTGTGTACATTTTACACTGGGGAGACGTAAGTTCTTTCTGGAATTTCAGAAGCTGGATTCTTGCAATTGGAGGAGCATTACTTGTTCTTTGGCTGTACGGAATGGCTACAAAACGTGGATAACATTTTAAAATAAAAAAATCGTTTCAGCAATTTGAAACGATTTTTTTTGTGAATATTAAATATGTTTTAGAAACTCATTTTGAAAGGCATTTCCATTACCACGCTATTTTTGATTTTAGGATTAGTAAGCATTTCAAAAGTTTTATACCCATCTTCTCCCAATTTATTTTTAAGAATTTTAGCAGAAACTTCATCTTCATCCATATCTTCAAATAATTGTTCGAATACTGTTGTCTTCTTTGGATAGGAAGCGACATTATAATTGGAAAGTTTTGCCTGTTTTGCTGCATAATTAATAGCATCTTGCAATGTTCCTAATTCATCTACAAGTCCCAATTCTTTAGCTCTAGTTCCTGTCCATACTCTTCCTCCCCCAACATTATCTATCTGTTCAAAAGTTTTTTTGCGATTTTGGGTAACAAAATAAACAAAACGTTTATATGTTTTTTCAACACTTTGAGTCATAATATTCAAAGCTCCTGAAGATAGTCCATTGAGAGGAGTGTACATTGCTGAATTAGCATTAGTCTGAACGACATCGGAGCGGATTCCGTTTTTATTCGCTATATTTTTAAAATTGGGTACAACTCCAAAAACACCTATAGATCCTGTAAATGTATTGGGTGCCGAATAAATTTTATCTGCTGCCATTGCAATATAATATCCTCCAGATGCAGCATAATCACCAAAGGAAACGATGACAGGCTTCTTATTTTTTAATTGTTGAAGCTCAAAAAGGATTTCATCAGAAGCATTCGCACTTCCGCCAGGAGAATTAATCCTGAAAACGACAGCCTTTACTTTATCATCTTCAGCCAAATCCTTAATATATTTTACAAAATTTTCTGAATGAATAGCATCATAACCTTCTCCGTTACTAATACCTCCTGATGCATACAAAACAGCTACCTGATTGTCAGGATCATCTTTTTCATCCTTAAACGAATTTATATATTTAGAAAATGAAATTTTATTTAATTTATCTTTTTCGGAAAGTTTCAGCTTAGATTTAATTATTTGATGATATTCCGATTTCTGAAGCATTTTGTCCGCCAATTTATACTGAACACTAAGGTCTGGAATTGTTCCATATAAACTGTCTACGGCAGTTTTAAACTGAGCTGCATCTATTTTTCTTGACGTACTTATTTTCTGAGAGATATTCTTCCAGACATCATTTAGCAATACCGAAAGTTGTTCCTGATTTTCAGGTGAAATATCGTTACGCAAGAAAGGTTCCACCATTGCCTTATATTTACCATGACGGATCACTTCCACACCAATACCATATTTATCAATAAAATCTTTGAAAAAAGTAACTTCAGCAGCCAAACCTTTCAGATCAATTCCGCCTGCCGGATTCAGATAATATTGATCTGCAACAGATCCTAAGTAATAAGCGCCTTGTGAAACATTATTACCATAAGCATAAACAAATTTTCCAGATTTTTTAAAATCTTCAAGAGCAGCGCGAATATCATCTATTTGTGTAATTCCAGCCTGAATATTATCCGTTTCGATACTAATTCCGGCAATATCATTGTCCGTCTTGGCATTTTTGATTGCTTCTATCATATCATATACCATAACGTTTTTTGCTTTATCTTTAAATGCAAACAGCTCTTCCTGATCTTCCGATGGACTATCTATTATATTAGTATGAAAATCAAGAGTAAGGACAGAATTTTTCTTTACATTTACTTTTGATTTATCACCTGCAGCACCTACTGCAAACATCAGAACTGTCATTACTAAAAATAAAAAACAAAGAATAAGAATAGCAACAATATTAGCAAATACAATTTTTAAAAAACTTTTCATATAAAAACCAATTTTCAGAATATGTCGCAATATAATGTCATTTTGTTACTAGGATCAAATATCGGAGACCGAAAAAAAAATATTTTGACTGCAATAAAAAAGATTGAAAAAAAAGTCGGTAAAATAGTAAGAAAATCTGAATTTTTAGAAACAGAACCTGTTGAGTTTTGTAGTTCCAATTATTTTCTTAATTTTGCACTACTGATAGAAACAACTCTTTCACCCTTTAAATTATTAAAAATTATAAAGGAAATTGAAGTAAATATGGGTAGAGATAAAGATTCTTCAGTTATTGGATATTTTTCAGATAGGATTATTGATATTGATATTGTAAAGTATTCTAATCTTTTTTATAAGTGTGAAAGGCTTCAAATCCCTCATTTTAAGCACTTACAGGAAAGAACATTTTCAAAAATTTTAATTGAAGAATTAAAAATCATAAAAGCATAAATACAAGCATAAAATATGAAATTAAATTTATTATTACTGATGTCTTTGCCTATAGCAATATATGCACAAGACGGTAGTTCTGTAGCCTCTCAGGATAAATATCCGAACACATTTTCATCAGGTTCGGCCAATGTTCATGAATTTAATAATCAGGCAAGAAGATTTAATGATTGGGCAATCTCAGTAGGAGGCGGTGCAGCATTTATGACATTTTCAGATCTTACTTCCTTCTATGGAAAAGATATTAATTGGGGATGGAATGTCTATGCAAGTTTAGACAAGCAAATTACACACACATTTGGTGCAAGTCTCCAATACCAAATGGGAAAAACAAATCAAAAAGGACAGCTTCCTGGTCAATATGGTGTATTAGCAGGTGTTGCTGATGCTTGGACAAAGTACCAACAAATTTCTGTACTTGGAGATATTAATTTTTCCAATTTGCTTAGAAGAGTTGATAATCATTCAACTTACAGATGGGCGCTTCATGGATACGCAGGTATAGGACTTCAAAGCTACCAAACTTTGCTCCTAGATCAAAATAATTCCAGATGGAGCGATAATCCTAGAAGAGTTCCAATTGAAACAGATCAAAAATTGGATATTGCTTCATTTTTTTACCAAGGAGGTTTAGGACTGAAGTATAACGTCTCCAAATTAATTGATGTTGAGCTAAGAACCATGTACATGAAGAGTGGGGATGATGAATTTGATGGTGGTGGAGATTTAAGCCGTGAGGAAGTTCCGCCAAGTATTGCTTATAACCTCATCAATGACAGTAAATCTGATGATATGTTTACTGTGAATCTTGGGTTATCTTTTAAAATTGGGAAGCATGAAACTCATTTAGCTTGGCATGATCCTTTACAAGAAGCATATTACAGAGCAAACGCTCTAGAAAACAAAAAGACTGATTTGGTTGTTTGTGAAAAAGGAGACAATGATAATGATGGTGTTTGTGATGATTGGGATAGACAATTAGATACTCCAGCAGGTGCAAGAGTTGATGGAGCAGGTGTTGCTCTTGATATGGATCTTGACGGAGTTATTGATCTTCTGGATAAATGTGTAACCGTACCTGGACCTGTTGAAAATAACGGTTGTCCTGTAGCTACACCTCCACCAGCACCTTCCCCAGTAGCTTCTGTAGAAATAATAAACAAAGATTTTGAAGGAATTGAATTTGAATTGAATAGTGATAAAATCAGACCTCAATCTTTTGAAAAACTTAACCATGCTGTAGATGTTGTAAAAACTTTAGATCAGAATAGTCAATTTTTAGTAGTAGGAGCTACTGACACAAGAGGATCTGAAACATACAACAAAACCTTATCTCAAAAAAGAGCAGCAGCTGTTGTGAAATATTTGACAGACAAAGGTGTAAAATCAGGAATGCTTATAGCGGAAGGACATGGTGAAAAAGATTTGAAATACCCTGAATGCGACCCTGCTACTAAATGCCCTGAATGGAAAAATGAGGCTAACAGACGTGTTTATTTTATTCAGAAATAATAATCTAAAAACACTTCACAATTTTTTAATAAAAAAAATATTACATAAATTATGAAACTAAATTTAAAAATTGCTGCATTAGCACTAGTATTACCAGCTGCAATATATGCACAAGATTCAGTAGCAGTATCTTCTGAAGGTTATCCAAATACCTTTTCATCCGGTTCTGCAAATGTATCTCCTTTTACTAAGGAGTCGAAAAGATTTAATGATTGGTCTATATCTGTAGGTGCTGGTGTACCTTTAGTTCAGTCTGCCGATTTGACTTCACTGAAAAACGGTAATGGTAAAAACGTTTTTGGTTATTCTGCATATTTAAGTATTGATAAGGCTATTACTCATGCCTTCGGATTAAAACTTCAATATGACAGAGGTGAAACCAAACAAGGTTGGTTCAATACTAAAGATCCGATTCCCGCTGCAACTACAGCAACAGGATTTAATCAGGTAGCTGGTAGAACTCAGTATGATGCAATCTCTTTATTAGGAGATATCAATTTCTCAAATTTATTAAGAAGAGTCGATAATAAGTCTCCATTCAGATGGGCACTTCATGGTTATGCAGGTATTGGTACTTTATCATACAGAGCTTACCAAAAAAGTCAAACTTTAGGTGGACAGGCTTTGATGACAGAGACAAAACCTTTCAAAATTGGTTCTTTCTTTGGTCAGGCTGGTGCTGCTGTAAAATATAAAGTTTCCAGAAGACTAGACTTGGAAGGAAGAGTAATGTATGTTGTGACTGGTGATGATGAATTTGATGGTGGTGGTGAACAATATAGTGCTGTAAATAAAAGAGAAGAACAGATTTCTGATAACTTCTTCAATGCTACTTTAGGTCTTACTTTAAAATTAGGAAAACACCAATCTCACCTTTTCTGGCATGATCCACTTCAAGAAATTTATTATAAACTTGATGTCTTAGCGGATAAAAACCAAGATGTTGAAGTTTGTAAAAAAGGAGATGCCGACAATGATGGAGTTTGTGATGATTGGGATAGACAACTTGATACTCCTGCTGGAGCAAGAGTAGATGGAGCTGGTGTAGCTTTAGATGCTGATTTAGATGGTGTAATTGATCTTTATGATAAGTGTGTTACTGTTCCTGGACCTGTTGAAAATAATGGATGTCCACCTGCAGGAAGCAATAATAATAACGGATCTGGTTTTGTTCCTACATCTGAAACTGCTTTAGAAGGAATTGAATTTGATTTAAATTCTGACAGAATTTTACCTTCTAATACTCCGATTCTTAATAATGCTGTAAGTTATATCAATTCTACTGATGGTTCTTATAGTGTGATTGGTGGTACAGATACAAGAGCTTCTGAAGCTTATAACCAAAAACTTTCTGAAAGAAGAGCAAATAATGTTAAAAATTATTTGATCCAAAATGGTGTGAACTCTTCTAAATTGGAAGCTATTGGTAGAGGTGAGAAAAATCTTAAATATCCTGAATGTGACCCAGCTACTAAATGTCCTGAATGGAAAAACAGAGCTAACAGAAGGGTTTATTTCGAAGCTAAATAATATAAATTATTATATCTCAAAAAGTCGCACATGATGTGCGACTTTTTTGTTTTATTGCTTACTTTTATCACATGAATTCTAATGCATCTTATCAAAAAATAAAAAAAGAGGCCTTGCATAATTTTTGGGGGTTCGAAAATTTTCGTTCTCCTCAAGAAGAAATTATCGATACTATAATTTCTGGAAGAGATACATTGGTTTTGTTACCAACAGGCGGTGGAAAATCGCTTTGCTACCAGCTTCCTGCTTTATGTTTAGAAGGAATTTGTCTTGTCGTTTCTCCCTTATTAGCTTTGATGAAAGATCAGGTTAGTCAGCTTAAAAATAAAGGAATTAAAGCTGAATACTTATCTTCAGAACTTGATGATGCTACTGCAGAAGATATCTATTATCAATGTAGAGAAGGTATTATTAAAATATTATATGTCTCACCGGAAAGACTTATCCATTCCGTATTTTTACAAAATATAGAATCTATTGATATTTCATTTATAGCTGTAGATGAAGCTCATTGCATTTCGGAATGGGGGCAAGATTTTCGGCCAAGTTATCAGAACATAAAAACTTTCCGTAAAGAATTCAAAAACGTGCCCTGTATTGCTCTAACTGCAACAGCTACTCCAAAAGTTCTTGAGGAGATTATTAATAAGCTGGAACTACATCAACCACAGATTTTCAAAAAAAGTTTTAATCGTGAAAATATCAGGATTATTACAGAAGAAATTGGAGACAAATATTCCTACATCTCGGATTTTCTTACGTTCAATCCCACTTCCGGAATCATCTATACAAGAACGCGAAAAGAAGCTGAAGAACTTGCTGCATTTCTACAGAAAAGAAATTTTCAAAATGTAGATTATTTTCATGCAGGCTTACCCGCAAAAGAAAAAAACAAACGGCAGAAAAACTGGATCAGTAGTAATAATAGCGTTTTAGTCTCCACTAATGCTTTTGGAATGGGGATAGATAAAGAAAATGTAAAATTTGTAATCCACCTTTCTCCTTCCGCATCTTTGGAAAATTATTATCAGGAAATTGGAAGAGCAGGAAGAGACGGACAAAACAGCACTGCAATTTTACTTTGGAATAAACAGGAAATTAAAAATATCGACGATGTTCTTCAGCATCAAACTCCAAATAAAGTCGAATTTCTGAAAGTAATTTCTTACCTCTACTCTATTTTTCAGATTGCTGATTTTGATATTTCAGAAAAATTTCATCAATTTAATATTCAGAAAATTAAAAATCTGACTTATATTTCTATTCCAAAAATTAGGAATATTCTCACTTTTCTACATAATCAGGAAATCATTTTTTATAATCAGAATAAAACATTATCAACCCTTGAACTGAAAATCCCTTTTGAAGAATATGAAAATTTAGCCAAAAAAGATTCCTATTTTATAGAACTTTTAATGAGAAATCTGGAAGGTTTTACCAATCATAAAGTGTATTTCAATGAAGAAAAATTAGTATCAAAATTTGGAACAGAATCTTCATTACTAAAAGAACGTTTTTCAGAATTACAACAAAAAGAATATTTAGAATATATTGATGGCTCTGAAGCCAGCATTAAATTTCTTGTTCCCAGAAATGACAACAGTTTTGAAGGAAAATGGTGGCGTCTTTTTCAGCAGATTCAGAGAAATAAAATTCAGAAATGGGAGGAAATGAAATTTTATATTCAGGAAAATTCTATCTGCAAGAAGAAAATGATTTTGGTATATTTTGGAGAAAAAAACTCGAAAAATTGCCAGAATTGCAATGTATGCATCAATAAAAATGAAGACTTTTTTAGTACAAATCTTACGAATGAAATCATCACATTATTGAAACAAAAACCTTCAACTCTTGAAGAATTATTTATCAAACTAAACTTCCATAAAAAAGAAAAAATCCGGGAAAATCTTATTTTGCTTTTGGATTCGGGAAAGATTAAAATGTTGGATTTTCGTACATATATGATTCCATAAAAAAAGACCGGAAAAGTTTCCGGTCATTTGTTATTGCTTGATTAATTTTTCATACGCTGTACTACCGTCTTTCATCTTTATTTCAAAATAATAAACGTCACTTTTTAATGAAGATACATTTATGTTTTCCAGACTTGTTGTCTTTAGAGATACTTTTCTTCCAGTTGCTTCAAATAATGAAAAAGATTCGATGTTTTCAGAATTTTTAAAACTAACCACTTCTTTTGCCGGATTTGGATAAAACGATACCTTTTTGCTTTGGCTGGCTACCTCACCAGTAGCTAATACTGCGGTCATATTTAAGGTTGCATAATCTCTATTCGCGCCATGGTTTCCAATACTTGTAGTCCCTGCTCTTCTTGCATAAAAAATATCAATAGTTCCTGCTGCATTAGGAACAGCAAAATCTCCGGCTCCACCAGTACGGCTTCTTGTAGCCACTACTGTTCTAGTACTTCCAGAAACTGTGTTGGATGTTTGCGTCCAATCTTGAGCTGCGTCAGCAGAAGGAGTAACTCCCACTCCATTAAAAGAATAATCTCTATTGGCAGTAGTATTGTAAATAAAACCATCTGCTCCACTTGCCATTCCGTTACTTCCAAAACCAATTGCAAGCATAGAATTGCTGTTACCTGTTACTGTAAGTGTTACAGTGGTAGCATTTACATCCAATTTAACTGTCATGGCAGCAGTAGGAAGAGATACTGTTCCGGAAGAAAATTGTGCCCAGCCAAAATTAGCTAAGGCTATACTAAAGGCGAGTAAAGTTTTTTTCATATTTTAATTTTTTAAAAGGTTAATAATCTCTGTATTATTTGTTTTCAAAGCATATTCAAATGCTGTCATCCCCATAGAATCTTTTAATGATTTATCTGCATTATATTTTAATAGCAATTCTACCAATTCTTTATTTCCAGACTTTACAGCCCAAAATAATGGTGTAGTTCCCATCGTATCCGCAATGTTGGGATTTGCATTTTTCTTCAACAAATGTTCTGTCAGTTCCTTATTATATCTTACGGAAAGTCCTGCTAAAGCAGTACCTTCTGTACTTTTATAATTGATATCTTTCACATTATCTATAAGAAAATTGGCAACTTCCGTATTTCCTCTATAGCAAGCTAAAATCAATGGTGAAAATCCATTTTCATTAGTTTGGTTAATGACATCTGGATTTTGTTTCATCAATTCTTTAAGTTCAGTTAATGTTCCGCTTCGTGCAATATCAAAAACGGATTTTAGCTTTTCCTGTGCTGAAAAAAAACTAAAACATAACAATAAACTAAATATGCAAACTAATTTTTTCATTGTTTTACAAGAACATAATTGTATTCTACATTTATATTCTCAGCTATCTTCTTGGTTACCATTTTGGGAATTGTTACTTTATAATCTGCTGGTTTTGCAACAAATCCTCCTTGCATATATATTTTTCCATCTTTGGAATAAATAGTGGCTGAAGAAGAAACTGCTTTATCTACTCCATGAAAATTAAGAGTTCCTTGAACAGTATATTTTTGTGGTGTTGCAGTCAATTTAGATTTATCAAAATTCAAAATCTTACCTTTGAATAAAGCTTTAGGATGTTTTGCTGATTCTGCATAGCTTTCATTGAAGTGTTCTTCCATCAATTTCACCTTGAATTTAAAATTCTTAACTACTGAAATGGATGCCATATCACCTGTATCGGCATTTAGTACCATTACATTATTATTATCTTCCGCATATACATCTTCAAAAAGAGGAACTGATGCTTCAAAAGTCACTTTACCTGTTTTGGAGCTGTATTTTTGTGCCCATCCAGAAACAGAAAACAGAGACATTACTATTATTAAAACAATTTTTTTCATTTCTTATTTTTTTAGTTTTCTAAAAGTCCATCTGCTTTCCATTTAGCAAAAATATTAATTTGGCTTGCTGAAAGTGATCCACCTTGCGGCATTCTTTCCGGATCGCCATTTGGACGCTGTATTCTATCCAAAATTCCATCAATATTTCCTTTTGCCTGATCATAAGTTTCCAATGGTAAAAAAGATGCAACTCCTTTTGAAGAATGACAACTTACACAATTGTTTTCTAGTATAGGCTTTACGTCTGTAGTATACTTTACGGTAGTTGTAATTGGCGTGTTATCCGAAATTTCTTCGTAAGTTCGGCTTTCGCAAGAAATTAAAGCAATTCCTAAAATTCCTGATGTTATGAATAATAATCTTTTCATCTTAAAAAACTCTATAAAGATTAAACCCGAAATAAAAATGACCTTTTCCCCAATCTCCAGTAGCGTTAGTAAGATATCCTATATCAGAATTAAGCTGTGAATTGGTAAATAAAAGCTGAAAAATATGTCCTCCCGTTTCTATATCCAACCCTAATGAAAGAGGGTTTTTATAGTAATCATGTTCATCAAAGTTTACAAAATATTCAGCGTTAATGGATACTCTTTTAGAAATTTTATAACGACCTCCTAAACCTGCCAAAAACTGATCTTTATTCTCAATATTTGGTTCATATAAATTTTTATGAACATAAGATGGAGTAAGCTGTAATGAAAAATTATCATTAATTCTTCTGGAAATAAGAGCTTGAGTAAGATAAGACATTCTATCTCCAAACTTAATATTCGGATAGTTATCTTTATCCAACTCTGTATTTACTGCTATTACATTATAACCTACAACATCAAAAGGAAATTTATCATTCTGACGGAGCAATCTATACTTTGCACCCAACTCAAAAGTCTTCATATTGGTTTCTCTTGATAAACTCAACGAAATCCCATCAGTCACTCCATAAATAGCACCTAATTTGGTAGAAGCATCATCTAAGCCAAAAAAGTTTTTCAGACCGGAACTTACATCTCCAAAACGATGCGCCACAATAATATACCATTCCTTTTTAGCCGGAAGTTTTGTAGACTGTGCAGTTACTATTTGCAATGCTTTGAAAGCAGGTTGAAAATTTTCTGTGGTTTGTATGGTATCTATATCCTTTAGCAGGTCTTCCTGAGAGAAAGCATAACTAAATAGAATAAAGGACATAAACATAAAGATTTTTCTCATACGCAAGTATATTTTGAATTTATCTGAGAATTTTTATCAAATTTAGTAAAATATTAAAAAATGAGAAAATATTTCTCAGAGGTGAACACAATAATTTGTCGGGTTTTCATTTAGCATCAAATGAATAATTTTCGCTATTTATTTAATATTCAATGGTATAAAATAAATAAAAGAAAGATTATTGAGTCAAAAAAATAATTTTCAGAAATAAATTTTGCAGTAAATATATACTGAAACATTTTAAATTAAAAATCAATAGCACAAATTCAATAGGAACAATTTTAATGAAATTAAAAAACCCAACCTTAAAAAGATTGGGTTACGTTCAAATATTTAAAAATATTTTATGCTTGTACGTTATTTCCTCCAAGAACGAAAGGCTCAACTTCTTTGATTTCACCAAATTGTTGCTCATAATTGTTAATGTTCTGTTGCAAAGCAGCCAAAACTCTTTTTGCATGAAGAGGAGCAAGAATTACTCTGCTTCTTACTTTAGCTTGCTGAACTCCAGGCATTAACTGGATGAAATCTACTACAAATTCAGAAGGAGAGTGATTTACCAAAGCTAAGTTTGCATAAACTCCTGCTGCTACCATTTCATTAAGTTCAATGTTAATGTTTCCGTCTTGTGGATTTTGATTGTTGTCCATTTTTTTAAATTATTTTTGTTTGAAATTTGAAATTTGAGATTGTGAAAGTATAAAAATAATTTCAAACCTCAAATTCCAAATAATTAAATATTAGTTAAGGTCTTCAAATTCTTTTTTAGAACCTACGATTACGTTTTGATATTCTTTCAATCCGGTTCCTGCAGGAATTCTGTGTCCAACGATAACGTTTTCTTTCAGACCGTTCAACTCGTCTACTTTTCCTGCTACAGCTGCTTCGTTCAATACTTTTGTAGTTTCCTGGAACGATGCTGCCGACATGAAGGATTTCGTTTGAAGAGCCGCTCTTGTAATACCTTGCAATACAGGTGTTGCAGTTGCAGGAAGCGCTTCTCTTACTTCCATTAATTTCAAATCTTCACGCTTCAGTTTAGAATTTTCGTCACGAAGCTCTCTTGCAGTAATCATTTGACCAGGCTTGAATTCTTTAGAATCACCTGCTTCTACTACAACCTTCAATCCGAATACTCTATTATTTTCTTCCAAGAAATCGTATTTGTGTTCCAAAGCACCTTCCAAGAATTGAGTATCACCTCCGTCTACAATTTCTACTTTTGTCATCATCTGACGAACAATGATTTCGAAATGCTTGTCATCGATTTTCACCCCTTGTAAACGGTAAACTTCCTGAATTTCATTTACCAAATATTCCTGAACCGCAGTTGGACCTTTGATTCTTAAGATATCTTCCGGTGTAATAGAACCATCAGAAAGTGGAGAACCTGCTCTTACGAAGTCATTTTCCTGAACCAAAATCTGATTAGAAAGTTTCACAAGATAGATTTTTCTTTCTCCGGTTTTTGCTTCTACGATCAATTCACGGTTACCTCTCTTGATTTTTCCATAAGAAACTACACCGTCGATTTCCGTAACTACTGCCGGATTAGAAGGATTTCTCGCTTCGAATAATTCGGTAACTCTTGGAAGACCTCCGGTAATATCCCCTGCTTTTGCAGATTTTCTTGGAATTTTGATTAAGATTTTACCCGCTTTGATTTTTTCACCATCATTTACCATCAAGTGAGCTCCAACAGGAAGGTTGTATGCTTTTTGTTCAACCCCTTTAGAATCTACAACTTTAAGCGTAGGAACCGCTTTCTTATTTCTGGATTCTGAGATTACTTTTTCCTCGAAACCGGTTTGTTCGTCGATTTCCAATTGGAAAGAAACCCCCTGAATAATATCCTCATATTCTACTTTACCGGCAGTTTCTGCAATGATTACAGCGTTATAAGGATCCCATCTACAGATCGTATCTCCTTTTTTCACTTTATCACCAGGTTTTACCGCTAAGATTGCACCATAAGGTACGTTGGCTACCATTAACGGAGTTCTCGTTTCGTTATCAGCAACTAAACGGAATTCCGTAGAACGTGAAACCACAACTTCAGCAGTATTACCGTTTTCATCTTCAGAAGTAATAGTTCTTACCTCATCCATTTCAACGATACCGTCTCTTCTTGCTACGATTGAAGGATTTTCAGAAACGTTTCCTGCAGTACCACCTTGGTGGAACGTTCTCAACGTAAGCTGTGTTCCCGGTTCACCAATAGATTGTGCTGCAATAACACCTACTGCTTCTCCCATGTGAATTGGCTTACCTGTTGCAAGGTTACGTCCATAACATTTTGCACAGATCCCTTTCTTCGCTTCACAAGTAAGAGGAGAACGAACTTCTACAAATTCAAGTCCTGCTTCTTCAATTTTCTTAGCTAAATCTTCATTGATAATTTCATCCGCATTGATGATTACTTCATCCGTTTCAGGATCATAAACATTGTGAAGAGATACTCTACCTAAGATTCTTTCGGAGATTTTTTCAACGATTTCATCATTTTTCTTCAATGCTGAAACTTCTGTTCCTCTCAATGTTCCACAATCGTCCTCAGTAATGATAACATCTTGTGCTACGTCTACCAATCTTCTTGTTAAGTAACCTGCATCGGCAGTTTTAAGAGCGGTATCGGCAAGACCTTTACGAGCACCGTGAGTAGAGATAAAATATTCTAAGATGGAAAGACCTTCCTTAAAGTTTGCTACAATCGGGTTTTCAATAATTTCTGCCCCAACTGAACCTGCTTTTTGAGGTTTTGCCATCAAACCTCTCATTCCGGAAAGCTGACGGATCTGCTCTTTAGAACCTCTCGCTCCGGAATCCAACATCATATATACAGAATTGAATCCACCTTGATCGGTTTTCATTCTGCTCATAATCATTTCGGTAAGTCCGGCATTGGTGTTTGTCCAAACGTCGATTACCTGATTATAACGTTCCGTATCGGTAATAAGACCCATGTTATAATTAGCCTTAATTTCGTCTACAGATTCTACAGCAGCAGCAATCATCGCTTTTTTCTCAGCAGGAACTACAATGTCTCCAAGAGAGAAAGAAAGACCACCTTTGAAAGCATTGGAATATCCAAGATTTTTCATATCATCAAGGAATTTCACGGTAGTTGGGAAATCCGTATCCGCTAAAATTCTACCGATAACGTTTCTCAAAGATTTTTTAGTCAATAATTCATCGATATATCCTACTTGTTTAGGTACAATCTGGTTGAACAAAATTCTACCAACAGTAGTATTCGTAAGTTTAGTTACCAATTCTCCATCTTCTTTGATTGGAAGTCTACATCTTACTTTTGCGTTAAGAGAAACTTGACCCTCTGCATAAGCGATTTCCACTTCTTCCGGAGAATAGAACGCTAAACCTTCACCTTTTACTTTGTAATCTTCTGTAGAGCTGGCTTCTTTGGTCATAAAATAAAGACCCAAAACCATGTCCTGAGAAGGTACAGTAATTGGAGAACCATTTGCAGGGTTCAAAATATTTTGAGAACCAAGCATCAATAACTGAGCTTCCAAAATTGCTTCCGGACCAAGCGGCAAGTGAACCGCCATTTGGTCACCATCGAAGTCAGCGTTGAATGCCGTTGTTACTAATGGGTGTAGTTGGATTGCTTTCCCTTCAATCATTTTTGGCTGGAAAGCCTGAATTCCCAATCTGTGAAGCGTAGGTGCCCTGTTCAAAAGAACTGGGTGTCCTTTCATCACATTTTCAAGAATATCATATACAACTGGTTCTTTTCTGTCGATAATTCTTTTTGCAGATTTTACCGTTTTTACAATTCCTCTTTCAATCAGTTTTCTGATGATGAACGGTTTGTAAAGTTCCGCAGCCATATCTTTAGGAAGACCACATTCGTGAAGTTGTA
This sequence comes from Chryseobacterium sp. HNCC26DJ241, assembly GCF_057180505.1. NCBI lineage: Bacteria > Pseudomonadati > Bacteroidota > Flavobacteriia > Flavobacteriales > Weeksellaceae > Chryseobacterium > Chryseobacterium sp. HNCC26DJ241. The sequence continues at coordinate 58,283 of NZ_JBXUGL010000003.1, read as the reverse complement.
AGTTCGGGCCTACAACAATTACGGAACGTGCAGAGTAGTCTACCCTTTTTCCTAATAAGTTCTGACGGAAACGACCTTGCTTCCCTTTCAATGAATCGGAAAGAGATTTTAATGGTCTGTTAGATTCAGATTTAACAGCAGAAGATTTTCTTGTATTATCGAACAATGAATCTACTGCTTCCTGAAGCATACGTTTTTCGTTTCTCAAGATTACTTCTGGAGCTTTGATCTCTAAAAGTCTCTTCAAACGATTATTTCTAATGATTACTCTTCTGTAAAGGTCATTCAAATCCGAAGTTGCAAAACGACCTCCATCCAACGGAACCAATGGTCTCAATTCTGGTGGAATGACAGGAAGAACACGCATAATCATCCATTCCGGACGGTTAATCATTCTTGTGTTTGCTCCTCTTAATGCTTCTACAACGTTTAATCTTTTTAAAGCCTCAGTTCTTCTTTGTTTAGAACCTTCATTGTGAGCTTTATGTCTTAAATCGAAAGACAATGCGTCCAAATCGATTCTTCTCAACAATTCTTCAACAGCTTCTGCTCCCATTTTTGCAATGAACTTATTAGGATCAGAATCATCAAGATATTGATTTTCAATAGGAAGTGTTTCAAGAACATCCAAATATTCTTCTTCCGTTAAGAATTCCATTTCATCGAAATCGGAACCGTCTGCTTTTTTAGCAATACCTTGCTGAACAACCACATATCTTTCGTAGTAGATAATCATATCCAATTTCTTGGAAGGTAATCCTAAAAGATATCCGATTTTGTTTGGCAAAGAACGGAAATACCAAATGTGTGCAACCGGAACTACAAGATTGATGTGTCCGATTCTTTCACGACGCACTTTTTTCTCTGTAACTTCCACACCACAACGGTCGCAAACAATACCTTTATAACGGATTCTCTTATATTTTCCGCAGGCGCATTCGTAATCTTTTACCGGACCGAAGATTTTTTCACAGAACAAACCGTCTCTTTCAGGTTTGTGCGTTCTGTAGTTAATGGTTTCAGGTTTCAACACCTCACCTCTGGATTCCTGAAGAATGGATTCCGGCGAAGCTAACCCGATTGAGATTTTACTAAATCTACTTGATTTATTTTTATTTGACATTTGTTAGATTTTAAATTTTAGATTTTAGATTTTAGATTAATTTCCGAATGTTTCCATTCAACATTTATAATTTAAAATTTAAAATTATTCCTCTAGTCTTACGTCTAATCCAAGACCTTGCAATTCGTGAAGTAATACATTGAAAGATTCCGGAATACCAGGTTCTGGCATTGCTTCACCTTTTGCGATTGCTTCATACGTTTTCGCTCTACCAATCACGTCATCTGACTTCACAGTCAAGATTTCTCTCAAGATATTGGACGCTCCGAATGCTTCAAGAGCCCAAACCTCCATCTCTCCAAATCTCTGACCTCCGAATTGTGCTTTACCTCCTAATGGTTGCTGTGTAATCAATGAATATGGGCCGATAGAACGTGCATGCATTTTATCATCAACCATGTGTCCTAATTTCAACATATAGATTACCCCAACAGTTGCAGGCTGAGTAAATCTCTCTCCTGTTCCACCATCATAAAGGTGGGTATTTCCAAATTTTGGAAGACCTGCCTGATCTGTGTACTCCGTGATTTGCTCTAAACTTGCTCCATCAAAGATTGGCGTTGCAAACTTCAATCCTAACTGTTTACCTGCCCATCCAAGAACAGTTTCATAAATCTGACCGATGTTCATACGGGAAGGTACACCAAGCGGATTCAGTACGATATCTACCGGAGTTCCGTCTTCCAAGAATGGCATATCTTCTTCACGAACGATTCTTGAAACGATACCTTTATTACCGTGACGACCCGCCATTTTATCTCCTACATTTAGTTTACGTTTTTTAGCAATGTAAACTTTAGCCAATTTCATAATTCCGGCTGGAAGCTCGTCTCCAATAGAAACCGCAAATTTTTCACGATTTTTGATACCGGCAAGATCGTTATACTTGATTTTATAATTATGAATCAATTGCTTGATCAATTCATTTTTATCATTATCAACTGTCCAGTCAGAACCATTGATATTTACATAATCTTCTACAGACTGAAGCAACTTCAATGTAAACTTAGCACCTTTACTGATTACTTCTTCTTCAAGGTCATTTTGTACACCTTGAGAAGTTTTACCGTTTACTAACGTATTCAGCTTTTCAATCAAAGTATTACGAAGATCATCGAATTTTGCTTTATAATTATTCTCGATTTCTTCCAGCTTCAGTTTTTCTTCTGCTCTCTTCTTTTTATCTTTAATATTTCTTGAGAATAATTTTTTGTCGATAACAACCCCTCTCAATGAAGAGTCTGCCTTCAATGAAGCATCTTTCACATCACCGGCTTTGTCACCGAAAATTGCACGAAGAAGTTTTTCTTCAGGAGTAGGATCAGATTCACCTTTTGGAGTAATTTTTCCGATCATGATATCTCCAGGCTTCACTTCAGCACCAACTCTGATCATACCGTTTTCATCCAAATCTTTTGTAGCTTCTTCAGAAACGTTTGGAATATCTGCTGTCAATTCTTCCATACCTAATTTGGTATCACGAACTTCAAGAGAATATTCATCTACGTGAATGGAAGTAAACCAGTCTTCACGAACTACTTTTTCGTTGATTACAATTGCATCCTCAAAGTTGTATCCTTTCCAAGGCATGAACGCAACCACAAGATTTCTACCAAGAGCCAATTCTCCATTTTCAGTAGCATAACCTTCACAAAGAACCTGACCTTTTTCTACAACATCTCCAACTCTTACAATTGGCTTTAAAGTAATGGTCGTACTCTGGTTTGTTTTTCTGAATTTTGGAAGTTTATACGTTTTAGTAGCAGATTCAAATTGTACTAAATCTTCATCTTCGCTTCTATCATATTTAATTGTAATTTTAGAAGCATCCACATATTCTACAACTCCGGAACCTTCTGCATTGATCAAAATTCTAGAATCAGCCGCAACTTGTTTTTCAAGACCAGTTCCTACAATCGGAGCCTGAGCTTTCAACAATGGAACAGCCTGACGCATCATGTTGGATCCCATCAATGCACGGTTCGCATCATCATGTTCCAAGAACGGAATCAAAGAAGCGGAAATACCGGAAATCTGGTTTGGAGCTACATCGATAAGGTCTACCTGATTTGGTTCAACTACAGGATAATCTCCATCTAATCTTGCAATAATTCTGTCTGTTTCAAATTCTCCGTTATCACTCAATTCAACGTTTGCCTGAGCAATTACTTTGTATTCCTCATCTTCAGCATTTAAGTAAATTGGATCAGCAGTTAAATCTACTTTTCCATCGGTTACTTTTCTATATGGAGTTTCAATGAAACCTAACGTATTGATTTTTGCATAAATTCCTAAAGAAGAGATCAAACCGATGTTTGGACCTTCCGGAGTTTCGATCGGACAAATTCTTCCGTAGTGTGTGTGGTGAACGTCTCGAACTTCAAAACCTGCTCTTTCTCTGGAAAGACCACCAGGTCCTAAAGCGGATAATCTTCTTTTATGCGTGATCTCAGAAAGTGGATTGGTTTGATCCATGAACTGAGAAAGCTGGTTGGTTCCGAAGAATGAATTGATAACGGAAGTCAATGTTTTAGCATTCACCAAATCTACCGGAGTAAAGATTTCGTTATCACGAACGTTCATTCTTTCACGAATCGTTCTTGCAATTCTTGAAAGACCAACTCCAAATTGTCCTGCCAATTGCTCACCAACTGTTTTGATTCTTCTGTTAGAAAGGTGATCGATATCATCAACCTCTGCTTTAGAATTTGCTAATTCAATAAGGTGTCTTACAATTGCAATAATATCTTCTTTTGTTAAAACCTGAATATCTTCAGTGATGTTAAGGTTTAACTTTTTGTTCAATCTATAACGTCCTACTTCACCAAGAGAATATCTTTGCTCTGAGAAGAATAATTTTTCGATAATTCCTCTTGCTGTTTCTTCATCTGGTGGATCTGCGTTTCTTAACTGACGATAGATATATTCTACCGCTTCTTTTTCAGAATTGGTAGGGTCTTTTTGTAATGTATTTTGGATGATAGAGAATTCATTTGAATTTTCTTTGTGAATCAAGATTGATTTCACACCTGCATCCAAAATCATATCAATATGTTCTTTTTCAAGAACAGTTTCTCTATCCAAGATGATTTCATTTCTCTCGATAGAAACTACTTCACCTGTATCTTCGTCTACGAAATCTTCGAACCAAGTGTTCAAAACTCTCGCAGCCAAAGTTCTTCCTTCTACTTTCTTCAATGCTGCTTTAGAAACTTTCACTTCTTCCGCAAGGTCAAAAATCTGAAGGATATCTTTATCGGATTCGTAACCGATAGCTCTCAACAATGTTGTTAAAGGTAATTTTTTCTTACGGTCGATATACGCATACATCACGTTATTGATATCCGTAGTAAATTCCATCCAAGATCCTTTGAAAGGGATAATTCTGGAATAATACAATTTGGTACCGTTTGCGTGATACGTTTGTCCGAAGAATACACCCGGAGATCTGTGCAACTGAGTTACGATAACTCTTTCTGCACCGTTGATAATGAATGATCCACTTGGAGTCATATAAGGAACCGGACCTAAATATACATCCTGAATTACAGTCTGAAAATCTTCATGTTCAGGATCCGTACAATACAATTTAAGTCTGGCTTTAAGAGGAACCGAATACGTCAATCCTCTTTCCACACACTCATCGATGGAGTAACGTGGAGAATCCACCAAATAGTCTAAAAATTCCAAAACGAACTGATTTCTGGAGTCCGTAATTGGGAAATTTTCCTGGAAGGTCTTGTAAAGCGCTTCCTTTTTTCTGTCTTCCGGCAAAGTGTCTAACTGGAAAAACTCTTTGAATGATTCTAACTGAACATCCAAAAAGTCCGGCGAAACTACTTTCCCTTTTGCAGACGAGAAGTTAATTCTTTGATTTTCTTGAGCTTTTGTTTTTGTACTCATAAAATGTTTAGAAAAGGGTTAAAAAATATTTTGATTTCTAAAAAATATCAGAAAGAAGAAAAAGAAAAGAATAAAAAAGAAGACTTTCGATTTTTGGCGCTATCAGAAGTAGTCTTAATCTTTGATTCTTGATTCTAAAATCTAATTTCTAACTGCAACGCCGGTATATCTTTTCACGGAGTAGTGCAAAATATCTTTTATATTTCTTTGACAATAAAATTACTTATACAGATATAAACACGAAATCCCTTTCAAACTTTGAAAGAGTTGATATTCAATATTTTACTGATTTACAAACAATTATTAGCGCCAAAAGAGCGGCAAATGTACGAATTTTATATTTTAAATGCAACAAAAGTTATGAATTAAAGAGTTAAATTACTCTTAAAAAAACTATTACATAGTTTGATTTGAAAAAAGCTAAAAGTTTGTGATTTGTCTTAATAAAAACACCTATCTATTTCTTCAGCAGGCTTTCTATCAGTTTATTTTGCATTTCTATAAGCCTTGAGATCTGTTCTTGATTTTGTACTAAATTTTCTAAAATATCTTCTGAAACATTATTATTTATAGTAACCCCATACATATTTCCGATTGCAGAGTTATGACTAGTTTCAATATCGTTGATTACAGTTTCCCCTCCTAAAAAATAATCAGAATCCACTTTAAAATAATCACAAATTTTCTGCATAAAAAGAAAATCTATTTTTTCTATTGTTCCGTTTTCTATTTTGCTGAGATTGCTTTGTGAAGTATCTAAATGAAATGCAAGTTCTTCCTGAGAAATTTTTCTTTCTTCTCTAAGTCTTTTTATTTTATAGCCGATACTGTTATTCATAATACTAAATTGAGTATGTAAAGATAATTTTTTTTGGAATAAAATAGTATTTAATTTTTATTCCAAAAGGAATATTATTTTATTCTTTTTGGAATTGTTGGCATAGAGATGATTTCACATTTTTGTGAAAAGTTTTTGCAAAAACGTAAATGTGTATTAAAATTTTATTAATTTTAAAAATTTAAAAAAAATGAAAAAGTTAAATGTATCGCAAATGGAGAATTTGCAAGGTGGAAGTAATAGACAATGTTTAATTGATGGACTACTTGGTGTTCTTGGAATGGCAGTAGGAGCTGCAACGGCTGGACCTTGGGGAGCAGCTGGAGGTTTAGGAGCTGCAATTGGGGCAGCAAACTCAAATGGTTGTTTCAGTTAATCTTAAAAATTAGTTATGAAAAAATTAGATAGCAATAATATGCAAAATATAAATGCAGGATCAAGTGGAGGTAGATGTTTTGCTACAGGACTTTTATTTGGTGCAGCTTTGGGATCTGGGCAAGTTCTATTGGCGAGCACTATGATAGGATATGTTGCAGATTGTTGGAATACGTAGATTTAAGATATATGAGATTACTGTACGACAAAAGTTATAAGTACATTTTAGTAATGTCGCTTTTAATATTAGGTGTCGATATTATTTTCAATATATTAGGAGATCTGTCAAAAAAGTATCTGTTTTATTTTATTTTATTTTCGACAATAGTATATGTAATGAATAAAAAAATAATTAAGAATGTTTAATTAAAGAGAGGCTTAAAAACCTCTCTTTAGTCTATAATTTAATAAAAATTACAATTATGAAAACCATGACATTAATAAAAGATAAAAGAAGTTTAGCAATTCTTCCATATATTGCTGCTATTTATGCGGCATACTCTGTAAATATGTTATCTGATATAGCAATACCCTTATTATTAATTGTAAGTTCTTTCTATGGATTCTTTTTACTTCTATCGAAAGATACAAATTATAAAAACATTGCAATGTCATTAATTTTAGTTTTATCAATGTTCTTTTTTGGCTTTTTCCTTTACGGCCTATAATCGATATAGAGAGTATTAACCTCAATTTTTTACTGTATAAATACAAAAATGAAAAATTTTGCATTTTTCATAGGTATTGTCTTGTGCTATATCGGGCTTACCTATTTAGATAAATCATTCATTACCACAGATTCTAAAATCTTTGATTTCCTTGCTAAAGAATATCCCAATGAAGTGGTGCAAAACTATATGGAAAGCCAGAAAAAATGGTGGTGGATTTCATACGCTGTAATGCCGCTGCTTATTGGTATAAAGATACTTTTAGTGGCTTTTTGTCTTAATTTTGTAAAACTTTTGGATTTGGCAGGCTTGGAGAAGGTAAAATATTCGGATTTTATATTTCTTGCTCTTATTGCAGAATGTATATTCATCATAGCAGGATTCTATAAGTTTGTCAATTTTCATTGGATCAATACAGATTATACATTAGAGGATATTCAAACCTATTATCCAATTTCTCTTATCAACCTTCGGGAATCTATTTCTACGGAAAAATGGTTGGCTTATCCGCTTCAACTGGTCAATCTTTTCGAATTTTTTTATTTTGGAATCTTAGCTTGGGGAGTTTGGGAACTTTCTGATAATAAAGTAAAATTTCTAAAATCTTTTGGATTGGTAATGCTTACTTATGGAATTGGGCTGTCGTTTTGGGTAAGTATTGTAAGTTTTTTAATTCTTAATGCTCAATATTAAATGTAAAGTTTGTCATTCCGTAGGAATCTAAATTTTGTAGAGATTCCTACGGAATGACAAGCATACTGTTAAATAATTTCATCCATGAAAAACAAAAAATTGTTGAAAATATCAATTGTTATTGCCCCAACCTTATTGATAGGAATTATCATTTATCTGTTCTTCAATTTCCAGAAAAAGAAAGAAAAAATTAAGGCTTTAGAAAACATTCCTTCTTTTTCTGTAAAAGACATCAATGGAAATACTATTACCAATGATAATTTGTCAAAAGGAAATAAGTTCTTGGTTTATTTCAATCCCGAATGCGAATATTGTCAAGCGGAAATGGAAGAGCTTTCCAAAATTAACGACGGATTTAAAAACATTCAATGGATTATGTTCACCGATAAATCTTTGGAAGAGATACGAAAATTTGCAAAAAAATATCACCTCGAAAATGAGAATAATATAAAATGGTGTAATGATCCTGAATCTAAGGTTTATATAAAATTTGCAATGACAGGAATCCCTTACTTTCTTGGATATAATTCTAAAAATGAATTGGTACACAGAAGTACAGGAGCAATAAAGATTGAAAAATTAGTAAAAGATTTTGATGAAAAGCAATAAGCTCATAAAAAAAACATTTTCTTTACAAAAAGACCTCACGGATTGTGGAGTTGGTTGTCTCCAATCTTTAGTAAGATATTATGGCGGAGATATTTCTTTAGAAAATTTACGAAAAAAAAGCGGAACTTCTAAAACAGGTACTACATTACTCGGTCTATATCAATGTGCTAAAGATATTGGCTTCGATGCAGAAGGATGTGAAGCGGATATTCCTGCTTTAATAGAACATAAAGAGCCTGCAATTTTGCATGTAATTATTGACCAAAAACATGAACATTATGTCATTTGTTATTCTTATCATAATTCTAAATTTATTATTGGAGATCCTGCAACAGGTATAGAAAACTGGTCAAAAGAAGATTTGGAAAAAGTATGGATTTCCAAAACCTGTCTTACTCTGAAACCGAACGAAAATTTCAAAAAAACATCACAAACCAACAAAGAAAAAACAAAGTGGTTGAAAGTTTTGATTCAGGAAGACAAAGAATCTATTTATATTGTAATTGTTTTAGGATTGATTTTTACATTGTTGGGAATGTCAATGTCTATTTTTTCTCAAAAGCTAATTGATGATATTTTGCCGAAAAGAAAATTGAATGTCTTACTTCTAAGTATTGCTTTTCTTGGATTGCTTTTGTTAGGAAGAGTTGTAATTCAGGCATTACGGGAATTATACATTATTAAGCAAACCAAAACTTTTAATGAAAGGATAAACCAAAAGTTCTATTCTTCTTTGCTACATCTTCCGAAATTATTTTTTGACAGCAGAAAAACAGGAGATTTTGTGGCAAGATTGAACGATACACAAAGAATTCAAAATGTTATAAAACATTTAATCACTACTACTTCTACTGATATTTTGGGAGTAGTAATTTCAATTGGATTCCTTTTTTATTATTCATGGAAATTAGCATTATTATGCATTATTGTTTCACCGATTATTTTTTATTTAATTCTCAGATTCAATAAACAAATTATTGACTCCCAAAAAAATGTAATGCAGGCATATAGCATTAATGAAGCTAATTACATCGACAGTATCAGAGGAATTGATGCAGTGAAAGGATTTTCAAAGCAAAATTTATTTTTGAAAAAAAATAAAATCATATTCGAGAATTTTCAAAATAAAATATTTGAATTAGGAAAGCTCAATTTGAAAATAACTTTATATTCAGGAGCTTTACTGGTTTTTGTGCTACTTGGAATTTTAAGTTTTTCTTCCTATAATGTTTTGAATGACCAAATAAAAATTGGAGAACTTATGGGAATTATAGGAATTTCAAGTTCGTTATTTTCTTCCATCACTAATTTAGGATTAGCAGCTATTCCTATTCAAGAAGCGAGAGTAGCTTTTGACAGAATGTTTGAATACTCTTCACTAGAAAAAGAAAAAACTGATGGAGAATATATATCGGAATTAAACTCTGTTGAAATTCACAATCTTGATTTTAGGTTCAATGGAAGAAGCCTTCTGTTGCATAATGTATCTCTAAGTTTTGAGACAGGAAAAATAGTCTGTATGCTTGGAGAAAGTGGGAGTGGAAAAACAACTTTAACCGAAATTTTACAAAAAAATTATTTCCCCGAAAATGGCCAAATCATTATTAATAAGAATATAGATTTAAGAGAAATTTCTATTGTCAATTGGAGAAAATATATTGGAGTACTTCCGCAACACATTCAACTTTTTAATGGAAGTGTTTTAGAGAACATAGTTTTGGATGAACAGATTGATGAACAAAAATGGCAAGATATTCTTTCTTTAGGATTTAATCATTTTATTTCTTCCTTACCACAAGGTTTCATGACATTAGTAGGAGAAGAAGGAATTAATTTATCCGGCGGACAGAAACAACTCCTCGGTTGGATGAGAGTTTTATATCATAATCCGAAATTTTTAATTTTGGATGAACCCACCTCTTCGCTTGACAAAACTAATCGAGATTTTATTTATACATTGATAAGAAAATTAAAATCAGACAAAATTATCTTTATTATCAGCCATCACTCAGAAGATATAAAAGAAATTTCAGATGAATTAGTAGTATTAGAAAAAGGCAGAATACAGGATTTACATTTGTACAGATAAAAAAATGAAAGAGACTCTTAGAGAAACAAAAAGGAGGCTGTCTCAAAAAGACAGTCTCTTTTTTGTTGATTTAATTCTTTTATAATAATTAGCATACATGCAGTTATCACGCTGTTTGTCATTAAAAATATAACGCTTATACGGAGCGCATTCACAATAGCAAAATTGTATTCTCCCCAAAAAAAGTCCATTTTATTTCAATATTCAATCTATAATTCCTGAAAAGTTAAACTGTTGCAAATGTTGAAAAACGAAAGGAATGAAAACTTAATGCAAATTTTTTTTGATTTCAATACAAAAATAAAAATCACCAATTCCATTTTTAGTGGAAAATTTCTATTTTTATTCTTTGCATGTAAAGAATAAAATTTCGCCCATGCAAAAGCGAAATATAAAAATATAAAAAATAGATAGGTGTATGCTACTGAGGTAAAATTGATACAATGCAATCTAGAAAACTACACCATTTAATAGGAAAATGAATAAAAAAATTTTACTTATAGATAGCTTAGGAGCATTAGTATCAGCAATTATTTTGTTGATTATACCTCAATTCGAGCAACAATTAGGAATATCAAAAAGTTTAACTTTTATTTTATTACCATTCCCTTTGCTATTTTCAGTTTTTTCATTCTTGTCATATAAGTTAGGCAACCAAATGTGGAAATTTTTATTAAAAATTATTGCGATAGCCAACTTATTATATTGTTGCCTTACTTTGTCTATTACATTGTCAAATTTTGCAGCATTGAAAAATTTAGGAATAGCATACTTTATTATTGAGATTTTTATTATTGTAATTTTGGCAACTATTGAATTGCAAATAGCAACAAAACGAAATGAATAAAAAACGAACCCACAACATCGGTGTATCTATATTGAGGCAGAAGTGCTTCTATTAAAACATTTGTACAAAGTTCAACAACAGTAAATAAAATCTAACGAGAAAATGACAGAAACAGACAAATTATCACTATTCTTCAGTAAAGAATTTCCTTTTAACAAAGAGGGATTAGAAGAGTTTATAAATACGTTTGTAATAAAGTCATACCCAAAAGGAGATATCATTCTAAAAAATGAAAAGGTTGAAAACGAACTTCGTTTTTTAGATGAAGGTGTTGTAAGAGAATTTTACTCGAATGATAATAAAGAAAAAAATATTAATTTCTATTTAGACAGTGAATTTATTACTGATTTTTATTCATTTGTTTCCCAAAAGCCAACCCATAAATATCAAGAATGTGTAACTGATATTAAATTGAGGGTTATTTCTAAAAGCAATTTTCAAGATTTTCTTTCAAAATATATGTGTGGTAAATTATTTATAGATGAGATTTTTCAACGCATTATTGAAAGAAAAGAAAATGATTTGATGAGACAATTTATGAATACAGCAGAAGAGAATTACAATGAACTTATTAAGCATAAACCGAATTGGTTACAACAAATTCCTCAGTATCACATTGCTTCTTATTTAGGAATTACACCTGAAACTTTGAGCAGGATTAGAAAACGAAAATGATTTATTGATTTCAATCAATAAGAGTGACTTTATCATTTCCCAATTTTGCACTTTCGGTATAAATTAAAATTTAGAACAATGAAAGTACATCATTTAAGAAATGCTACTTTAGTATTAGAAACATCAGATAAGGTGATCTTAGTTGATCCAATGCTTGGAAAAAAAGGAACAGCAGGTCCTCCGTTTACACTATTTCGTTTTAAACCAAAACGTAACCCTATTGTTAATTTGCCAAATAATGCAATGAGTATTATTGAAAAAACAACGCATTGCTTAATTACCCATTTACATCCAGATCACTTGGACAAAGAAGGTGAAAATTTTCTTCGTACAAAGCAAATTCCGATTATTTGCAGTGTAAAAGACGAGCCTATTTTGAAAAAAAGAGGTTTAAATGTAACTCAAACTGTTGATTATTGGAAAACAACTAATTTTTTAGGCGGAAAAATTCAAGGAATACCCGCAGTTCACGGTTACGGATTTGTAGCAAAACCAATGGGAAATGTAATGGGCTTTTATATTGAATTTCCTAACGAAAAATCTATTTATTTGAGTGCTGATACGATCTACACAGACGACGTTCATAAGACATTAACACATTTAAAACCGGAAATTTCAGTAGTCGCTTGTGGAACAGCTCAATTGGATATATTTCAACCTTTATTGATGCGGATGGATGATATTCTAAAATTTATACAAAATGCACCAAAACAAGTAATTGCAAACCATTTAGAGGCCGTTAATCATTGTCCTACGACAAGAGAACAATTAAAAATGGAAGTATCAAAAATTGGACTTTCTGACAAAGTATTTATCCCAATAGACGGAGAAAGTAGAACGTATTAAAATACTCCCATTAACAAGGGTAACCGTTGCGAAACTTTCTAGTTTTTTTTAAAAAAAAGTGACCATTTTTAAGATAATATATTTTAATCCTGCTTTTAAAATAGCTTATTTCAAGTATAGAGATGTAGGTTCTGCCCTTTTCCAAAAAGGTCAAAACTTCTCTTTGCGGAGATTTAAGCAATTTACAAATTTTGCCTATTTTTGAGTTATGCAATAAAAACATCCGTTTGGCAATATTGCAACTGAAGTGCTTCTATGAAAATTTGCGCAAGGTTCAGTAATTTTTTTAACATTTATGCTAAAAATATATTGCTACACAAAGTTGAAAAACAATAGCAGTCATTGCAGAGTGATACCAAAATAAAAATAGATAACAAAGCCTCAAATTCAATTTGAACAATGAAAAAAATCTTTCAAATACAATTTTTCATTTTCCTGATCATACTACTTTTTGGGATAGCCTCATGCAACGGTTCAAATAAAAAAGATTGGCCAAAAGAAAAAGATCATCCAAAACTTATAAAAACTATAGGTGATCCTAAATATGGCAATGTACAATGTATCATGCAAGACAAAACCGGTAATCTTTGGTTCGGTACATCAGAAAACGGGCTTTATAAATATGATGGAAAATCATTCAGACAATTTTTAGTAACAGATGGGCTAAACAATAATGACATTTATACTCTTTTGGAAGATAAAGAGGGCAAAATTTGGATAGGTACTCGTGCAGGAATTTGTATTTATGATGGTAAAACATTTACCGAAATCAAAATTCCATTACCTAAAAACCTGCCTCTCAACAAGAATTCTTACTATCACAACTCGCATTGGGTTTACAATATCATGCAAGCTAAAAGCGGAAAAATATGGTTCGTAACGATAGATGGTGTTTATATCTACGACGGAAAATCCTTTACTCAGTTTATAATTAATGAGGCTGCAAATGGCTTTTTGACCAATAACGATAAAGTGGAACGTATTTTAGAAGATAAAGAAGGTAACATTTGGTTTGGAGGGCGAACTAACCAAGGAGTGTATCGTTACGATGGAAAATCTATAACCAACTTAAAACTAAATGAACTGTTTCAAAATGGACCAAAGCCTAAACCTCATAATTGGGGATGGCCTCAATTGCAAGACAAAAACGGAAATATTTGGTTCAGCAATTGGGGCGGTGCTTATAAGTATGATGGGAAAACATTTACAAGTTATACAAAAAAAGATGGCTTACCCGGAATGGTTACCAAAATTATAGAAGATAAGAAAGGAAATATTTGGTTCGGTGGTGATGGACTTAGCCGTTATGATGGAAAATCTTTCACTAATTTTACAATAAAAGATGGACTAACCAATCCATGGGTTTGGTCAATTTTGGAAGATAAAAGTGAGAATCTTTGGGTGGGAACGAGAGCAACAAGTCTCTATCTTTACGATGGAAAAACATTCATTCCTTATTCAGAATATAAAGAATAGTACTTCCGATTTTTACATCACAAACCGAAAAGCTATTTCGTTCATGGACACATTACAAACAGTCTGGTAAATTTCATTAATGATGGAAAAGACAAGTCACAATAGTTGCTACATCTAGACTACACCATCAAACTACTTTCTTTGTTATACTTCAGTTTATACTCCAAAGGTGACAAACCGGTTATACGACAGAATACATCACGAAACGCTTTTGCGTCATTGTAACCCACTTCATACATGATTTCATTGACCGTTTTCCGAGTAGTTTCAAACATTTTCTTAGCCGCTTCCATTTTTACTCTTTGTAAATAATCAAGTGGTGTAAAACCGGTTGCCTTGATGAACCTTCTGTCAAAATTTCTTCTGCCAATGTTAAAATCTGATGCCAATCTTTCAATGGAAATTTTATCATGATAATTTTCTTCCAGAAATTGTTGGGCTTTCAGGATATCATCGTCATTATGTTTTTTATGTCCATTAAAAATAGAAAATTCGGCTTGCAGGTTTCTGTCTAAATCTATCTGAAAATATTTGGCACAATGAATGGCGGTTTGCCTGTCGTAAAATTTTTCTACCAAATACATCAACAAATGCAAAAACGAATAAGCGCCACCATTGGTGTAGATTCCGTTTTCGTCTGTAATCAACTGGTCGGTTTGTAACTGCACATCAGGATACAATTCCCTGAAATTTTCGGATAAAGCCCAATGCGTGGAACAATTTTTCCCTGTAAGAATTCCGGTAGCAGCCAACATAAAACTTCCGGCACACATACTAGCAATTTCTGCACCTTGTTTGTACTGTTTGGCTACCCAGTCTATTAACCGTTTATTATTTTTAGAAGCCGTTTTATAACTGCGAATTAAGGAGGCCGGAATGATGATAAGGTTGGTATTGCCTATTTCATTGATGGTAACCTGATGCTTTACAGAAAACAGGTTGTCATTCAAAAAATCATCTTTTGAAGCGCCCACCAGCTCCACTTTAAAAATGGGTCTTTCAACTTTTTTTGCCAGATAATTATTCGCTTCGCCAAATACTTGATACGCACCTACAATACAAGCAATGGTACTCATATTGGTTTGTTCGTCCGGAACCAGGATACTCAGATGCTTCATTTCTTTTTTGATACAAAGCTATTTAAAACAATTGTCTAAATCAACCCTTGATAATGTCTAAATTGCACAATATAAGTACATGTTTTAGACACTACCTTTGTAAAATAAAATTTAAAAAAATGACAACAACAGCATTATTGGTAAAAATGGTTATGGACAGATGGAATGGTTCTATTGAAAATCTCAACAAACACTTAAACGCATTGACAGATGAGCAATTGCAAAAAGAAATTGCACCGGGCAAAAACAGGGGAACTTATTTGCTTGGGCATCTAATTGCGGTACACGATGATATGTTAAGACTTTTGGATATGGGCGAAAAATTATATCCGGAACTGTTTGAGCCTTTTATTACGCAAGCAGATAAAGTAGCTGTTCAAACACCTACTGCTGCTGAGTTGAGAGCAATGTGGGAAAAGCAGAATGCTTATTTGCAGGAAAAATTTGAACAAATGACACCAGAAGAATGGTTTGAAAAACACACGGCAGTTTCTGAAGAAGATTTTGCAAAAGAACCGCATCGAAACAAGCTCAATATCATCATTACAAGAACCTCGCATTTACAGTACCATTCAGGCCAAATTGTGTTACTCCACTAAAAATAAACAGCGATGATAAATCAAAGTTTTCAATACAGTTTTACCACGTCAAAAGACACCAGTGAAGTGTTTGCTCATTTGATAAATCCTAAAAATTGGTGGGTAGGTTTATTTGGCGAAGCGATAGAAGGAAAAAGTGAAGCCATTAACGATGAATTTTCTTTCCGTGCTGGCGACGGTGTGCATTATTCCAACCAAAAATTAACAGAACTTGTTGCCGACAGAAAAATAGTTTGGCTGGTTACCGTAAGTAATCTGTCGTTTTTGAAAAACACGAATGAATGGGCGGGAACGAAATTTGGTTTCGACATTGAAAAGGTTGGTAACGAGACCAGAGTCACATTTACACACGATGGTTTAATTCCGCAAATAGAATGTTATGGTGGCTGCTCCAAAGCTTGGACGCAATATCTGCAAAATCTTCAGAAAGAGCTTTCGTGAAATATTGAATTCTTGTGGTGAGGTATTTTTTAATTAACAGTTTTTTACTCAAACATAAAAGCAGACATAGAAAGATTTTTCCACTGAAAGGCTTCGTAAATTTTGGTAGCTTTTTCTCCAAAAACACTTGCAAATACCAAAGGTAAAAAATGTTCGGAAGTAGGATGAGATTTGGAAAATAAAGGATGGCGGTATGCTGCAATCATTTTTTCGGAATGAGACAAATCGGAGGTTTCAGCTAATTCGTTTGTAATAAAATCATCAAATTCTTTCGCCCAAAAGTCGGGTTCGATTTCGTGCCCGCCAAATTTTTGGATTTCATTTCTGTTGTGTACCAAACCACCGCTGCCTATGAAAAGAATATTCTCCTCCCGAAGCGGACTTAGAGTTTCTGCCACTTTTTTATGAAAATTCGGGTCGAGCAAATATTGTTGTGAAATTTGCACAACCGGAATTTTTTCATCAGGGAAAAGCAATAGCAACGGAATTAAAGCACCGTGGTCTAACCCACGATGCTTATTGGGTTTGGCATTTATTCCATTATTGATGAGCATTTCCAGCATACGATTTCCTAATTCGGGATGTCCGTTGGTGTGGTAATCTGCCTGAAATTCAGCAGGAAAACCTTCGTCCAAAGGTGTCATTTCCGCATTGATGGTTACAGCAATAGTTTCCGTTTGCCAATGCCCCGAAAAGACAACAATAACATCTGGAACCTGTTTTATATGTTCCTTACGAATTTTCAGGAAGTCAGATTGCAACCGAACACTTTTGAAGGCTTCATACATAGTGCCATGGGAAATAAACAGGCTGGGTTGTCTCATTTTCCTAAAGAATATTTTTTAAAGGATTCCTCCGTTTATTTGGATTACTTGTCCGTTTACCCAGTTCATTGCAGGAGTACATAGTTGTACGGTAGCGTGGGCTACATCTTCCACAGTGCCTAATCTTCCTAGAGGTGTTTGTGCTACCAACATATCAATCATTTCTTTCGGAGCAACCAATCCGTCGGTTTGGGTAACACCTGGAGAAACCACATTTACGGTAATCTGTTGAGCTCCTGTTTCTTTCGCCAAAGACAATGCAAATTTTTCTATTGCCGATTTTGCTCCTGCATAAGCACCACTCGCTGGTTGTGGCATTACGGCTGCACCGCTACTGAAAACAATTATTTTACCACCGTTGTTTAAACTTTGTGCTGCTTTTTGCAAAGTAAAATAATGACCTTTTACGGCGTTAAACATTCCATCATAAGCCTCGTCCGTAAACATTGCCGTAGGCATAAAAACTGCAGGAGAAAATGCTACTCCAATATAAATGTCTGCCTTGCCTCCGAAATTTTTTTCAGCCAAATCAAAAACATTGCTCATTTCTTCTTTGTTGGCAATATCGGCTTTTACTGCCGTTACCGAAGGCTGAATTTGTTTGGCTTCTTCTTCGGTAGCTTTTGCAGCAGCTTCGTTACCAGCATAGGTAAACAAAACCTCTGCTCCTTGTCTTGCCAGTTCTAAAACTATTTCTTTACCAATACCACGACTTCCGCCTGCAACAATGGCTTTTTTTCCTTGTAGATTGTTACTCATTTTTATAATTGTTTAATTGAGTTTGCAAAAATAATTATAGTGCTATATATTTGCAAGTAGTTACCACTAAGTATATTAATATGCTTTAGGAAAGTATTGTTTAAAATCAATGATTTAGCAATGAAAAAAGAGGACAAAAACAGATGTGCAGTAAGTCATGCGATGTCTATCATAGGCGGAAAATGGAAAATTGTGGTTGTCAATAGTTTGGTGCTGAAAGGAACGCTTCGCTATAAAGAATTAGAGAGAGCCATTCCGGAAGTAACGCCCAAAATGCTGGTAAAAGTGCTGAAAGAATTAGAAGAAGAAAAACTGATTACCCGAAAAGTATATGCGGAAGTTCCACCTCGTGTGGAATATTCGGTTACGGAATTGGGACTCTCCCTCAACCAACTTATTACTGAAATTAATAAATGGGGAGAGTATCATCTGTCGCATATGTAAACACAAAAAAATAATGTCAAAAAAGTATTTTGAATAGATGGCAAAGGAATATCAATAACTATTTCCCAACCACCGTTTCCCGAAAATGAATACCCCAAATAAGCAATTCCTCCAATAATTTGTGTAAAGAAAGTCCCAATTCCGTTAAAGAATATTCTACCGTTACAGGCATACTGTCGTAAAGAGTTCGGGTAATAATTTTATTTTCTTCCAAGGCTTTTAGCTCTTGTGATAACATTTTTGGAGAAATATCCTGAATATCTCTACTGATTTCCCCAAAACGTTTTTTTCCATACGTTAAAGATATAATAATTGGGATTCTCCATTTCCCTTGTATTACTTCCAAAGCATCTCGGGATGCTCTTAATCTTTGCGGACAAGCCACTTCTGATATTTCTTTTGCCATCTGATTTTCAATTTACTTACTTCAAGGTAACTACTTACCAATAGGTAACAACTATATTTTAGAAAGTAAAAATACGTAATTTTGCATTGTAATTAATTAAAATTTATAAAAAAATGACAAAAATTTTTAAAACTGCGTTACTATTTGTAACAACAATGCTTTCAATAGTAACTTTCGGTCAAACAAAAACAGTTTCTGTAAAATTCACTCCACAAAATTCGGCTATTCTTTTGGTGGATCATCAAAAAACAACAATGGATTGGATTTACAGTCAAGATAAAAAAACGGTAGAAAACAACCTAAGAATGCTCGCAAGAGTGGGAGCAGAAGTAAATGTTCCGCTTTTGATTACCACAACAATGGAAGAACAAGTAGGCTTAACGTGGGAAGGAATTCAGCAAGCTGCACCTAAACAATATGCCGCAAGAATTAAAAGAGGCGGAACATTAAACTGTTTTATTGATCCCAATTTCAAAACCGCAGTAAAAAACTTGAATAGAAAAAACCTTATCATTTGCGGATTAACAACTGATATTTGTTTATTGCACACCGTAACTTCCGCTATCGATTTGGGATACAACGTAATTGTAGTTGCCGACGCAAGTGGAAGTATGAGCAAAATGGCAGATGAAACCTCTTTCGATTATTTCAGACAAATTGGTGCAAAAGTGTTGTCTGCCAATGCTACCGTTACAGAATTGTTCCAAGATTTCAGCACTCCGGACGGACAAAAAGTAATGCAAATTAACCTGCAAGAAGTAGTTTCAAAATTGGGTAAATAGATTTTTAAACTCAATTTCAGAATAATGAAATAGCAATTTATATTTTATTTGGGCAGCTATTTCCGCCTTCCACTCCCGCTTTTTTTCTTTTTTGTCTCCTAAAGCACAAAAAAGAAAAAAGAGCTCCGTTCAAGTCGGGCTGCGAGAGATTCTACAAAACAACCCTTTCAGGATTTTGAATCCTGAAAGGGTTGTAGAAAAATGATTGATAAAAATATTGGAACAACAATTAGAAATTAGAAATTACAAATGATACAAATACAAAAAAAATCAGATCAATTTAATACCACCATTTTCAATGGAAATTTTTTGGTAAACAAACCCGTTGCATCGGGAACAAAATCTACGGTAAAACCTTACTCCAGCTTATTTTATTGGAGTCACGCAGTAGCACTTGAAGATTGCGAGTTTGGATTACATCCGCACGAAGGCTTCGAAATTATGACGTTTATTTTAGAAGGAAACGTAACCCATTACGACACCGCTACCAAAGTTTGGACTCCTTTAGAAACGGGCGATTTTCAGGTTATTCAGTCCAATAGTGGAATTCAGCATCAGGAAAGAATTTCCAAAGGAACCAGCAGTTTCCAAATTTGGTTCGACCCTAATTTTTACGAAGCCATTCAGCAAAAACCTGCTTATGTAGATTACCACAGCAAAGATTTCGCTCCCGAAATAGAAAACGGAATAAAAACCATTACCTACATTGGACAAAAAAGCAACGCTTTTGCAATGACCCCGAATTTAGCCATCAAAAAACTAATCTTCGACGTGCCTACAAAAACCCGCTTGACTTTAAATGAAAACAGCAGTTACACTTTTTATGTGATTAATGGAAATGGCTTTGCCGACAATAATAAAATTGAAAAAGATGACGCTATCAGAATTTCCAACACAAAAAGCCTCGATATAGATTTTCAAGGCGAACTTTTTTATATAGAAACACCTACCGAATTGAGTTATAAAGCTATTTGGTTGTAAAATTCCAATCAGATAATTTGATATAAATAAAGCTGGAGTCTTTGCTTCGGCTTTTGTGTTTTATAAAAATTTTGTACATTAGTTAAATAGTAATGTTTCAATTTTTCGCCTGAATGAAAGCTCTAAACTGTTGCAATTAAACAAGAGCAATTTTTCTTATTAACAAGAGACGATTAAACCCGCCCATAATTTTGTAGTTAAACCTTGTTTGATAAACTAATAATTATTATTTTTGCGAAGTAACTATCATAAACTGATACTTACTTCAAAATATGGCTAAACAATTTTACAAAGCAATTTATTTCAGCGACTATCCGTCTGACGAAACAAAAGACAAATCTGTAACATTGGCTTTTAGTGAGCCTGAAGTTCCTTATTACTCAAAGGTTAAGGATATGTCCACACAGGAAATAAAGGAGCTTATCGGTATCAATACATACAAACAACTTTCTTTATACGCAGAAAAACAAGAACGTTCAATCAATCAAGCAGTAAAGAGGTTAATAAAACAAAACTTATCAGAAGTCGACCAAGTAAATGGAATGACAAAAAAAGACGTAACCTTTATAAAAAGCAAAGACACACCTTTTCAGCGTTGGTATCCATATATTGAAGGCTATTCAACTGACTTTGTAAAATCACTAATAGAGAACTTTGAAATCAAAGACACTTTGATTTATGAGCCTTTTGCAGGAACAGGTACTACCCTTTTTGCTTCTGACCAAGTAAATTTATCTACTGTTTATTCCGAAGTAAATCCTTTGCTTCAATATCTCATTCAAACCAAATTGACTGTTTTAAAAGCAAAAGAACAACAACGAAAAAAATTATCAAATGACTTAACAAATATTTCAAAATCTATCATAAAAAATATAGATAAGTTTGAAGAAGATAAATCGTTAAGAGAAGGGTATAAATTAATATTTGCTAACAGCAAATATTTTTCAGAAGAAACATTATCACAAATACTAAAGCTTCGTTCTTATATTGACATTGTAAGACTAGAAGATGAACTATTAGCTGACACTTTAACGATTTCTGTTCTGTCGTGTTTGTTGCCTGTTTCCTATTTAAAGAAAGTAGGTGATGTCCGATTTAAAACTCAAAAGGAAATTGAAAAAGAGTTAAAAACTTTTGGCGAAATTCTGCCTCAAAAAATCGCAGACATTGCAGAAGATGTGTTGAACTTTGATTATTCTTTAAAAAATGAACACGAACTTATTTTATCAAACGCAAAAAATATAAGCAGAGTTAATGGATTAAAAATCGGTGCAATCATCACAAGTCCACCATATTTAAATGGAACAAACTATTTCAGAAACACCAAAGTTGAATTGTGGTTTCTTCGCTATTTACAATACGAAAATGATTTGCGTTTTTTCAGAGACCAAGTATTGACAAGCGGTATTAATGACGTAAAAAAAGAATATGCTTTTGTGAACGGATTAGACATTTCCACAAAAAGCAAAATTCTAAAATCAACACTAAAAGAATTGAACGAAAATGCTTATGATTCAAGAATTCCGATAATGGCGAAAAGCTATTTTGAAGAAATGTATCAGGTTTTTAACGACTGTAAAACTCATTTAGAAAATAACGCCAAACTTTTAATTGACATTGGCGATTCAATTTTTTGCGGTGTTCATATCAAAACAGACGAAATTTTAATTGAAATATTAACAGGACTTGGTTTTAAACTTATTGATAACAAAATATTGCGTAAAAGACGGTCTAAAAACAAGGAAATTCTTACGCAATCATTGCTTGTTTTTCAATATGCTTACAAAAACGGCAAACACATTATCGATTCAGAACCTGCATTTTGGGACACGTATTGGAAAGAATTTAAAACCATTATTCCACATCAACAAGAGCCATTTTCAAGTAGAAATTGGGGACACAATAATCATTCACTTTGCTCATATCAAGGCAAATTAAAACCTGCAATAGCTCATCACTTAGTGAAAACTTTCATTCCCAAAAATGGCTCAATGCTTGACCCGTTTTCAGGAGTTGGAACAATACCATTTGAAGCGGCATTAGCAGGAAAAATGTCTTATGGAATAGACATTAGTTTACCAGCTTATTATATTTCACAGGCAAAAGTTTCTGCACCGATAGCCGAAGAAAGCTATAGTTACATCAATGCGTTACAACATTTCATTGCAAAAAATAAATGCACAAAAGACGAATTAAAAGAAGTGCAAAATTTCGGTTTCAACAAAACACTCGCTGAATATTACGAAGAAAACACTTTGAAAGAAATTTTGCTTGCTCGAAGATTCGTAAAAGAAAATTATCCAAAAACACCAAGCGAAATGTTAGTAGTAGCTTCGCTACTTCACATTTTACACGGAAACAGACCTTATGCTCTTAGCCGTAGGTCGCACCCTATTGTGCCTTATGCTCCAACAGGCGAATTTATTTATAAAAATTTGATAGAGAAAGTTACTGAAAAAGTTGATAGAGTAATTAAAGAAGAATTATCGATAAACTTTAAGAATGGAAAGATATTCAATCAAGATACGACCATAATTTGGCCACAAGAAATAAATAATTTAGACGCTGTAATTACATCGCCACCATTTTTTGACAGTACGAGATTTTACTTGGCAAATTGGATTCGTATTTGGTTTTCGGGATGGTCTGACAAAGATTTTAAACATCAACCTAATTCTTTCGTTGATGAAAGACAAAAAAAAGATTTTACTATTTATGAAAGTATTTTTCGCCAATCAAAAGAGAGATTGAAAAAAGACGGAGTTTGTGTTTTACATTTAGGGAAAAGTGTTAAATGTGATATGGCAGAAGAATTACAGAAAATAAGCAAACGTTGGTTTAAAACAGCAGACTTATTTGATGAAAGCGTTGAACATTGCGAATCACACGGAATTAGAGACAAAGGAACTGTAACTTCTCACCAATATTTGGTGCTCGTTTAAGTTATTTGAAGCCTAATAGCTTTTTGTTTGCTAATGAAAGTTTATTAACCAAATTATAGTCCGTAAGTATCTTTACTAACTCACCAATTCGTTTAGGTAAATGCGATTTTTCTCTAACTTGTAAATATCTTTTTACACAAGCATCTACGTCAATATTTGTGTTAATTATTGGCGTTTTACTTGAAATTAGTGTCAAATCAGCACCTGTTATTTTTGCAAGCTCAATCAGTTCGTTATTGGTGTAAAATTCACTTGGCCACTTTCCTTTTTTGTTTCCATTTGCATCATTTGATAACAAACAAGCATTTTCTTTCTTCAATGGATATAACCATTTTGAAGGTAAAATGTGGTCAATCTCGTAAGAAGAACGGCTTTTAATATCAAGTTTTATTCCTGTTTTGAAACACTTACCGTCAAATCGTTTAAATAATTCTTCAATGTCTATAAACTCATTTTCCCCTTCAACCAACAAATCTGCAATTCTTCGTCTAACAGATGATTCGTGAAGTTGTTGCTTTGTACGTTTGGGGTTTAGAACTGCATTAATTGCACCTTTACAGCTTCTACATTCCATTTGTCTTTCAAGTGGCCCCCAACCAGAATGTTTGCTGAACGAAGCAAATGGTAAAACTCGACCACAAGTATTGCATTGTTTCCAATAGGCATCAGAGTTTTCGGTTGCAATCCTAAAGAATGCTTCCCAAAAACGTTTGGCTTTTATTGACTCTGACAATGTAAAATCTTCGTCCCAGTGTTCAAATGGTAAATCGGAATCTTTTGAATGGACGTATTCGCATTTTGAACATTTCCATTCACAAGTTTCAAAAGCAGTTTTGGTGTCTAACAACTCACTGCCAATTTTGATATTGTTTAGTTCCTTGCAATTCAGACAAATGAAACCAACCCAAGCATCGTGATATGGAATACCCTCAATTCTTGACAGACCTGTTTTATTTACCGTTTTTCTTCTTGACATTGTTGATTAAAGATTTACAAATATATAAATTTATCTGTTGGCGTTAAATAGGTAAAATAACTAGAGCAGAATCTACAATAGCAATGATACTAATCACTAAAATGCCATCTATAAAAAGTTATTCCCAAAAAGCGAAGCTAAATGAATTCTATTGAATTTTAAAATCCCCATTTAACGTCACAAAACACCCTTCTAAAAACTTCAAAAAACAATTTCACTATCTTTACAAAATGTTCAGAACCATATCCATTGCCGACCTTATTAATCAATCTGATAAACAGATTGATTTTTTGGTGGACAAATTTGAAGATATGGCTGAACCTGAAAATGTGGTGTTTCCGCATAAACACAATTTTTACGAAATTTTGTGGATTGCAAAGGGCAAAAGCAGTCAGAATATTGATTATAAAACGTATTCCGTTTCGGCAGATACCTTGTTTTTTATTTCGCCGGGACAGTTGCATTTATTTGAAGAATGGGAAGATATCGAAGGTTTTGCCATATTATTTACCGAGCAATTTTTCCTGCAAATATTTCAGAATAAAAATATCCTTTTTGAGCTTTCTTATTTAGACAATCTATACGAAAATCCTTTTTTACAACTGAAAAACGAAGACAAAAAAGCAATAGCACCTATTGTAGATTTATTATACCAAGAATCTAAAAACAGCGAACAATCTACCGAAACCATACAAGCATTATTATTGGTTTTGCTAAGGCGAATCCAAAAAATATTTGCTGCAAAAAACAACCTGAATAACAACAAACATCAAATCGTAATTTTCAAGCAGTTTAAACATTTGGTCGAATTAAATTTTGCCAAAAATTTACCCGTTGCAGAATATGCTTCGCAACTCAATATTTCCACACATCATTTGAATACATTCGTAAAAGCAACGAGCGGAAAAACAACCACCGAAATCATCAAGGAACGAATTATTTTGGAAGCTCAACAATTACTGCATTTTTCCGAATTAACGGTAAGCCAAATCGCCGACCAACTGGGTTTTGAAGACAGTAGTTATTTTGCACGTTATTTCAAAAAACAAGTCGGACTTTCGCCGCAGGATTTCAGAAAAAACATTTCCTAAAAGTACCGATAAAAACAGTTTTTGTCCTAACAAATTTCTTTGCTTTGTTCCCATCTTTGCATCATCAAATAATGTAAAAATGATGAGCGAAACAATATCTCAATCCAATACCATTCAAGATTTCTTACTTCAACAACGAAATCGTTGGACAGATTACAACGTGCCTTTTGAAGACGGACAGGAATTAGAAAAACTAATTCTTGCCAACAATTGCAAAAACATTTTAGAAATTGGCACATCAAGCGGACATTCTACCATTTGGTTGGCAAAAGCGGCAGAAAAAACAGGTGGCAAAGTAATCACCATCGAAATAGATAAAGGCAGATTCGAAAAAGCCAAAAAAAATTTTGAAGCAGCAAGCGTTTCCCATTTAATTGAAATGAAATTCGGCGATGCAATGCAAATTATCCCGACACTCAACCAAACTTTCGATTTTGTTTTTTCGGACGCAACGTGGAGTACGCAACCTGCGGAAGGTTATACCAATTTTTTTAAATTATGCGAGCCGAAACTAAAAACAGGCGGATTGTTTACAATGCACAATGTAACCGATGGTTATGGCGATGATGGCAGGTTTTTCAAATATTTGGAAAATTTAGGCACTTATCAAACATCCATTATCAATGTTTCGAACAACGGAATTTCAGTGAGTAAAAAATTAAAATAAAATTAATTTTTTGGGCAGCTATTCCGCCTTCCGCTCCCGCTTTTTTTCTTTTTTGTCATCCTGAGCGGAGTCGAAGGACAAAAAAAGAAAAAAGAGCTCCGCTCAAGTCGGGCTGCAATAAAAGAGCAACAACTAAATGATGTTTTTCAACTTGTACAAAATCCAATAGAAATAAATAAATGAAAAAAATAATTTTAACAACGCTAATAATTCTGCTATCCATTTTCAATAATGTAAAAGCTCAAACCAACCAACAATTTATTGGAAAAACATTTGATTATCAGATTGATAATTTCCACTTAAATTTAGAAATCTTATCCGAAAAACAAGCAAAATGGACATACATTTCCGCTCCCAATAACCAAACTGGCAAAACGTCCATTGAAAATTGCACTATTGAAGAAATTGCCAATGGAATTTATAAAATTTTTTGGACGGAGAAAGATGGGTCTAATGTGGTGGATATTTTTAATTTAAACACCAATGAAGTTTTTGTGGCGTTTACGTTACCCGATAACAAACTGTATAACTACAAAACTTCATTTAAAATTGTTTCAGAAAAGAGAATAGTTTCAGAAAAGAATAAAAATAGGATGAATATAGAAAAAGTGAATTTCAAAAGTAACAGCCAAAATGTGGTGGGACTTTTGTGCAAAAATGATGATAAAAAGAAGAAACCGGCGGTAGTTATTTTAGGACCCATATGTTCGGTAAAAGAGCAATCGCCTATTCAATACGCAACACGATTAGCCGAAAATGGTTTTGTGGCGTTGTGTTTCGATGCAAGAAGCTATGGCGAAAGCGAAGGACAACCACGACAATTTGAAAGCCTGAAAAATAAAGAAGAAGATGTAAAAGCTGCGATTGATTATTTAGTCTCAAGAAATGATGTGGATGCCAATAAAATTTTTGTGATAGGCATCTGTAACGGCACCAATGAAATGATGCAGGTAAGCATTGACGACAAGCGGGTAAAAGCAGTAGCATTGGTTTCGGGAAATTATCTGATAAAAGAAAATATGGAGCATCTTTTAGGCGATGAAAAAACCTGGAATACCCATTTGCAAAGAGCAAAATTGGCGAAAGAAAAATTTGAAAAAACAGGCAAGGTTGAATACATCAAAATAATTGACAACAAAGGAAACGAACAACTTTTGCCTCCATTACCAATTTATGAATGGTATCATCCTTGGGAAAATAAAGCTCCGTATTTTACGTATCGTGGCGGTTGGCAAAACAAAGTAACCGCAATGAGCGAATGGGAAACTTTGAATTTTGATGCCTTGTCTGTGGCAAAAAAAATATCCAAACCTACATTGCTTATTCACGGAGAAATGAGCGATGGCGGTTATGAATGTGCTAAACAAATTTTCAGTGCCATTCCTACACAAAACAAAAAATCCGTTTGGGTGGACAAAACCGTACACTTTCAGTTTTACGACGACCCAAGAGTAATCGGGCAGGCTGCAAATGAAATTGCAAACTGGTTTAATCAGATTGTTGAATAAGTCTGTTTAAGAAAGGAGCAATGTAGGGGAAAGACTCGGCAATATCATGATTTTGATTTAGCGCTGTCCTTAATAATCTTTTGCCGATGCTTTTTCCCCCAATCCTGAATATGTTCTAAAACAGGTTTTAATGTTTTACCGTATTCGGTCATTTCGTATTCTACCGTTACCGGAACGGTTGCAATGGCAGTTCGGGTTATCAGTCCATTTATTTCCAAATCTTTAAGTTCGAGGCTCAGCATTTTGGGAGTTATTTTTTCAATATCTTCCTGTAAATCTTTAAATCTTTTTTTACCGCTGCATAAACTGTACAGAATAGGGAATTTCCATTTTCCACCGATGACTTCCAACGCATCCATCACAGGTTGAATTTCTATTTTATCTTGTTTCATTTTTTATTTGATATTAAATATACAAAAGGATATTAATATACTTATTATATACTTATTGCAAAAGTATAGTAACTATTTTAATTTTGCAACTCATTCTAAAAAAAATAATAAAATGAGTAAGACAAAATTCACGTCAGAAAATACAGCATTATTGCTTATTGACCACCAAGTGGGAACTATGAAATTAATTAAAAACATCCCTTTGGAAGAAGTACAAAAGAAAACCTTGGCTTTGGCAAAAATGGCAAAAGTGCTGAATATACCTGTTATATTAACCAGTGCCGCACAAGGTCCATTGCTACCAGAACTGGCTGAAATTCTACCCGATGCTTTCGAAAAAAGAATAAAAAGAGAGGGAATTGTAAACTGTTGGGAACATAAAGATTTCCGTGACGCAGTATTGGCAACAGGAAAAAAGAATTTGATTATGGCAGGTGTAACCACAGATGTTTGCTTAGTTTACCCAGCTATAAGTGCTGTTGAAGAAGGGTTTAATGTTCAGGCGGTAATGGATGCTTCAGGTTCGCCATTTGATTTGAGCGAAAATTTAAGCCAGCAAAGAATGGCAAAAGCCGGAGTAGTTTTAACTGCAACCAATACATTGATGGCAGAAATTGCACAAGACTGGGCAAGACCAGAAGGTGGAGAGCTGTTAGGGATTTTGTTCACCGATGTTTTACCATCAATGGCATAAATAAAATGTTTCAGGCATTGTTAATAAGGCTTGAAATATTTTAAAAAATAAGAGACTATGTTTATTATTAACAAAGATTCGGAAAGGCAAAAAGCAGGGCACGGCAATTTCAGCATAAACATTGTAATACCGGGACGGAATACGGGCAATGACGATTTAGGCTTTTATAACCTGGGCAGATTTGATGATGCTCATTTGAAACCCGGCGCATTTATCGGTATGCATCCGCATCAAAACGACGAAATACTCACGTTGATACGTAGTGGTACAATGCTTCATAAAGACAGCACAGGCAAAGAAATTGCTGTAACTCCCCAAAATATAATGTTGATGAATGCCGGTAGCGGTATTTATCACGAAGAAAGTATTCCTGCCGATAGGTATAAAGACGATGTACGGTTGTTGCAAATTTTTATTCGACCTGAAAACGAAAACGATGCCCCTCAAGTGCAGTTTGCGAATGCAGGCGAACTAATTCCCAATCAATGGCGGCTTGTTGCAGGACCAAAAAGTAGCAATGCTCCGCTTGAAATCAAAAGTAATATTTTGGTATATGACATTGAAACGGAGGATAATAGTATTATAAATTTACCCAAGCCATTTTTTAAGGACACCATTTATTTTATTTATGTATTTAGTAGTGAAATAAATATCAACCAAACACAATTAGAGAAAGGCGATAGCTTTATTACGGACGAGGGAAATTTAACAATCAAATCCAATTCAAAAAGTACGATTGTATCTTTTATGATTGACAAAAAAGCCACTTATACAACAAACGGGATGTATAGTGGAATGAGAAGGTAAATTCTAATTGAATCTTAGATTTGTTCTTCTGTTAATGCCAGGAAATTAAACCGAACAATATTTTGTACGTTATGCTAATCACCATCTTGCTCCTCTAAATCACTATCAACAAACTGCTTTCCCCATTCGCAAATTTTGTCCAGTATGGGCAGCACAGACTTACCAAAATCAGTCAATGAATATTCAACTCGTAGCGGAACTTCATCAAACTGTTTACGGATGATAAGACCATCATCAGCCAACTCTTTCAATTGTTGCGACAAGACTTTTTTAGAAATCAGAGGAACAATCGCTGCTAACTTCCCAAATCTTTTGTTTCCGTTAGACAAATAGAATAAAATAATTGGCTTCCAGCGTCCGCCAATTTTTGCAATAGCTGCTGTTAAAGGACAATTATAGGGATTTTCCGTATGCTTCTTTTTTTGAGTGGTTACCATTGGGTAAGTAGTTTATGATAGTATCATTTTGATACCAAGGTACAAATTTATACCTTTGTACGATGATAAAAACAAAAAAAAATTTCATTTTTTCTTTCGTTGCTGTGTTGCTGCTGAGTACAACGGCTTTTGCACAAACTAAGGAAATACAAAAAACTAATTCCGCTAACAAAAAACTACTATTGCACATCGTTGATAACCTGTTCAACAAAGGAGATACCACAGTTGCCGACAAGTATTTTGTGCCGGAATTTGCTACAGAAGAAAAAGCATTTACACAGCTCATCCGCACCGCATTTCCTGATTTGATAATAACCGTAGATATTATGGTTGCCGAAAATAATATGATTGCCGCAAGATGGATCGCCACCGGCACACATAAAGGTGCATTTCTTGGTATAAACCCGACAAACAAAAAAGTATCCTGGAAAGGCTCATGGTTTTGGACTTTTAAAAACGGAATCGTTACAGATGGCATGGGCAAAGGTTCATGGGACGCACTGGGATTAATGAAACAACTACAATCAAAATAACAACTATGAATAAGATATATTCTCTAATAGACAAAACATCTAAAAAACCGTTCATCTTCATTTTAATTGGGCTTTTAATTGTTTTCAATGTATTGATGAATGCCCCCGGTTTACCGACCAGCACACCGTCTATGCAAAAAATTTCACCCACATTTACACCTTTCGACTTACAGGCCAAAGGTTATACTGTTGAAAGTTTTACCAGCGACCTGAACAACTTAGGAACGGAAGGGAGAAGCATCTATAAGAATTTCATGCTTTGCGATATTTTCTTTCCCGCCATTTATGCCCTAACATTTTCATCACTTATTTTTTTAGTATTCCGCAATCGAAAAAATGGGTTGAAGTTTTTGTTCCTGGTTCCGCTGCTCACAGGGCTTGCAGATTATGTTGAAAATATTTTTATCACCCTATCATTTTCAAGCTACCCTTCTTCCAGTCATTTAGCGGTTTCATTAGCAAGTATCGCTACACAGGTAAAAATGTTCTTCAATATCTTATTGATTTTATCATTGCTATTAACGCTTGGTGCATGGATATTCAGTTTGTTCAATAAAAATAAACAGGCACACACAACGGCGTAGGGACAAAATCCTCATTCTATCAACGCTGATCTGCTAAATTTAAATTTTTAAAAAAACACATGGGAACTACCAACGGCATAGCTTTGCAAAAAATCTTCCGCTAAAGAAATGTACGAAGAGATTAATCAATATTTCCAAAACTGCATCCAGTTAAACCAGGAACAGCTCTCCATTGCCAATAAACATTTTGAAAGAAAAGTATTTCCCAAAAAAACTTTCTTACTGCGCCAGGGCGAGGTCTGTAGGTTTGAAGCCTTTATTGTAAAAGGGCTTGTAAAAACGTACTATATCGACAATAATGGTTTTGAAGTGATTTTAACCTTTGCCTGCGAAAACTGGTGGGTAAGCGACATCACCAGTTTTCACGAACAAACGCCCGGCAAAATGTTTATCGAAACCTTAGAAGAAACCGAGTTGTTGATGCTCAATCTTTCAGGCAAGGAAATATTGTTACGAGAAATTCCGCTTATGGAAAGAATGTTCCGACTGATGGTGCAGCGGCATTTAACCGGCTTGCAGGAACGGTTGTACAACTACATGGCGCTCTCTGCCGAAGACCGTTATGATTTATTTTTAGAAAAATACCCCACGCTTCCGCAACGTATTCCCCAACACCTTATTGCAAGCTATGTAGGTGTGTCTGCCGAGTTTTTGAGCCGAATCAGAAAGAGAAAATTGAAAAAATAATGTAGCCGTTTCATTTCTTGAACCAGGTCAATGTTTTTCTCCTATCCTCCATACTAATTTTGGGTCATCAAATCATTTCAGAAAAATGGACAGAAAAGATTTCATCAAGAAGGGTTTTTTAGGTTCAGTAATTTTTGCTTCCACAGGAGCTTTGGCCAATGTTGTTAAGAACAATATTGATGAATTACAGGAACTGGAGCTCATCGGTTTTAATCACATTAAAAATACAAATTCAACAATTATGGCAAATACAGTTTTGCACAAAGCCGCTACAAGAGGCGTTGCAGACCACGGTTGGCTCAACTCTCATCATACATTCAGTTTTGCAAACTACTACAATCCGGAGCGGATGCACTTTGGCGTACTCAGGGTT
Organism: Chryseobacterium sp. HNCC26DJ241; assembly: GCF_057180505.1. Classification (NCBI taxonomy): domain Bacteria; kingdom Pseudomonadati; phylum Bacteroidota; class Flavobacteriia; order Flavobacteriales; family Weeksellaceae; genus Chryseobacterium; species Chryseobacterium sp. HNCC26DJ241. The sequence continues at coordinate 26,096 of NZ_JBXUGL010000003.1, read as the reverse complement.
TTAAACGATGACATTGTGGATAATGGAATGGGCTTTGGCACACATCCGCACGACAATATGGAAATCATCAGTATTCCACTGGAAGGAGATTTGGAACATAAAGACAGTATGGGAAATACCGCCGTCATAAAACACGGCGACATACAGGTAATGAGCGCAGGAACTGGTATCACGCACAGCGAGTACAACAAGAACAAGGATAGAAAAGTAAAATTCCTACAGATATGGGTGTTCCCCAACAAAAAGAATGTAACGCCACGCTATGATCAAATCACTTTAAATGTAGCCGACAGACACAACAAACTACAACAAATTCTCTCGCCCAATGAAGCAGATGGAGGTGTTTGGATACACCAAGATGCCTGGTTTCACCTGGGTAAATTTGATTCCGGGTTTTCTACCGGCTACCAATTAAAAAACAAGGACAATGGCGTATATGCTTTTGTAATAAAAGGAAGTTTTACCGTAAACGGACAAGCTTTGGAAGAAAGAGACGGGTTGGGCGTTTGGGATATTGATGCGTTGGATATAAGAGCCGATTCGCAAGACGCAGAAATTTTATTGATGGAAGTACCAATGACTTTATAATTAAACAACATAGCAACAATGAAACTAATTGCATTTGGAGCCAGTGCAAGTAAAAGCTCCATAAACAAAGCCTTTGCAACATTTGCAGCCAGCCTGTTTGAAGACGCTGAAGCAGAAATTTTAGATTTAAATGATTTTCCGTTGCCACTTTTTACAGTTGATGCAGAGCAGGAATTGGGTATTCCCGAAAACGTGAAATTATTTTACAACAAATTGGAAGGAGCCGATTTAATCATCATTTCCGTGTCAGAACACAATGGAACTTATACCGCAGTATTTAAAAATTTATTCGACTGGGTGTCCCGACACAAATTAAAAATGTTTGAAAACAAAAAGCTACTGTTGGTTGCTACAGCCCCCGGACCAAGGGGCGGTAAAGGTGCTATGGATGCTGCATTGATTCGTTTCCCTATACACGGTGCGGAAATAATTGGTAGTTTCTGTTTGCCCAAATTCCAGGAAAATTTTGATCCGGAAAAGGGAATTATCAATAACGAACTTGATGCAGCATTTACAACAGTTATAGAACAGGCAAAACAACAATTGAATTATGAAGACAGTGTCAGCAATCATCAGGCAGGAGCATTATAAAACATTGCTTACAACAGCCACGAACCAAATCATTGCTGATGAGCCTGAAAGCAATGGTGGTAATGACCTGGGATTTTCACCAACAGAATTATTGTGTTCTGCATTGGCAACCTGCACATCGGTGACGTTAAGGATGTATGCCGACAGAAAGGGTTACCCGCTTGAAAGTGTTGAGGTGGATATTTTCTTTAGCCGTGATAAGAAAAAAAACACCACTTCACTGGAAAGAAAAATAAAACTGAACGGCAACTTATCACCGGAAGAACAAAGCAGGTTGTTGCAAGTGGCCAACCAGTGTTTTATACACAAAACACTTACCAATCCAATAGAAATTGAAACGAGTTTGGTATAGAAATTTTAATTTGGAATCTTAAAAAAGTGAGAATAAATAAAACTACTATCGTTAGCATCACATTAACTTATTGGTAATTTGTATAAATTTTGGACTCACGCTTTCTACGTTTTTTAAACCATAAGGTGTAAAAATGTTTATGTGAACATTCCAAAAGTGCTATTTGATTATTAAACCAAAAAACAAAAGCCGCTTCAATATGTGCTTGAAGCGGCTTTATTTTCTATAAATTTACTGTTTCCAAAATGACCAAACAGTTCCATTAAAAACAGCGAGCTGTTTTGCTACAGTATCATATACCATCATTCCCGGAGCAGGATTGATAATATTAAGATGTGGACTGGCTACCTTCGGCAAAACCATAGCTTTATTGGTGTCTTCCAAAACCAAAACTCCCGGTGTTGAACTCAAGACTCCTATTGCCACTTTTGCACCAGTAAGTTCTGTTTCAGAATTTTGGATGGTAACTCCGTCCACATTCGTCAATGGGTCTATGGTAGTTCCTGTAGTATCCACCGAAAGATCTTTCCAACCTGAAGCATATTTTATCTTCACTTTATGATCCGTAAGATCATAAATGATTGTTCCATCTACAACTCCTGTAACACTGGCAGTTGAAGTAACCCAAGGTAGTACTAACCCTTTATTAGCCGAGCCAAATTCCAGAGAAACCGAAGCAGAAGACACAGAAGATTTTCCTATCGCTACCTGTGAAAAAACAGAGCCTGAAAATAAACCTATTATTACTATACTTATATTTTTCATGATATCTCTAATTTTAGTCATTAAAAAATTTAGTTACGGACAAGTTTGAGTGTTGAAACAAGACCATCCTGAAGGTGTTCCGTCTGTATTGACCTGTAAACAATCCAAAGTTATATTATACACCATCATTCCTTCCACCAAATCCGAAGCCGGAATAGCATTAACTTGTGCTGTCGTAAGTCTGTTGATAACGAAACCTTTGGTTTTAGATTCCAATACAGTCCATGCTCCTTTTCTCACCATTGGCCAGTTGCCATTATTAGCTCCTGCTCTTCCCAAAGCAGTGATACCGTGTTGTGTATCCAAAACAGTTCCTGAAGTAACAGCCGGCTGATAACAGAATGCACTTGCACTAACAATCAAACTTGTAAGATAAAGTGTTGCCGTATCACATGCTTGCGGAACTCCAATATCACAGATGGTATACACTACCGGAATAGTTCCTGTGAAAGTTGCCAATGGAACAAATGTGTAGGTTCCGTTCGCATTCATAGTAACACTTCCTACTCCGGAAATTGTAGTTGCCGAACCTATTGTTAAAGGTGTTCCATTGACTGATGAACTTGTCACGCTGAAAGTATTTCCTTCAGGATCAGTGTCATTAGTTGCTATACTACCATTGATGGTTGTATTTTGCGGAGCAGCTTTAGCATCATCATTTGCAAAAATAACATTTCCGCTATCTGATGAAACCGTAATATTCAAATTCGCAGTATCCGTACCTCCGTTTCCATCTGATATAGTATAAGTTACTGTATTAATACTTCCTGTAAATCCAGCTGTAGGAACAAAAGTATAAGTACCATTGGAATTTAAAGTTAAAGTTCCAGCATTGGCCACTGTATTTCCTGTACTATCTACTCCTGAAACTACTGTTGGAGTTCCTAATGGTATTGATGCTGAGCTTACAGTAAGGGTATTTCCATCCGGATCAGAATCATTAGCCAAAACATTGGAAGATACATTCGTTCCTATTTCGGTATAAGCGGTATCATTTTGTGCTATAGGTTTGTCATTAGCTGTTGAAGATATTTGAGCTACAGTTTTTATGATAAGTATAGCAGTATCAGTACTTCCTATATTATTAACACCGGTATAATTTACAGGAACAGAACCCGTAAAAGTAGATGTCGGTATAAAGGTATATGTTCCGTTGCTGTTCAGTGTCATAGATCCAGCTAAAGTTCCGGAAGCATTATAAATATTGGTCGCAACTCCTAAAGGTAATGGGGTAACAACGTTGGAAGCATTAAGATAAGTTGCAGATTGTACACTAATTACACTAGTGTCATTAGTAATAACATTTCCATTAATTGTAGTACCCTGCGGAATCTGCTGAATATCATTTTGAGCATCTACTGAGCAAGCACTAGTTGCCGAATTATATGCAGAACCTGATCCTTGTGCCACATCTGCTCCTATATCCGCAGTTCCTCCGGAATTTACAAGATTTGGAACTCCATTAGTATTTATTCCTCCTGTTGTGGATATATTGATGCTTCCGTTAGCATTAAGCTGGCTTGTTATTACATTTTCATCTCCTTCCAACGCATCATAACAACCATCTCCATCAGAATCCAAATCCAAATAATCTGGTGTTCCGTCTCCATCTAAATCTCTACATGACTGAATGCTTATATTATCAACATGAATATCGTCATCATTAGTATTTCCTGAAGTATAAACCAAAGCAAGTGTTCCACTGGCAGGAACTGTAGACGGTAATGTAATGGCAAGATCTGTATATGTACCTATTGCACTTCCATTATTATAACTGTTAAGAACCGTAGTACTTATTGAAGCACCATTATTGGATGCAATGGTACCAAGACCATTTGCATTATTGGTGGTCATAAGAACATAATTTGTTCCTGCATAATTTACAGCTAAAGTAATTCCCGAGGTTGCAGTATTTACAATATTATCCCTGTTCTGAACTCTTATATTAATTACAGGTGAAGCTCCTGTCCATTTTATATTACTTACATTTTGTGAAAGTGTCTGAGTTGTATTATCTGTAACAAATTGTATTGAAGAATTGGAATCAGAAATGATCTGGCCTCCACTTAAAGTCCATCCAGTGACTGAACTTATATTCACATTATTACCAAGACCGTTAAAGCCTCCTGATGTTATTCTCTCAATCGAATTACATTCTACAGAATCCAGAATTCCATCATTATCATCATCCAGATCATCGGCATCAGGTACTCCGTCTCCATCTGTATCCAAACAATTAGTTACTGAAGCATTTTTGGCATTACCCACACCTTGTCCCTGATCTCCTCCTACATCCGCAGTACCTCCAGAATTTACCAAGACAGGAACACCTTGCGCATCTACTGAACTATTAATACTTCCATTACCATTAAGCTGACTTGCCGCAACATTTTCATCCCCTTCAATAGCATCAAAACATCCGTCTCCATCTGCATCTAAATCCAAATGATCCTGAGTCCCATCTCCATCTGTATCACATGTAAATGCCAATACTGATACATTATCTATAGACCAGTCATCCTGAGTTGCATTATCCCTGAATGTTAAAGTAGCTGTATTAGGAACAGAAGTATTAGGAATATTGAGTGTAAAAGTAGTAGTTGTAAAACCAGAAACATTAGCAGTGGTAAATGGTACAAAATTAGAAGTTGCGCCATTACTCAATGTTATGGTTACATTATTGACAGCAGCGTTTCTTACTGTACTGTTATCAATGGTTGCATATACAATTCCATTTAATAATATTTGCAAACTTGCTGTATTTCCGGCTGAATTACCTCCATCCTGAGCTCCCAATGTTATTGTTAACGGGATTGTGGTGTTGGTTTTTCTTAAATTAGTTAATGTTTGAGAAAGATTTGCGTTAGTTGCATTATCAGTAATGATACTTACCTCATTAGCAGCATAAGTCCATCCTCCTGCTAATGTCCATCCAGTAGCATTGCCCGTAAAAGTTCCGTTGGTAACTACTGTATTACCCGGACATTCCACATTATCTAAAATTCCGTCATTGTCATCATCAAGATCAGTTACATCAATAATTCCGTCTCCATCTGTATCTACTGGTGGAGAATCTGTATCTGTAGCTGTATTATTGGCTGTATTGGTATCTGTAAAATTGGATGGCAGCGTTACTGTTGCTGTATTCACTAAATTTCCAGTATAGCCTACAGGAACATTCACGGTTATAGTATACGTTACTGTACCTCCTATTGGAATGCTAACTGTATCATTGATAGCTCCTGTCTGAGTTCCGACTACTGAAGTAGTGGCGCCACCTGCAACAGCCGCTGTATAACTAACATTAGCAGCAAGAATTCCTGAAGGAACAGGATCTGAAACCGTAGCTCCAAATACTCCGAAAGGTCCATTGTTACTTACAACAACTGTATAAACAGAAGAAGCTCCCGGAACATATTCAGTAATACTATTCGTTTTTGTAATACCAAGATCAGTACTAAAAGTAATAGGTGCTGTCACACAATGAGCTCCATCAACTGATGCTGTAGTAGGAGAATTTGAAATTAATACTCTTTGACCATTGGTAAGATCAAATTGATAAAAACCTCCTGAATTAGAAGCTCCATAAATAGATCCTGAAGAAGAACCAAACATTGCTCCGAAAGCATTGGCTCCTGGTGCTGTACCTATTGTAGTAATTGCTCCGCCACTGGTACTAAAGGAAACCAGTTGCCCATTTGCATCATTAACAGCATATAATAATCCCGTACTTGTACTATAAGCCATATCCGAAAACACAATATTGGTTGAAAGCGGAATAGAGGTCGCTACAAGAGTAGTGAGATTAATCCTATACATTGAAGTATTTGTACCTGATAATTTTACATAGTAGTTGCCTAAATTATCTATTTCCCCCGAATTATAATAAGCTGCTGGCAATCCTGTCACTGTTCCCAGTGCATTATAAGTACCATCTGCATTTATTCGAAGTAATGTATTGGTATTTACTCGTATTGCATACATAAAACCATCCAAAGGATTGATACCGATAGCATTATACTCAAAACCAATAGCTGATCCGATTTGTGGATAAGTAAATGGATTGGTTGCTGTATTTATACTATAAAGAATTGTATTGGTTCCCTGAGAAAGATACATTGTAGAAGTACATCCGAATCCTGTTAAACACTGAATGTCCTGTATTCCGGAATTTGAAGAAGTTCCTATTCCTTGTCCTTGATCTCCGCCTACATCTGCAGTACCTCCTGAGTTTACAAGATTTGGAACACCTTGAACATTTATCCCTCCATTGGTGGTAATATTGATACTTCCATTTGCATTAAGTTGAGCTGTTGTTACATTCTCATCTCCTTCCAATGCATCATAACATCCGTCTCCATCTTCATCTAAATCCAAATGATCCTGAGTTCCATCTCCATCTGTATCACATGTAAATGCTAATACTGATACATTATCTAATAACCAGTCATCATTCGCAGTGGTGGCTCTAAATGCTAAAGTAGCCGTGTTAGGAACAGAAGTATTAGGAATATTAACGGTAAAAGTTTGAGTAGTATAACCTGTTGCACTAGCAGTGGTAAATGGTACAAAAGTAGAAGTTGCGCCATTACTCAATGCTATGGTTACGTTATTAGTAGCAATATTTCTTATTGTACCATTGGTGATAGTAGCGTATATAATACCGTTTAATACTATATCTAAAGATGCTGTAGAACCTGCTGCATTAGCATTATCCTGAGCTCCTAAAGTAATAGTTACCGGAATTGTGGTGTTGGTTTTCCTTAAATTAGTTAAACTTTGAGAAATATCTATATTCGTTGCATTATTAGTAGTGAAAGTTACTTGATTAGCAGCATAAGCCCACCCTCCTGCTAATGTCCATCCGGTAGCATTTCCTGTAAAAGTTCCGTTGGTAACTACTGTATTACCCGGACATTCCACATTATCTAAAATTCCGTCATTGTCATCATCAAGATCGGTTATATCGATAATTCCGTCTCCATCGGAGTCTATTGGTGAGGTATTGGTATCTGTAGCTGTATTATTGGCTGTATTGGTGTCTGTAAAATTGGATGGTAGTGTTACTGTTGCAGTATTTACTAAATTACCAGTATAACCTAAAGGGACGCTTACAGTTATAGTATATGTTACTGTACCTCCTATTGGGATGTTAACCGTATCATTGATAGCTCCTGTCTGAGTTCCGACTACTGAAGTAGTGGCGCCACCTGCAACAGCTGCTGTATAACTAACATTAGCAGCAAGAATTCCTGAAGGAACAGGATCTGAAACCGTAGCTCCCAATACTCCGAAAGGTCCATTGTTACTTACAACAACTGTATAAACAGAAGAAGCTCCCGGAACATATTCTGAAACGCCATCCGTTTTTGTTATAGCAAGATCTGTATTAAAAGTAATAGGTGCTGTCACACAATGAGCTCCATCGTTTACTCCACTTGAAGGAGAGCCAGAAAGCAATACTTTTTGACCATTGGTAATGTTAAATTGATAAAAACCTCCAGAATTTAAAGCACCATATATTTCTCCTGTGCTTGAGGCAAACATTGCCCCAAAATCAAGAACTCCCGGTGCTGGTCCAATTGTCGTAATAACTCCTGAAGAAGGATTAACTGAAACCAGTTGTCCATTTGCTGCATTTACACCGTACAACAATCCTGTATTAATATTATAAGCAAGATCGGGTATATTCATAGTACTTGTAAGGGTAACAGTAGTTGTTGTGAGAGTAGTAAGATTTACTTTGTATAGCAAATTATTAGTACCTGGTGTTTTCACATAATAATTTCCTAAATTATCAAATTCTCCTGCATTAGGACCAGAAGGTAGCCCTGTTACTGTTCCAAGATTGTTAAATGTACCATCAGATTCTATACGAATTAACGAATTTGAAGTAATTCCGTATATAAATCCATCAAGCGGATTGATACCTATTGCATTATAAGTAATACCAGAATTACTTCCAATCTGCGGATATGTAAACGGATTTGTAGATGTATTTATATTAAATAAACCAGTATTCGAATTCTGAGAAAGATACATGGAAGAAGTACATCCAAATCCGGTGAGACACTGAATATCCTGTATTCCGGAATTGGTAGAAATTCCTACTCCTTGTCCTTGATCTCCACCTACATCTGCGGTACCTCCGGAATTCACTAAAGTCGGAACTCCCTGAGAATCTATAGTACTGTTAATACTTCCGTTTCCATTGAGTTGAGCAGTTGTCACACTTTCATCCCCTTCTATAGCATCAAAACAACCATCTGCATCACTATCTAAATCCAAATGATCAGGAATACCATCTCCGTCTGTATTAATAGTAATACAATCATATCCACTAAGCTCATAAATAGAATATGAACCACTTGCATCTGTGTCATAATATTGAAATAGTATTCGTGATACCGTGAATCCTGTAAAATTAAGATTAACCAATCCCGGAGTTCCTGTTGTATTACTAGAACTACCGGTAAATCTGTTAGACCCTGAAAACGTAACCTGTGTACCTGCTGCAAAAGAATACATAGAAGAAGTAATGGTAATCAAATTATTGTTCTGGTCATACGCATTTACAATTACATTGTCTCCGGCATCAATATCTAAAAGTCTGAAAGTAAGTTGATTTATAGGACTCTGAAAAGTAAGATTAGCTTCTATTCTTTCATTAAAATTGGTAGCTGTGCCAATTTGCCCGATATTAATTGCATTACCCGTAAATCCTGCATCTGTAACATGACCCCCGCTAATTCTCTGGTATTCAAGCGATCCAGGTAAAGTTTCTATAACAGAAAGTGTCATATAATTATCTCCAATAGCAGCCTGAGCATTACTTCCCGTAAAAACAGCTGTTGCAGAAGCATTAGTAGTAGTAAGTGGTACCTGAGAAACCGAACAAGTCATTTCAGAGGAATCAGGAATACCATCATTATCATCATCTATATCCAGATAATTTGCAATTCCATCACTATCTGTATCCGAAAAATCCGGTGTTACGGTAACACTTGCTGTATTATTTGTACTATTAGCTTCCCCATTATCACCAGAAATTGTGGCTGTATTCGTATAGCTTCCTGTAGCTTTTACAGTTGCTATTATATTAAGCGTTGCACTCGAACCTGAATTCAGATTTCCTATTGTCCAAACTCCTGTTGCGCTATTATAAGAACCTACAGATGCTACAGAATTGATGTATGTAAATCCTGAAGGAAGTAAATCATTAACAACAACATTAGTATCATTAGAAGGTCCGGTATTACTCGCTGTTACTGTAAAATTTACGTTTGTTAAAGGAGTAGGTGATGCAATATCTACTGTTTTTGTAACTGCAAGATTGCTCTCCAAAGTGCTTACACCTATTGTAAAAGTATCTCCTCCATTTGAGCTAGTAGTAGAAGAGTTCCAAGTAGCACCGCCACCATTCCCTCTCATATACATTCTTAAAGTAATAGTAGTAATGCCTTGTCCCGTAAACAAAACTGAACCTTGAGCCGTACCGGCACCTGTAGCTGTAGGATTTGCGGCACTGTTATTAATTTGGGATCCTGATACTGAAAGAGGTGTTGTGCCTGATAACAAAGAAAGCGTAACAGGTACATTAGAAGAGACCACATCAAATTCTGTTGAAAATCCTAATGTCCCGCTAATACCTCCTAAACCAGCAAAATGCAGTATTGGGTTATTTACAGCCCTATCAAATCCAATAACTAAGTCTGCCATTCTATACCTTCCTGTAGTAGAAACTCCGGCAGCTTGAAGAGGAGCAGAAAAAGCAGTAATGGCCACCGAATTATTATTGGCAACGTTTATACCATTTCCAGATGTAGCACCTGAAGATGTAAAGTTAGCCGCAGAAGGAGCTCCATATGTATTCATAGCAGGAAAAATAGGGCCAGCTGCTCCAGCCGTGTGTCCTATAGCTACACCTGTATTGGTAGAAACCGTAGACAAGGTATATTGCTGACTATTCAATGTATAACTCACATTAATTGCTGGTGTATAAGTAGCAAACGTATTTCCGGTAGGATTATTAGTATTATTTCTAAACCTTATAGATGTCGAAATTACCGGACCATTTCCGGTGGGATTTCCATCACCGGATGCCATTTCCAGAGAAGCATTTTGTGCTTCTGCATAAAAAACAAAAAATAATCCTATGAGCAAAAAAAGTTTTTTTTTGATAAAAAATTTTGGATTATTAACGGTAGTAATTTTTTTTACTTTCATAGATTCTATGGTTAGTTAGTTTTAGATATCCTTTAAAAGCACAAACATAATTCAATTCAAAAATAATTAAATTACCTAACAAAAATAATAAATTAAATTAATTATTGTTTAATTAAATTTAACATTTTTTAATTACAAAAGTATTGTAAATAAAAAAAGACCGTATTTAACGGCCTTAGACATAAATTCCTTACAAGAATTATTTTATAATCATACTATCTTATTTTGTTATCATCTCATTAAATTCAATTGAATAATTTAACTTCCTCATTTATAATTAAAAATTTTTCTTTCTAACAAAAAAAACCGCCTTAATTACAAGGCGGTTTCTATCATGTTTTTACTAAAATCTATTTTACTATGATTTTGTATGATTTAACAGTAGATCCTGTTTCTACTTTAATGATATATAGACCAGTCGATAATGAATTAGTCAAAATTTCAGCATTACCTGTAAATTTGCCCGTTTTCACTAATTGTCCCTGAACTGAGAAAATAGTATAATTACTTTCTTTATCATCACTTGATAAAATATGAAGAACTTCTCCTGCTTTCAATGGATTAGGATATACGTTCACCTCTTTAACTTCCGGCTTTTCAACCTTTGCAAAAACTCTATTAAGAGCATTTGGAGCAACTGGAGAATTTGGTGCTCCTCTCTTTGTAATATCTGTATCAGCTGGATTACTTACACCAGGTGCCGGATCCATAATACCATCTTTATCAGCATCCAATAATGGAGTAATGAAACCTCCACCTAATTCATCCAGATTTGATTTTCCTATTAAATATAAATCGAAGTCAATACCATTAGATTTTAAATCATAGAAATTCGGCTTATCATCTCCATCTGTATTTTTAACAGTATAATTGATAATTCCAGAATCTGGGAAAGTTTCCAATATATCTGCCAAACCATTCTTACCTAAAGGAACATTTGGATCAATAACACCATCGCGATCAGTATCTATTTGTACCAATATAGAGTTTGGAATACCTGATTCAAATAAATCCAAAATACCATCATTATCTGAATCTAAATCTAAATAATTAGCAACACCATCTCCAATAGGATCAAAAAATAAAACATCACCATCTACATCGTCGTCTTCAAAAAGTCCGTTATTATTGATATCTTCTTCCATTATATCCGGAATACCATCATTATCAGAATCAGCATCGCAAGCATTCGGAACTCCATCTCCATCCGTGTCTATAACCGCACTCTTATCGCTATTAGAAACACATCCTGAAACCTCATCACAAGCATCTGGAATTCCATCTCCATCAGTATCGATATTATCATCTCCTGTTGGACAAATATCATTACAATCCGGAACTCCATCTCCATCCGTATCCGTTTCTACAAAAACGTTATAGATGTAATACGTTACACATGTACAAAGACTTACTTTTTGCTTGATGGAAATTCTTATTCTATTGAAAGCGACTGTAGATTCAAAACCAGCAATAACTTTTCCTCCTGAAACCGAAATAAGTTTCAAATCACCATTTGCAGTACTCTTTTGCTCTACTAAAGTATTTCCATTATATAATTGAACAGTAACAATTGCTAAAGAATTCCAATCCGTTGAAACATTTTTATCAATCGTAAATCCGGCATAAGTACCAGCCGGATAAGTTGTACCTACTGATTCTACAGCTATATTCCCTTTGATATTACATGCATAAGATGGTACTACAAAATGTGCATAACTGCATGGATCACAATCAACAATATTATTCGCATTGTAAACTCCTTTATATGAAGATCCAGGATACCAAGTACCTGTCCAAGGCTCATACTTACCACAATAAGATTCTCCATTTGGCAAATTTCCATAAAGCACCGAACCTTTGTATGGAGCATCCTTACAGCATTCAAGGTATTGCTTACATTCACAAGTTTTAGGCTCTTCAAAGCAATAATATATTCTAACACATCCCATGTTGTAGCATGAAGAGTTTTGAACAAACTTGATTCTTACTTCATTAAAAGGTTTAGTAGTAGTAATAGAAATTTTTTGCTTATTACCTCCAAAACTTAAAGATTCAATATTTAATGAATTATAAGACTGAGACTCTTGTAATTTTCCATACAAATATGTTTCTATTACCATATTATTAAGCTGACTCTCTGTGAAAACAGCACTTGAATTATCTGGAGAAATCACAAATCCGGCCTTATTTCCAGCAGGGTAAACTTCATTTTTGCTAAAAACCCCTACTGAATAACTTCCTGAAAAACCTGATGGCAAACAAACTTTTCCATAAGAGTTTTTATCACCATCGGATATTTTTTCTCTATCCGTGATATAAGATAAAGGAGAAGCACAACTACCACTATAAGAAATATTGGTATCTACATCGGTAAGAGCACCACCTATAATATCATTACAAAGCATATTATTTTCTTCACTCATCTCACTTGGATCGAAAGCATAAGCATAATATACATTCAAAGCATTACAAGAAGTACCTGTACTTGATCTTGTCAATCTTACTTCATTAAATTCCTTTGTTGTTTTCAAGTGCAAAAATGTTCTCATCTTCTGTCCACCAAAAGCAGAAGCACTTGGTGTAGTAGATTCCTGAAGCACACCATTTTTATACGTTGAAATGGTAAGTTCATTTAAAACAGTGGAAGTAACAGGAATGTTTCCCATATCAACATTAAAACCGGTAACGCAACCTGCAGGATAGGTTACAAACTTATTATTTACCGCTACTCCATTAGATCCATTTGTAGATGACAAATTACCCAGATTAATGTAATTATTCAAATTAGCATCAATCAAATTTTTAACGCAACTTGCGTCATTAAGACATGTTCCATTTTTTGTAGGATACACCCTCATACCTCCACCTCTTGCCGGTCGATATCCTTGAGCAAAAAGCATAATGGAAAATAGCATAACTGCTATAAAAGAAAAAATTTTCCTCATTTTCTGATTTTTTTAGTTTAATTATTTAATTTAGGTCTAACATGATTTCAATAGAATACTAAACTCAGTCGCCGAAGCGGCTAAGTTTTTATAATTTCAAAAAATTGTGATGAATTTTAATAAGACAGAGATGCCTTATTATAGCAATTTAAATATGATTTACTTTTATTTTAAAGTCCTTGCCAAGTATAGGTTCCAGCTCCTGTTTGCTTACAACCATAAAAAGTACCCACACTTCCAGCTTTTCCGTAAACAATTGTACCTTCATTTTGAGCATTACAAGTTACTGAAGGAGGACTACTTGCAATAGGCTTTATTAAAATACCTTTACTTATTTCCAAATCAGGGAAGTTTGCAGTATCAGGTATAGTATTTACTCCAACATCTGTTATTGCAGTACCAACTACTCCTTGTCCTGAAAAAGCATGCATTGTATTGGCATATTGAGATAAGGCGGGTGTACTATTAACAGCACTAAAACCCAAAGCCATAGAATCAGCACCACTCACATTATTGCTACTACCAAAAGCAAAGTTATTTGTAGTAGTAGTATTACCTGAACCTATTGCATATCCATTTGAAAAATTTCGATGACCCACTGCTACACCTACACCATAATTATTATTTCCTAAAGCAACCGCCGCAGCACCGTCAAGATTTTGTACACTGGAATCACTAAACCTAATCCCATTATTATTTCCAATTGCTTTAGCTCCATTAATAACATTATTATTATAACCTATTGCCACACCTGGAAAATTAGCTCCCTGAGCTGCTACCTTATTATTTCTTCCTAATGCCACGTTAGATGACAGATTATTATTTAAAACATTGCCGTTACCCCATCCTATAGAAGCATAATTTGTAGTCCCTGAATTTCCACCTGTAAGTGTACCATTCATATCCAAAACCCCATGGACAGCATTACCTGTAACTAAAACTAAATCATCGGAAGCTCCTTTTGTTCCTAAATAATTGGTAGATGCTGGTGCATTCCCTATTATTTCAGCTACTGTAGCAATTTCTGCATCTGTATTACCCGTAACATGCCAATCTGTAGGTGATGAAGCAGGCGTGGAAGGAACCCAATTTGTACCATTAAATGTTAAAACCTGCCCATTAGTAGCCGTAGTTGTAGTACCTAATGGTGAACCATTAATCTTTACAACTGTATTATTCCCTAAAGTACCAGTAACATCACCAGCTAAAGCTAAATTTGAAGCTGAAAAATAAGAAGGTGCTGTTGAAAAGCCTAAGTTATTACCAAAAATAGTATTAGCAGGTGCATTAGATAGGTTAAAATCAAGTGTCGGTGTAGTAGACGCATTTGATACAGATGTTGTAAAAAGCGGTATCAAATCTCCTGCAGAAAAATTTGTTACAGTTCCTGAGGAAGTACCAGATGATACTTTTACCCATTTTGCTCCATCATTATAATATGTACCTGGTGTCACATCACTAACAGTTGCAGTATTGTACACAAACATTCCTTGTACATGAGCTCCTAAAGGCGCTGCATTTGTTGTACCCGTTAAAGCTACCCTGTTTAATAGCAAGCCTTTATTAGTAGAACCTAATGTAAGATCTGAGTTGATATTCGGTTGACTAATCTTAATACCAACCTGCGCAGTTGCGGCAGAAAAATTAATACTTAAAATAATAAGTGGTAGTAATTTTTTTTTCATGCTTTTATTGTTTTTTACAGTTTATAGTTTAATATTCTTAATGTCATTACAATGAATGATAAAATACTAAGAACATCTTGCAAATTTTTATTTCTAGAATCTGATATTATATTATCCTACACAATAATGAGTCATATAAAGCTAAACTATATCATTAAAGAGTAAGAAATAATCCTCTCATAATCAATCCAGAATTGTATATTTTTTTTGCTCGCGCAAATATATATATATATTTTTTTAATCACAAATTGCTATTTAAAATAAAAAATATACACAATAAATTAATTTACAAAAAATTAAAAACAAATAAAAATTACAATATTAATAGTTTATAAAAAGGTATATCATTAGAAATTATCAAATAATAACCATTTATATTAAAAAAGATAAAAATATGTGCAAAAAAATAATCACGAATATTTGAAATATTCAAAAAAAAAGCTACAGTTATAAAATCAATAACAATAAGAAACTATTAAAAAAATAAAAACCACTATAAAATTAATTTCCAAAAAAATTCTTAAAAAAAAATAATAAAACTTAAATCTTTTAAAAATGATAAAAAAATAAATTAACAATCTTTTTTTCAACAAAAGTGAAAAATAAAAAGAAAAAAATAAAATATATAATTGATAAAAAAATAGAAAATATTATAAAACAAATAGAAAATATTATAAATATCATCTATCTATATAAAAAATCCATGTAAATTTTATAAAAATTAATTCCAAAATTCGCTTCCAATCTATACAAAATAACCATCCCATATTATAGATATAATAAAATTTATTCTTTTGGAATGTAAAAAAAGTCTGAGTAAAAACTCAGACTTTTAACATATTTCGAGAAAATTGTTATTTTAACTCTACTTCAGCACCAGCTTCTTCTAATTGCTTCTTAAGAGCTTCAGCTTCATCTTTTGGAACACCTTGCTTAATTGGAGCAGGAGCACCATCTACCATATCTTTAGCTTCTTTAAGACCAGCACCTGTTAAATCTTTTACTAATTTAACGATAGCTAATTTAGAAGCACCAGCTGATTTAAGAATTACATCGAATTCTGTTTTTTCTTCAGCAGCTTCAGCAGCAGCTCCACCTGCAACTACTACAGCAGCAGCAGCTGGTTCAATTCCGTACTCATCCTTAAGGATAGCAGCTAATTCGTTTACGTCTTTTACAGTTAAGTTTACTAGCGTTTCAGCTAAATTTTTTAAATCTGACATTGTTGTAATGTTTTTGTTGATTATTTATTTAATTTTTTGAGTGTAATTATTCAGCACTTGGAGTTTCTTCAGTGCTTTCTGCAGCAGGAGCTTCTGGAGCTTCAGCAGCAGGTGTTTCTTCTACAGCCGGAGCAGCTTCTTCAGCTTTAGCTTCTACTGTTTCGGATTTATTTTGAAGAGCAGAAACAACTCTCTGAATTGGAGACTGAAGTAATCCGATGATTTCACCGATCATTTCTTCTCTAGACTTGATGTTAGCCAATGCATCTAGATTATTGTCACCAACGTAGAAAGTTTCCTGAAGATAAGCTGATTTTAAAGCAGGCTTTTCTTCTTTCTTTCTGAATCCTTGAATTAATTTCGCAGGAGCATTTGCAGTCTCAGAAATCATTAGAGCTGAATTTCCTTTGAAAGATTGGAACATTTCAGAATAATCTACTCCTTCGATTTGCTCCATAGCTTTTTGCAAAAGTGTATTTTTTACAACTTTTACTTTAATATTTTGCTTGAAAGCCTGTCTTCTGAATTCTGAAGACTTTGCTGCATTCAATCCTTCAAGATCCGCTACATAAACTACTTTTGCATCTTGCAACAAATCCTTAATTTCCTGTATTACTAATACTTTTTCTTCTTTTGTCATTGTCTTTCAGATTTTAGTTAACAGATTTAGTATCAATAGCAATACCCGGACTCATTGTAGAAGACAAGTAGATGCTTTTCACATAAGTACCTTTAGCAGCAGTCGGCTTCATTTTAATTAATGTCTGGATCAATTCCTGAGCATTTTCTTTCAATTTAGCAGCATCAAAAGATACTTTACCGATACCTGCATGGATAATACCATACTTATCAACTTTGAAATCAATTTTACCTGATTTTACTTCAGAAACTGCTTTACCAATTTCCATAGTAACAGTACCAGATTTAGGATTTGGCATTAAACCTCTTGGTCCTAAAACTCTACCTAATGGTCCTAATTTACCCATTACAGCCGGCATCGTAACAATAACGTCTACGTCTGTCCAACCGTTTTTGATTTTATCTAAATATTCATCAAGACCTACATAATCAGCACCAGCTTCTTTAGCTTCTGCTTCTTTATCTGGAGTTACTAAAGCCAAAACTTTAACATCTTTACCAGTACCATGAGGAAGAGATACTACACCTCTTACCATTTGGTTTGCTTTTCTTGGATCTACACCTAATCTTACAGCGATATCTACAGAAGCGTCAAACTTTGCAGTATTCACTTCTTTTACAAGAGCAGAACCTTCTTCAAGATTATAGAATCTACCTTTTTCTACTTTGCTTAAAGCTTCTTTTTGCTTTTTCGTTAATTTTGCCATTTCAATAAGTTTTAAGCGTTAAAAGTTGGTTTAGTTCCTGTTACTCTTAATCCCATAGATCTTGCAGTACCTGCTACCATAGAAATAGCTGAATCCATTGTAAAGCAGTTAAGGTCTGCCATTTTATCTTCAGCGATTTTTTTTACCTGATCCCAAGATACAGAACCTACTTTGTTTCTGTTTGGTTCTCCGGAACCTCCCTTGATCTTAGCCGCATCCATCAATTGGATTGCTGCAGGTGGAGTTTTAATAACGAATTCAAAAGATTTGTCTTCGTATACTGTAATAACTACAGGCAAAACTTGACCTGGCTTGTCTTGAGTTCTTCCGTTAAATTGCTTACAAAACTCCATGATGTTCACACCCGCAGAACCTAAAGCAGGACCTACTGGTGGAGAAGGGTTAGCTGCGCCACCTTTCACCTGAAGTTTTACCATTTTAAAGACTTTTTTAGCCATTTTTTGTTGTTTAAATTTGAATACTAAATGAATTTGGAAGCATTTATTATTCAGTAGGCTACACTTCTCACATTTTTGTAAACCTACTTTTCGGATTGCAAAAGTAAAAAATATTTTTGAAATAGCAAACGGAAATTGCTGATTTTTAGAAAGATTAAAATTTCTATAACTGTAGAAATCGAATGAATAAAAAAAGACTGCTAAAAAGCAGCCTCATATTTTATTTTGTAATAAGTAAACTTATATTTTCTCAACCTGCATATAGCTAAGTTCCATAGGAGTTTTTCTTCCAAAAATAAGAACTGAAACCTCCAACTTTTTCTTATCCTCAAGTATTTTTTCAATAGTTCCGTTAAACCCATTGAAAGGTCCATCAATAACTTTCACATTTTCTCCTACTATATAAGGAATAGCCATATCCTGAGCAAATT
The DNA here is from genome assembly GCF_057180505.1 of Chryseobacterium sp. HNCC26DJ241. Lineage (NCBI taxonomy): Bacteria > Pseudomonadati > Bacteroidota > Flavobacteriia > Flavobacteriales > Weeksellaceae > Chryseobacterium > Chryseobacterium sp. HNCC26DJ241. The sequence goes on along the minus strand of NZ_JBXUGL010000003.1, from coordinate 7,486 downwards.
CTGAAAGTTCATCAGCTTTACCAAGCATCCTGTCTACTTCAGATTTTCTCATAGGAACAGGATCACCTCCTTTAGTAAGACTTAGAAAGGAAATTACTCCCGGTAGATTTTTGATGATATGCGGAATTTCACCAATGAGATTAGCTTCAATCATAAGATAGCCAGGATAATAAGGTCTTTCTTTAGGAACCTTTTTTCCATTTCTCATTTGGATAACCTTTTCCATAGGAATTACAACCTGAGTAACATAAGATTCAAAACCAAGACGTTTCATCTCGTTCTCAATGTAATTCTTTACTTTATTTTCCTGTCCGCTGATTGACTTCAGCACATACCACTTCAAATCGCTCATGGAAAATTATTTAATTGAAAAGGTTAATAAATAAAGATAAAATATTTGAGATTGCTTTACTAAACAAAGAATCTACTCCGAAAGTAAATAAAGCAAGAATAACAGTAGAAATTGCAACTACAATAGTAGAAGATTGCAAGTCTAACCATTTTGGCCACTCCACTTTATTTCTGAATTCGTTATAAGAACCTTTTAAAAATTCAACTAAGCTCATTATTTTTTATTTGCACGGGCACAAGGATTCGAACCCTGATCAACGGTTTTGGAGACCGGTATCCTACCATTGGACGATGCCCGTAGATTAAAAAGTTCCGTAAGATTCCTTACGGAACTTTTATATTGATTTAGATTAATCTAAGATTTCAGTAACCTGACCAGCACCTACTGTTCTACCTCCTTCTCTGATCGCAAATCTAAGACCTACGTTAAGAGCGATTGGTTGTAACAATTCTACAGTGATAGTTAAGTTATCTCCAGGCATTACCATTTCTACACCTTCTGGTAAGAAGATTTCACCTGTAACGTCAGTAGTTCTTACATAGAACTGAGGACGATATTTGTTGTGGAATGGAGTGTGACGTCCACCTTCTTCTTTAGAAAGGATATAAACCTCAGCTTTGAATTTTTTGTGAGGAGTTACAGATCCAGATTTAGCAATAACCATACCTCTTCTGATATCAGTTTTTTCAATACCTCTCAACAATAGACCTACATTATCACCAGCTTCACCTCTGTCAAGGATCTTTCTGAACATTTCTACTCCAGTTACAGTTGAAGTTAATTTTTCTTCACCCATACCTACGATATCTACAGCATCACCAGTATTGATAACACCAGCCTCGATTCTACCAGTTGCTACAGTACCTCTACCAGTAATAGAGAATACGTCTTCGATTGGCATCAAGAATGGCTTATCTTGATCTCTTACTGGCTGCTCGATCCAAGAATCAACAGCAGCCATCAATTCGTCGATTTTCTCAACCCATTTTGGCTCACCATTAAGACCTCCAAGAGCAGAACCTTGGATTACTGGAGAGTTATCTCCATCATATTCATAAGAAGAAAGAAGATCTCTTACTTCAAGTTCTACAAGTTCTAATAATTCAGGATCATCTACCATATCCACTTTGTTCATGAAAACAACAATTCTTGGTACATTTACCTGACGGCAAAGAAGAATGTGTTCTCTTGTTTGAGGCATTGGTCCATCAGTAGCAGCAACTACCAAGATAGCTCCATCCATTTGAGCAGCACCAGTTACCATGTTTTTTACATAGTCGGCGTGACCTGGACAGTCTACGTGAGCATAGTGTCTGTTTTCAGTTTCATATTCTACGTGAGCTGTGTTAATAGTAATCCCTCTTTCTTTTTCTTCCGGAGCGGAGTCAATTGCAGAGAAATCTTTCTTTTCAGCTAATCCTTTGTCTGACAATACTTTTGTAATAGCAGCAGTCAAAGTAGTTTTACCATGGTCAACGTGACCAATAGTACCAATGTTCAAGTGCGGTTTGTTACGATTAAACGTTTCCTTTGCCATGATTTTAAATTATTTGTTTTTTATTAATTATTTTAAAATTTCGGTTTGCAAATATAGTGAATTTTTGAATATCAAAACCTTTTTAATGAAAAAAGTATCAATATTCAATCCAACTACATGAAAGCCGAACTTCTTCTGTAATTTGGTCTGCAAATTTATGAAAATAATTATTCAGATAAAAATTTTATAAATCCAAATTTCAAAAGAAAAATCTCCTGTATCCCAGAAGATTTTTTCAAACAAGAATTTGAGAGCCAATATCGGGACTTGAACCCGAGACCTCTTCCTTACCAAGGAAGCGCTCTACCGCTGAGCTATATCGGCTTAAACAAAAAAATCACGACCAAAATAAAGGTGTGATTTTTTTTAGAGCGGAAGACGGGGGTCGAACCCGCGACATTCAGCTTGGAAGGCTGACGCTCTACCAACTGAGCTACTTCCGCATTTTTTCTACCTTAAAAGGCTGTTGGTAATTAGGTTTGCAAATTTAATAAAATATTTAAATCCTGCAAATTTATTTTTTATTTTTCTATAAAATGTGGGGAGAGCAGGATTCGAACCTACGAAGCCGAAGCAACTGAGTTACAGTCAGTCCCATTTAGCCACTCTGGAATCTCCCCAATTTTACAAAAATGAGCCTCCAGAGGGATTCGAACCCACGACCCCGAGATTACAAATCACGTGCTCTGGCCAACTGAGCTATGGAGGCAAAATAGATTTCAAAATGAACGCTGTTCCGTTTTTGCGAGTGCAAATATAACATTGTTTTTTTGAAATCTACAAATTTTTGGGAGATTTTTTTTAATTTTTTTTCAGATTATTTTCTAAGCTAATTCTTTTTTCTTGATTAACAGCTTTTTAGCTGCATCAGCACAAAGGTCTAAACTTTCCTCAAAACTCGAACTCGTTTTCTTCACTACAATATCATCACCAGGAACAACCAATTTGATCTCTGCTGTTTTATTATCTTTAGATGACGCGTTCTCGACTTTCAAATAAACTTGACATTCTATTATTTTATCATAAAAAGTATCTAACTTACCGATCTTTTTGTTTAGAAATTCTTCTAGTGGTTCATGAGGAGTCAAACCCATTGACTGAACTGTAATTTTCATAATAAAAGGAATTTAATCATTAAACATCTGAAGTTCTAGCTTCACTTTTCTTCGTTTTTGTTGATTGCTCTTGGATGAGCACTGTTTAATACTTTTTTTAATTGCTCTATATTGGCATTCGTGTATACTTGTGTACTTGCAAGACTGGAATGTCCTAATATCTTTTTTACTTTAGAAATTTCAGCCCCATTTTCCAAGACATGCGTAGCAAAGGTATGTCTGAGAATATGAGGGCTTTTTTTCTCTTTAGAAGTAACAAGACTAAAGTAAGAATTTACTACTTTATATACAAATTTTTCATTCAGTTTTTTTCCATTTTTATTTATGAAAAAATATTTTGAATCTTTAAAGGTTGATTCTCTTTCTTTTAAGAAATTTTTCAAACTTTCCATTAATTTTGGAGCTATAGGAATCACCCTTTCTTTATTTCCCTTACCGCTAATTTTGATCTGCTCCTGAGAGAAATCTACATTTTCTAACAAAATATTGCAAAGCTCCGCTTTACGAATTCCGGTCTGATAAAGCAGTTCTATGATGAGCCTTTCAAGAGAATTTTCTTTTTCACTCAGAATTTCTTCAATATGCATCATTTCCTCTTTTGAAAAAGGAATTTGTTTTTCGGGATAGAATTTAAGAGAATTAATTGTTTCCAGCGGAGATACTTTAATTTCTCCGATTTTTAGAAGAAAAAGGTAGAAACTGCGAAGTGATGACAATTTCCGATTGATACTTCTTTTCGAAATTTTATTCTCACTGAGGTGAACCATAAAATTCCTGACAACTTTTTTGTCGATATTTTCTAATTTTTCATGACCTTCCGTATCCATAACAAAGATTAGAAAATCTTCTAAATCCTTTTTATAGCTCGTTACTGTATGTTGAGAATATCGACGCTCTACATCAATATATTCCAGAAACTTTTCAATCATAAAAAATAAAAATCACTTCCCAAAGTTACACATTTAGGAAGTGATTTTCAATATTTTCGTAAAGAAAAAAACAGATTTTTAAGCCTGCTCTTCTTTGCTTTGTTGTCTTTGCTTGTGAGCTGCTTTTAGTTTACCTTGTCTTAAAGTTACAGAAGGCTTTGTGAACTGCTGTCTTGATCTTAGCTGGCGAACAACACCTGTTTTATCAAATTTTCTTTTGTACTTTTTAAGAGCTCTATCGATAGACTCTCCATCTTTTACTGGAATAATTAACATAATTTACATCTCATTTTGGACTGCAAAAATAGAAATAATTTTTATAACAGCAAAATATTTTCTTTTCTTTTTAAATTTCTGTAAATTGCTGTAAAATTTCAGAATGCCTAAACAATATACGGTCATCAATGCTTCTGCCGGTTCCGGAAAAACGTATGCTTTAGTGCTTCGTCTTCTTGCCATTTGTTTGAAATATCCCAACCAACCGGATGCAATTCGTCATATTCTTGCGCTTACTTTCACCAATAAAGCAGCCAATGAAATGAAGGAAAGAATATTGAACTGGCTAAAAGTTTTCTCTTCCGAAAATTATTCCGAAAATCAAGACCTCAAAAATATTCAGAAAAAACTGGAAGAAGAAAAGATCAGGGTTTCTCTTGAAGATCTGCATGAACGTGCAAAAAAAACTCTGGATTATATTCTTCACCACTACTCCACTTTAAATATCGGAACCATTGATAAATTCAATTCACGATTGGTTCGGAGTTTTTCATACGAATTAGGACTTGCTCAAAATTTTAATCTGGAAATTCAGGCAGAACCATTCTTGATTGAAGCTGTGGATAAAATGCTGGACGAAATTGGTGAAAAAGAGGAAATTTCCGAAGCATTTATGGATTTTGTAAATTACAGTTTGGACAATAACGAACGAATTAGCCTGAATGAAACTCTTTATCATTCTGCAAAGGAATTTGTGCAGGACAAACATTATTTCCAATTGAATGAAAATAAAGAATTCTCTTGGAATGCCTATGAAAATAACAAACTAAAATTCCGTACAGAAATTCGGGAATTAAAAAAAGAAAATCTGGAAATTGCAAAAAATGTTCTCAAATTACTGAATGAAAAAGATTTGGATATTTCAGATTTTTCCGGAGGAAGCCGAAACAGTATTGCTAAATTTTTCCACGAGACCGAAAAATTCTACAATAAAGAACGAGATTCTTTTCCTTTTCCAAGTAATGAAGATTCTGCCATTTCTACTTTTCTGAAAGGATTTTCCGCAACAGGAAAAAAGAAAGAATCTGAAATTTTTGAAATCCTGGACTTTCTCTTAGAAAACCGCAGAAAAATCATCAGCAATTATATTCTTTCCCAGAAAAAAGAAAAAATTCTACGTGCCATTCTTCCTTTGAAAGTAAATAAAGAAATCCAAGATAAACTTGCCGAAATAGAACAAGAAAATGATCTAGTGCTTCTTTCCAAATTTAATATAATCATTCATGAAAATCTTCGGGAAGAACCATCATCATTCATTTATGAAAAAGTGGGAACTAAATTTTTTCATTATTTTTTTGATGAATTTCAGGACACCTCCAAACTTCAGTGGCAAAATTTCCTTCCGCTTCGTGATCACACCATTACTTCGGAAAATATGAGTTTTACTTTGGTGGGAGATCCGAAACAAAGTATCTATCGTTTTCGTGGTGGAGACAGCCAAATGATGCTTGATATCATTCACCAAAAAGAAAATACACCCATAAAAGCAGTGGTAGAACCTTTGGAAATCAACTGGAGAAGCGCAAAAAATATTGTAGAATTCAATAATCGTCTTTACAGATTTTTATCTCAAGAGATGAATGAAGAACATTTTGATATTTTCGGAAAAGGTTCTCAGCAAAAAGCAAATGCAGATTTTGAAGGACGAGTGAAAGCTCACTTTTTGGAAAATGCTAAAAAGCAAGATTTTTTTCAAGAAGTGGCCGAAAAAATGAAGCAGGATATTCAGGAATGTCTGGATAATGGATTTCAGTTTTCGGATATCACGATTCTTTGTCGGGGAAATTTTGAAATTTTCAGCTATACTCAGCTTTTGGGTACGATGAAAGTGAATTATAAAGGAACAGAAACCTACATCAAAACGATTTCGGATAAAGGATTAACACTGGAACTTTCACCAACCATCCTTGCTGTTGTAGAATTTCTAAGATGGGAAATGAATCCTAAAAACGTTCAGTTTCTTGTGAAAATGATGTACTTTTTGAACATTTCCGGAAGGATAAAAATTGAGGACTTTACTTCTGAAATGATGGCCGTTCTGGAGAATGATTCCAAAGAAAAAATAGAAGACTTTATTTCGGAAAAATATGATCTGAAATTAAGGCAAACCGATATTCCCCATCTGAATCTCTATCATTTTATCGAATATTATCTTCAGGAATTTTCTGTGAAAAATAAAGAAACGGATTTCCTTCTGAATTTTTTGGAAACTTTATATAATTTCAGTCAAAATACGGGATTCACACTAAAAGATTTCCTGAAATATTGGGATGAAGAAGCTCACGAAATCAGCATCCAAACTTCGGAAAATATTGATGCCATACAAATTATGACGATTCATAAAGCGAAAGGTCTCGAATTTCCGGTTGTTTTTCTACCAATGGAAAATGAGAATAAAGACGGAAAATTTTCCGGATGGATTTCTACGGAAGAAGAAGGTTTGCAGTCGGTAATTGTATCTCCTTTTGAAAAAGCTCTGGAAAATTATGACAAAGAAATGCTGAAATTCAACCAAAATAATATTTATCAGAATAAGATTGATCGCTTTTGTCTTCAATATGTTGCCACAACAAGAGCAGTGGAACAGATGTTTTTCTATATCGAAAAACCGAATAAATCTTCCAACAATCTGGAATTGTACACTTTTTTGGAAAATACCCGGAATGAACAATTTCAAAACAAGGAAGAAAAACCCGATTCATTTGATGTTTTTGAAACTAATGATTCTATTCTCTTAAAGCAAAAACAAAAAGAAGAAAAAATCATTAAAACCAAAAGCATAGAATCTCTGGGAAGAAACCATGAAAAAACCACCTCTATAAAAATTGCCACTCCTTCTAAAAATTATCAGGAACGAAACGAAAAAGTAAGACAGGGAATTTTCACCCACGAAATTCTTTCTAAAATAAATTCAGAAAAAGATATTGCAAAAGTGCTGAAATCCTATCTTTTGGAAGGCAGCATTACTACCGATGAAGAAAATACTATTTCAGAGAAAATATTAGAAGTGGTGCAAAAATATTCTTCCTATTTTTCAGAAAATCTGAAAGTGATTAATGAAAAAGAAATCATGATTTTCGAAAATGGAAAAATCATTCTTTATCGCCCTGACCGAATTATTGAGACCGAAAACGGCTATATCATTATTGATTTCAAGACCGGAGATGAAAAAGAAAAATATGAAAAACAAATCGGTTCTTATAAAAATGTTCTTGAAAAACTGGGAAAAAAAGTTTCGGCTACTGAGATTATTTATCTTTAGAAAAATCAGAAATTG
>NZ_JBXUGL010000002.1:0-146656 GCF_057180505.1 Chryseobacterium sp. HNCC26DJ241 | reverse complement strand
CGAGAATGGAAAGTAATCTTAAGAGGCTGTCACAAAAGCCATAAAACTTAGGATTTTGTCATTTCGACGAAGGAGAAATCTTTTGTTAAACAATAAAAAATAGATTTTTCACCTCGTTCCATTCCATTCTGAATGACACTTTTGAGGCAGCCTCGCTTTTTTAGTTTTGGAAATGGAGGATGTAAATCGAAGTAAAAATTTATATTCTGAAGATTCAGGAAAACGGAAGATATTTTTAAAATTTGAAATGGTATTTCGGGTAGCAAGTTCAGAAGAAAACAGAAATTCAAAATTATCAACCTGGTTATTGCATTACCATTTTATAAGGTAATCAAACAAAAAATCCCGACTAACAGCCGGGATTTTTAGATTTATGATAGTAAAATTATCTTGTGAAAAGCATTTCTCTGTATTTCGTCATTGGCCAAAGTTCATCATCTACCAACATTTCCAATGCGTCAGAAGCGTCTCTGATAGGATCGAATAGAGGTTTTACTTTATTGCAATATTCTTCTGCTTGTTTTTGGCTTCCGGAAGTGCTTTTTGCTTTTCCTTTTGCAGCTAAAAGTTCATCTACACCAACTTTGATAGCAGAAACATTTTCTGAAATTTGAGAAATAAGGCTCAATTGCTCTTTTGCTAAAGTCTTAAATTCTTTATCTCCAAAAATTTCTTTTAATCCTTTTACATTCTCTATCAATCTATTTTGATAGTTCAATGCGGCAGGAATAATATGGTTTCTTGCAATATCTGCCAAAACTCTCGCTTCGATATCAATTACTGTAGAATATTTCTCCAATTTGATTTCATTTCTGGCTTCAAATTCTCTGTGAGAGTAGATTCCTAACTCTTCATAAAGATCAACAAATTTTTTATCCAATTCTCTTTTTAGAGCTTCTGGAGTGGTTTTTAAATTGTTAAGACCTCTTTTCTTCGCTTCTTTTGCCCAATCATCAGAGTAACCGTCTCCTTCAAACATAATGTTTTTAGACTGTTTGATATATTCTCTTAAAACATTGAAAATAGCTTCATCTTTTTTAAGTCCTTTTTCAATTAAAGCATCCACTTCTTTTTTGAAAACTTTCAATTGTTTTGCAACAATGGCATTCATCACTGTCATTGGTTCTGCACAGTTTGCAGAAGAACCAACCGCTCTGATTTCAAATTTATTTCCAGTAAATGCAAAAGGAGAAGTTCTGTTTCTATCCGTATTATCCAATAAAATTTCAGGAATTTTCCCAACAACATTCAGTTTTAATTCTGTTTTCTCTTCAGGAGAAAGTTTTCCGTTGGTTACTTTTTCCAACTCTTCCAATACTCCAAATAACTGACTTCCGATGAATGCAGAAATAATTGCTGGAGGAGCTTCATTCGCACCTAATCTGTGATCGTTGCTCGCGGAAGCAATACTTGCTCTTAATAAATCTGCATAATCATAAACTGCTTTTAGTGTATTCACAAAGAAAGTAAGGAACTGAAGATTTTTCTTTGGATTTTTTCCCGGGCTCAAAAGGTTTTCTCCGGTATCTGTTGCCATACTCCAGTTGTTGTGTTTTCCACTTCCGTTTACTCCGGCAAATGGTTTTTCGTGCAACAAAATATGGAAATGATGCTTATGAGCAACTCTTGCCATTACATCCATCAATAAAGAGTTGTGATCTACTGCAACGTTTGCCTCTTCAAACATGGGAGCTAGCTCGAATTGGTTTGGAGCCACTTCGTTATGTCTTGTGGTTACAGGAATTCCCAGTTTCATACATTCAATCTCCAATTCTTTCATAAAGTTCATCACTCTTGTCGGAATGGAACCGAAATAATGATCGTCCAATTGCTGACCTTTTGCTGGAGAATGTCCCAATAAAGTTTTTCCTGTCAAAACCAAATCCGGTCTTGACTGATAAAGAGCAGTATCTACAAGAAAATATTCTTGTTCCCAACCTAAAGTAGGAACTACTTTCGTTACATTTTTATCAAAATACGATTTACAAACATCCGTAGCTGCCTCATCTACTGCACTTAAAGCTCTTAATAATGGTGCTTTATAATCTAAAGTTTCACCGGTGTAAGAAATAAAAATAGAAGGAATACAAAGTGTAGTTCCCATAATAAAAGCAGGAGAAGTAGGATCCCAAGCTGTATAACCTCTTGCTTCAAAAGTATTTCTGATTCCTCCATTTGGGAAAGAAGAAGCATCCGGTTCTTGCTGAATCAGCATTCCTCCACTGAATCTTTCGATAGCTCTTCCTCCTTCAATTGGTGTAAAGAAAGAATCGTGTTTTTCTGCAGTAGCACCTGTCAATGGTTGAAACCAGTGAGTGTAATGCGTTACTCCTTTAGACAATGCCCAATCTTTCATTGCTACAGCTACCTGATCTGCAATGTGTCTTTGGATTTTTGTTCCTTTTTTAATAGCATCCAAAATAGAATTGAAGGCTTCTTTTGTCAAGTATTCTCTCATTGTTTCTTCAGAGAATACATTTTGACAATACAATTCCGATAGTTTTGCAGGGACTTCAACGAAATTATCTTTTCTATAATTCCTGAATGGAAGTTCTGCCAGAGCTTTAAATCTTAGTGTTGACATACAGAGTTGTTATTTTTGTGGGCAAATTTACAAAAAATATAAACTTCAAAATAAAATACCTGTCTTTTTTTAGGGGTCACTAAAAATTTTAATAAAAATATTGTTTTTTGTATATCGCTTTTTCGTTATCTTTTATTCATGATAGTATATTCAACTTAACTCTTCTTAAAATTGTAATCTACAGAACAATTTCGTATTTTAGCAAACTTTATCTAAAAATCTAATTTATGGTAAATTCCAGAGCAAGAGAGACTACAGAAGCTATTGAAAGACTGTATGTAAGTATGCGTCACCTTTTCTACAGAGGATTTTTTAAACCAGCCGGAGTTTCAGGAGAAACATTGCGAAAACTTTTGATGGTAATTGCGCCGGAAATCTACGGTTCCATGGGAACTCCAAACAAAATAGAACTGGATGGCCTTTTGTATGTTCTGGACAGACTTCCGGAAGGAATTGAAGAAACACCTTTTGTACATCTTACTTCGGATGAAGGTTTTGATAAAGGAAGTTTTGAAGTTATCGTTCCGAAAAAACGGAGAAGAAACTGCTACCGCATTGATGAATTCCAGATGAATATTGAAGTTCTTTTGGGTCGTTCAGAAATTTACGATATCCTTACTCACCTTACTTTTTTATATATAGAAGCGGATAAAATCCGTGAATTGGGATATATTACTGATGAAAATTACAAGCCAACTAGAGCTTGGCAAATCATAGAATCTGTTGCTTTAGGTGAAAAAAAATTCAGTAGAAAAGAAAAAGAAGTTGCCCTTATTCATTTATCTTCTTTATTGGGAAGAACGTTCGATCAAACATTGAATGCTTACAACAATTTTGGTGATGATGAAAATCCTGATCGTTTATTCAAAATCATTTATCATTTAGGAAAAACCAGTTTGGACGATTTTAGAGGAATTCGTGAAAGAGAAATTTTCTTCAGCGCAATTTTGAGAGAAAGAGTTGGCCATCACTTTTTTGGAGAAAAATGGGCACATAATGTAAAAGAAGTTTTGGCTTCCAATAATTTGCACATGCGTCCACTTCATATTATTTCTGCTAATATGCACTCTGTGAAAAATATGCTTTATGCACAGGATGCTCTTGATAAAAAAATCAGCAAAAATGTAGATTATAAATTGTATGAAGAAATCAGCAATAAAAAAGCATTGCAGGATAAAATTCTTCAACATTCTGAAAATCAGGGATTAATTTATATTGATGATAACAGCGGAAGTAATATTGATGTACAAATCATTGATCTAAGCAAAACTGATCTTAAAAACACTCCATTTTCAGGAATTAAATTTTCCGGTGATGATGTGGTTCTGGTGTTTGATTATGCTTTTGGAGAGCAGGCTTACGAAATTATGGACGAACTTTTACGACCGTATGATTTCAATGGACAAGTTTACACTATGAAAGTAAAATCCGTTTCCATTATGGGAAAAGCCGGAATTCTTACGGGTGGAAAAGGAGATATTATGATCCCCACTTCCCATATTTTTGAAGGAACTGCGGACAATTATACATTTGAAAACGCATTGAAACTCTCTGATTTTGAAGATAATGAAATCAAAGCTTTTGAAGGACCCATGATTACCGTTTTAGGAACTTCGCTTCAAAACAAAGACATTCTTTCTTATTTTATGACCACTTCTTGGAAAGCCATCGGTTTGGAAATGGAAGGAGCACATTATCAGAAAGCGATTCAGGTGGCTTCTAAAATTCGACATCACATTTCTCCGGATTTATTTGTAATGTATGCGTATTATGCTTCGGATAATCCTTTGGAAACAGGAAGTACTCTTTCTTCAGGAGGTCTTGGTTTGACGGGAGTGAAACCAACGTATATGATTACATACAAAATTTTAGAAAAAATTCTGGAAAGCGGAAAGAAAGCTCCGGCGAAAAAATAAGTATACAAATTATAAAAGTTGATAAAGCAATGATTTTTGAAAAGTCATTGCATTTTTTTGATAATTAATCTAAAAATCGTTTTTCTTGAAGTCAAAAAATATATTTTTATTACTTTTGGTAAAATCCAAATTTTATGAAATCTCAAATAATTTCTGTTTTACTTATTACTGTCTCTACAGTTTCTTATTCTCAAAGTAAAATGCAATATCCCGAAACCAAAAAAATGGAACATACCGATGAGTATTTTGGGACAAAAGTTTCCGATCCTTATCGTTGGCTGGAAGATGATCGTGCTGAAGACACCAAAGAATGGGTGCAAAGAGAAGTAAAATTCACCAATAATTATCTTTCTAAAATTCCGTTTCGTGAGGAAATCAGAAACCAGTTGCGAGATATCTGGAATTACGAAAAAATCAGTGCTCCTTTCAAAAAAGGAGATTATATTTACTATTATAAAAATGACGGATTACAAGCACAATCTGTACTTTACAGAAAAGACAAATCCGGCAAAGATGAAATTTTTCTGGATCCCAATAAGTTTTCAGAAAAAGGAACTACTTCTTTAAGTCAGATTTCTTTTAACAAAAAAGGAAATTTGGCAGCTTATGCTATTTCTGAAGGAGGAAGCGATTGGAACAAAATCATTATCATTGATGCTATTTCCAAAAATCAAATGGATGAAACTATAAAAGACGTAAAATTCTCCGGAATTTCATGGCAAGGAGACGAAGGCTTTTATTATTCAAGCTATGATAAGCCTGATGGAAGTGAACTCTCTGCAAAAACAGATACACACAAAGTATATTTCCACAAATTGGGAACCAAACAATCTGAAGATAAATTAATTATTGGTGGAGAAAATTTTAAGAGAAGATATATGAGTGCTGAAGTTTCCGAAGATGAGCGCTTCGTAATTCTTTCAGCTTCCAATGCTACTTCAGGAAATGAACTTTATATTAAAGATTTGAAAAATAACACCGATTTTATTCCGGTACAAACAGGTTATGATTACAATACTGATGTTGTTGATACAAAAGGAGAGTATGTTTTTGTCCTCACGGATAAAAATGCTCCGAATATGAAACTTCAAAAATTTGATATCAAAAACCCAACCGTTTGGACAGACGTAATTCCTGAAACAGAAAATGTATTGAATGTTTCCAGCGGTGGCGGATATTTTTTTGCAAAATATTTAAAAGACGCCTTGTCTTATGTAAAGCAATATGATTATGACGGAAAACTTGTTCGTACCATTGCGCTTCCGGGAAATGGAACTGCTTCTGGTTTTGGAGGGAAAATCGAGGAAAAAGATTTGTACTTTTCTTTTACCAACTATATTACACCGGGAACGATTTATAAATTCAATGCTGACTCCGGAAATTCGGAGATTTATCAAAAGCCGAAAGTAAAATTCAATCCGGAAGATTATGTTTCCGAACAGGTATTTTATACTTCAAAAGATGGAACAAAGATTCCGATGATGATCAGCTATAAAAAAGGAATAAAATTGAATGGTAAAAATCCGACTATTCTTTATTCTTATGGAGGTTTCAATATCAGTTTGCAGCCTGCGTTTTCGGTTGTAAATGCAATCTGGATGGAAAATGGAGGAATTTATGCTGTTCCGAATATTCGTGGTGGTGGCGAATATGGAAAAAAATGGCATGATGCAGGAACTAAAATGCAAAAGAAAAACGTATTTGATGATTTTATTGCAGCAGGAGAATATTTACAGAAAAAAGGATATACTTCTAAAGAATATATGGCGCTTTCAGGAAGATCGAATGGCGGTTTATTGGTGGGAGCAACCATGACAATGCGTCCTGATTTGGCAAAAGTAGCATTTCCCGGAGTTGGAGTTTTGGATATGCTGAGATATAATAAATTTACTGCTGGAGCAGGCTGGTCTTATGATTACGGAACTGCGGAAGATAATAAGGAAATGTTTGAATATTTAAAATCATATTCTCCTGTTCATAATGTAAAATCCAAAGTCTGCTATCCTTCCACAATGGTTATTACAAGCGATCATGATGATCGTGTAGTTCCGGCACATTCTTTCAAATTCGGAGCAGAGCTTCAATCAAAACAATCTTGTGGAAATCCTGTTCTTATAAGAATTGAAACCAATGCTGGTCATGGAGCAGGAAGATCTACGGAACAGGTAATTGGTGAAAATGCTGATCTTTTAAGTTTTGCCCTTTTTGAAATGGGATTCAAATCTTTAAAATAAATTTTATCACTAAAAAATATAAAGGTTTCTGTTCAAAAAGACAGAAACTTTTTTATTTAATGCTTTTCATGGTATTATTTTAAATATTATTTTTACTAAAAAAACGCAAAATATGCTTGTAAAAGTCTTTGGTAGTGCTATTCACGGTGTTTCTGCTCAAACGATAACTATAGAAGTAAATGTAGATCAAGGAGTTGGGTATCATTTAGTCGGACTTCCCGACAATGCTATTAAAGAAAGCAGCTACCGAATTTCAGCCGCTCTGAAAAATGTAGGATATAAACTTCCCGGAAAAAAGATTACCATAAATATGGCTCCCGCTGATTTGCGTAAAGAAGGCTCTGCTTATGATCTTACTATTGCTTTGGGAATTTTAGCAGCTTCAGATCAAATTGTTGCAGAAAATATTGGTGAATATGTGATAATGGGAGAACTGTCTTTAGATGGTGGTTTACAACCCATTAAAGGAGTTTTACCGATTGCTATTAAAGCTCGTGAAGAAGGTTTTAAAGGAATTATTTTGCCAAAACAAAATACAAGAGAAGCCGCAATTGTAAATGATCTCGAAGTTTATGGAATTGAAAATATTCAGGAAGTAATCGGATTTTTTAATGAAGGAACACCTCTCGAAAAAACCGAAATTGACACCCGAAAAGAATTTCAGCAAAAAATTCATAATTTCCCTTTTGATTTTTCAGAAGTTAAAGGTCAGGAAACTGCCAAACGTGCAATGGAAGTTGCAGCAGCCGGTGGTCATAATATTATTTTGATCGGCCCTCCCGGAAGTGGAAAAACCATGTTGGCAAAAAGAATTCCGAGCATTCTTCCACCATTAACATTGAAAGAAGCTCTGGAAACTACAAAAATTCATTCTGTTGCCGGAAAAATTGGAGCAGAAACTTCACTGATGACGGTTCGCCCTTTCAGAAATCCGCATCATACTATATCGGATGTTGCACTTGTTGGTGGCGGAAGTTATCCGCAACCCGGAGAAATTTCTCTTGCCCATAACGGAGTTTTATTTTTAGATGAAATGCCGGAATTTAAACGAACTGTTCTCGAAGTAATGAGGCAGCCATTGGAAGATCGGGAAGTTACCATTTCAAGAGCGAGGTTTACGGTAAATTACCCTGCAAGTTTTATGCTTGTTGCAAGTATGAATCCTAGTCCGAGTGGTTATTTTCCTGATGATCCGAACAATACTTCTTCTGCTTTTGAAATGCAGCGATATATGAATAAACTTTCCGGGCCGCTACTTGATAGAATTGATATTCACATTGAAGTTCCGAAAGTAGAATTTGAGCAACTGGCAGACAGAAGAAAAGGTGAGGAAAGCGAACAAATCCGAAATCGTGTTTTGAAAGCCCGAAAAACCCAAGCGGAAAGATTTCAGAAGAATAATATCAGTTATAACGCACAAATGGGTCCAAAAGAAATAGAAAAATATTGTTCTTTGGACGATGCAGCTCTCAATCTCATCAGAAATGCAATGGAAAAATTAAATCTTTCTGCAAGAGCTTACGATCGTATTTTGAAAGTGGCAAGAACCATTGCAGATCTGGACGATTCTGAAAATATCCAATCCACGCATATTGCAGAAGCCATTCAGTACCGAAGTCTCGATCGGGAGTTTTGGAATGTATAAAGTAAAAGAGACTGTCTCAAAAGTGTCATTCAGAACGTAATGAAATGAAGTGAAGAATCTATTTTATTGGTTTACAAAAGATTTATCCTTCTCGAAATGACAAAATCCTAAATTGTATGACTTTTGAGACCGCCTCTTTTTAAATTTATTTCCAAGTCTGATTATTTTTGTTTTCAGATCTTTTTACTCCATTTTGAATATTGTAAGCCAAGCCTACTCCTAATGTTTGTTTTAGCTGTGTTCTCTTGATTTGGTTGTGATCATAGAAAAGATCAAGAGTTATTACGGAAGAAATATACTTGTTTATTTTCATATTCAGAATTCCTCCGTATGAAAGAACCAATCTTTCCGGATGATCTAAATAGTTGGAAAAAACAGAAGCTGTATTTACAAGATTTATATTTTCCATAAGTTTTATTTTATATTGTGCCGTTCCTAAAAAACCGAATTGAAAAACAGAAGAATCTCCATTATTTTTCAAACCGTAATTTCCTGCATATTGAAGATCTTTATCCAAAACAAAAGTCCATCTTGCATTGGCTGGGCGAAGAGTCATTGTAAAATTATCATTCGGTCTATATGTAAAACCCACTCCTAAATTTACATAACCGGGAGCCATAAAATTAGAAATTTTTGCAGCATCAGGATTGTTTCCATCTCCATAGCCGGGTGCAAATTGGGTAATCAGACTTGCACCAACGGAAGCATACCAGTTTTTCCCAATATTTCTTCCATAATTTGTGGAAATATTAATAACATCCTGCGTTTTCCGAGTTCCTACTCCTTTCGTATTATTTTGTCCATATCCGAGAACGATGATGTTTTCCCAAAGATCTTTATCTTTTTCGTAGGTGAAGTTATAATTCAATCCTGCAATCCACCCTACATTATTGGCTCCACCACCAACCCAATTGGAAAACGCTGCCTGATTAAGCATTAAAGTATTTTGACCGGTTACAGACCATACTTTAGTAGAATCTGCAACAGCTTCTTGCGCTGAAACAAAAAATCCAAAAAACAGAGCTCCTAAATAGAGAATTTTTTTCATGTTTATATTTAAAAAATTAATTAGAAATAAAAGGCTTGATTTCCTTTTTAGGACGTTCCTTATCAAGATTTTGCCCTAAATTATACGATAATCCTACACTTAAAGTTTGCTTTCTTTGAAGATTTTGGATCTGGTCATGGTCATACACTACATCAAGACTTAAAATAGTAGAAATAAATTTATTGAATCTAATGTTCAAAACGCCGGTATAAGCAACATCTACCCTCTCTGTATGCTGTAGATAGTTGCTAAAGAAATTCAATTGGTTGTCGAGGTTTATTCCTTTATAGATTTTTAATCGATATATAAAATTCAACATGGCTCCAAGCTCGGTTCTCACAGTTTGCCCGTCTTTTTCCAAACCGAATTTTCCTGCTTTTTGCAATAATGGATCCGTTACAAAAGTAAATTTCCCATTGATCGGTCTGAAAATCACTTGAAAATTTTCTTCGGGATTGTAAGAAATACCAATACCAAGATTCAGATAACCGGGTGCCATAAATCTTGAAACCCTATCAGAATAGCTCGGATCTTGGGTAACAGCATAATTATATCCCGGTGTAAACTGCGACATAAACTGAAAACCCATTGACAAATAATAGTTTCTGCCCAATTCATATCCGTAATTAGTCATTAGATTGATATAATCTTCTGTTTTTCTGGAGGCTTGTCCGTCTGTTGCTATAAAACCGTAACCTAACTGAATAATGTTCTCCAAATAATGTTTCCTGTTTTTATAAACCAAATTATAATTTATCTTGCCAATAATTCCGATGTTATTATTACCCCCAGAAATCCAATTGGAAAAAGAAGACTGATTGAATACCAGATTATTTTGCCCAAAAAAGAACCATCTCTTTTCTTCACCTTTTATAAAATTGAATGGTGTAATCGGGATTTCTTCCGGAGCTTTAGGAATAATAACTTCATCACGGACTACAATTGTATCCTTAAAATTTACATTAATATTTTCTAATTTCGGATTGGCAAGGCTGTCAAGATTAGGAGAAATAGAATCCCATTTTTTTTGGTAGATCGAATCAATTTTTGAAAGCAATTCCTTTCTTTGAGAATACGACATACAGAATAAAAATAGCGTAAACAAAACAAAAATCCTTTGCATAGATAGTACTTTTACCACGCGCAAAATTAACATTATTTTAGAAATCATTCAGTTGATTTACATTATTTTACGAATTTTTGTCAGTTTTATTGACTAAATTCGTTCAGAATTAGCCAGAATTTCCGAAAAAAACAATGGCAACAGTTTTGACAAACTAAAGTCATGCTTAAAAAATTATTCAAAAATAAGCTGGAGTTAAAAGCCATTCTTTATCCATTGCTGATGCTTTCTGCGATGTGGCTGTTTTTTTTTTTACAGTTTATGGGATTTTTTGATTCGTGCAGCGGAGCGATTATTCCTCTCGTGCCGGAAGGTTTGGCCGGTGTATTTTTTTCTCCCTTACTTCATGGCGGGTTTGATCATATTATTAGCAATTCCGTTCCGATGTTTGTGCTGATGTTTCTTCTTTTCCAATTTTATCCAAAAATTGCCGGAAAAGTTTTTATTCTGGGTTGGCTGCTTTCTGGGCTTTTGGTATGGATGCTTCCTCCTATTGATATTTTTACCGGAGAATATAGGTATATCTGTATTATTGGTGCAAGTGGACTAGTGTATGTTTTAGCATTTTTCCTTTTTTTCGGTGGTGTTTTCAGACAAGAAAGAACGCTTCTTGTGATCTCGCTTCTTGTGGTATTGTATTATGGAAGTTTAATTTGGGGTGTTCTTCCACAGGAACTTTTTTCAGCTTTTACAGAACCTAGCAGAATTTCTTGGCAGGCACATCTTGCCGGTGCAGTAATAGGAGTTATACTGGCATTTGTATATCGAAAATCCGGAGAAAAGAAAAGAAAATTCATTTGGGAATTTCCAAATTACTACAACGAAAAAGATGATAAACTTTGGCAAGAATACATCCAAAACCATCCGGAAGATTTTCAGGAAATGCCACAGAAAAAAGAGGATATTTGGAAGTACCTTGATGAAATCCGCAAAAAAAGTTATTAATTCTTTATCTTTGGAAAAACAAATGAAAAATGTTTTCTGAAGAACACCTGTATTCTATCGCACTTCGACGTTGCAATTTTATTGGTGATATTAATTTTAGCAAACTTGTAAAATCTGTGGGTTCTGCAAAAGAGGTTTGGGAATTTCCTAAGAAAGAACTTGGAAAAATTTTAGGAATCGGAAATCGCATTACGCAGGAAATTGGAAATTTAGAGCATCTACAATTTGCTGAAAAAGAACTCAAATTCTGTGAAAAAAATAACATTTTTATTAAACTTCGTCATTATAAAGAACTACCCAAACTCCTTTCCGAATGCGATGATGCTCCTGCTATTTTATATGTAAAAGGGAATTGGGATGATGGCTTAAAACCCATCAGTATAGTTGGAACAAGAAATATTACCAACTATGGGAAGAATTTTATTGAAAATTTCCTTGAAAAAATTACCACTAAAAGTACATTAACAATCAGCGGATTAGCTCTAGGTGTAGATGCAGAAGTCCATCTTCAATCTCTAAAAAATAATATCCCGACAGTTGGAGTATTAGCTCATGGATTCCACACATTATATCCTTCTAAACATAAAAATTTAGCAGAAAAAATTCTGGAACAAAATGGCGTTTTGATGACCGAGTTCAACTCTTCCCAAAAACCGGACAGAGAAAATTTTATTCAACGAAATCGAATCATTGCCGGACTTTCAAAATCAACCATCGTGGTGGAAACCGCTTTCGGAGGAGGATCTGTAAGCACCGTGAATTTTGCAAACCATTACAATAGAGACGTATATGCACTTCCCGGAAAAATTACGGATAAATTCAGTCAAGGTTGCAATCAATTGATTTATCAGAATAAAGCCATTGCAATTTCGACAATAAAAGACCTTCTTCAGGAATTAAAACTCAACAAAACCGAAAATAAAATAGAAGAGCTTTTTCCAAAATCCAAAATAACACATCAACTCACTGATAGTCAAAAATATATTTATCGTTTTATTGAAGAAAATCCAAATATTTCTTTAGATGAACTGGCCGGAAAAATGAATATTCCTCCGTATAAAATCCTTCCAGAAATTTTAGAATTAGAGCTTTTGGGAAAAGTAAAATCATTTTCCGGGAGACAATTTTCAGTATTATAAAAATTTAGGCATTTTCTAATTCTTCATTCTTTTTTTGATAAGTTTTAATATTTTTTAAATTTTTATTTATTTTGTTGAATTAATTAAAAAACGGGTTCAAATTTATTATTTTTCTAATAATAGGTGAAAAATCATTTGCATGTTTTGAAAAAAAAATTAAATTTGTTGAGAACATTTCTCATTTAAATTATGGAACATTATAATGTAGATCAAAAAATCCAGGAATTTATTGCTAAAATTGAAGCAAAGAATCCCAACGAACCGGAATTTCTACAAGCCGTAAAAGAAGTAGCCATCACTGTAATACCCTTTATTGCAACCAGAAAGGAATACAATGGTATGAAACTCCTTGAAAGAATGGCTGAAGCTGAAAGAATTATTATTTTCAGAGTTCCTTGGGTGGATGATAAAGGAGAAATACAGGTGAACCGAGGTTTCAGAATTCAGATGAATTCTGCAATTGGCCCATACAAAGGGGGAATTCGTTTTCATCCAACTGTAAACTTATCTGTTTTAAAATTTCTTGCTTTTGAGCAGGTTTTCAAAAATTCTTTAACTACGCTTCCGATGGGAGGTGGAAAAGGAGGCTCAGATTTTGATCCGCAAGGAAAATCCGATATGGAAGTTATGCGTTTTTGTCAGGCTTTTATGACAGAAATGTGCAAACATATTGGTCCTGAAACGGATGTTCCTGCCGGAGATATTGGTGTTGGAGCAAGAGAGATTGGATATCTTTTCGGCCAATACAAAAAAATCAGAAACGAATTTACCGGTGTACTTACAGGAAAAGGTCTTGCTTATGGAGGATCCCTTATTCGTCCTGAAGCTACAGGTTATGGAGTAGTCTATTTTGCCGAACAAATGTTAAGAACCATCGGACAGGATATTAAAGGAAAAACGGCAACGGTTTCAGGATTTGGAAATGTAGCTTGGGGAGTAATCAAAAAATTTGATGAATTAGGCGGAAAAATTGTAACCATTTCGGGACCAGACGGATATATCTATGACAAAGATGGAATTACCGGAGAAAAAATAGAATATCTGTTAGAACTTCGTGCTTCCGGAAATAACAGAGCCGCAGATTATGTGGAAAAATATCCTTCTGCTGAATTCCACGCCGGAAAAAGACCTTGGGAAGTAAAATGCGATATTGCTTTTCCTTGTGCTACACAAAATGAATTGGATTTAGAAGATGCCAAAAATCTTGTTGCCAATGGATGTATTTGTGTAACTGAAGCTGCCAATATGCCTTCCACTTTAGATGCTATTAATTACTTCCTTGATAATAAAGTTTTGTTTTCCCCTGGAAAAGCATCTAATGCAGGTGGTGTTGCAACATCCGGATTAGAAATGACCCAAAATTCTATCCGTCTAAACTGGACTTCCGAAGAAGTAGATGCAAGACTTAAAGAAATTATGATCGGAATTCACAAAGCTTGTAGGGATTATGGAAAAGAAGAAGACGGCTATGTAAATTATGTAAAAGGTGCTAATATTGCCGGCTTCGTAAAAGTGGCAGAAGCAATGCTTGCACAAGGTGTGGTATAAAAAGATAAAGTCCGGAGTAACAATTCCGGATTTTTTTAATAGAAAAACCTGTCCCGGGAAAATGGGAAATAAAAAGTAATTTGAAAGCAAAAGGCCTGAATTTTCAGGTCTTTTTTTGAATATTCTCAGATTTATAATTTACTCAATTTTTGTATTTCAATATTTTTCAGTAGTTCTTTTATACGATGAAGACAACCCCGTAATGATTTCATTTATAAACACTTAACTCTTGTTTTAATTTTTTAATAGTACTGAAAATATTACTTTTTTTCTATGTTTAATTTTATTCTTTCCAAAAATTCAAACACAGCAGGACAAATTATCACATTTTTTATGGTAAGATGGTTGATTTGGTAAATTTTCTTTCTGTCAGTATGTGGAAATTCTCTACACGCTTTTGGTCGAACTTCATAGATAGAACAAGTATTATCAGAATTGAGAAACCAGCAAGGTAATTCTTGCAAAACTTTATCCTGATCTTCATCAACTCTTAAAAATTTATTTTCGAAATCTACTGCTTTCATCCGCAGATGTTTGGAGATTCTTTCAATATCTTTTTCTGTGAAAAGAGGACCTGTTGTTTTGCAGCAATTTGCACATGAAAGACAATCTATTTTACTAAAAACCTCATCATGAGTTTCCTGAACCGTATAATCCAGATTTTTAGGCGGCTTTTTTTTGATCTGGTCTAGCGTTTTCTGATGCTCTTTTTGTTTTTGCAACGCTTGCTTTTTATAAAACTCAATATCCATTTCACAAAATTAGTTTTTTACAAACAATCCAAGACGTATTTTGTAACTTTGAAAAATATGGAAGATATCAAAAGTATTGAAGATATTAGGTTCTTGGTTAATCAGTTTTACAAAAAAGTAGAAAAGGATCCAATAATCGGTTTCTTTTTCACCGATGTTGCGCAAGTAGATTGGGAAAAACATTTACCTAAAATGTATCAATTTTGGGAAACTCTTTTATTGGGAAATGTTTCTTATAAAGGAAATCCAATGGCTGTCCACTTTCCGGTTAATACAAATTCTGCAATGGAAAAAAATCATTTTGAACACTGGCTAAAATTGTGGACGGAAACTGTGAATGAAAGTTTTTCTGGAAAAACAGCAGATCTTGCCATATATAAAGCAAATAATATCGCCAATCTTATGTCCTATAAAATGGAGGTTGCCAGAAAACTAAAGGATTAAAACGTATAATTTCATAATTTTTTGAAAATAATTTTTCTATATCATTGAAAATGATTAGGTTTGTCGCCCTTTTAATATAAAAAATATGAGTCCGGAAGTTGCAAGTTATATTGGTTATGTTGCGTCATTTTTTGTGGTACTTAGTTTCATTCTTAAAGACCTGCAAAAGCTGAGGGTTGTAAATCTTATCGGTTGTATTTTTTTTGTAATATATGGTTTTTTTAGCGGAATGCTTTGGCCAATTATCATTCCTAATGCCATTTTGTGTTTCATACAAGTGTATCATTTAGTAAAAAAAACATAAATTTCAAACCCTTTTCCTGTGAAGCCTAAAAACTTGAAAGTTATTGTAAGTGTTTTCAATAATCTCTACACCGACCAGAGAGTGGAAAAAATTTGCAGAAGCCTTCACGAAAATGGATATGAAATTCTCCTCATAGGAAATTCTTGGGACGGACTTCCGGAAATGTCTCGCCCTTATTCTTTTTCAAGAATTAAATTAAAATCTAAAAGCCTGAAACTCGGCTATCCGGAATTCAACAAAAAACTTTATTCAGAACTTCTGAAAAAGGCAGACAAAAACACCATTTTGGTTTCTAACGACCTGGATACTCTTCTTGCCAATTATTTGGTTTCAAAAAAGCTGAATATTCCTTTGGTTTTTGATAGCCACGAAATTTTTACCGAAATGCCTTCTGTTAAAGGAAGATTTGTTCAGAAAATTTGGCGTTCATTGGAAAGTAGGGTTATTTCGAAAATCCGATATATGATGACGGCAAGCGAAAGTTATGCAATGTGGTTTGAGAAAAGATACAAAATAACAAAACCTATTGTTATTCAGAATTTTCCAAAAAAAATAAAACCATTGCTATCCGAAAGTAATCATTCAAAAATTATTTTATATCAGGGAGCTATCAATCCTTCGAGAGGTTTAGATAAAATTATTCCTGCAATGAAATTCATTGAAAATGCTGAACTTTGGATTGCCGGAAAAGGTCCAAAATATGAAGAATATGTGGAACTTTCTAAGGCACTTCAGTTGGAAAATAAAGTAAAATTTCTTGGAAAACTACTTCCCGAGAAACTTCGCGAAATTACAAGAAATGCTGATGTTGGACTTAGTATAGAAGAAAATAATGGACTAAGCTATTTTTATTCTCTTCCCAATAAAATTTCAGATTATGTTCAGGCAAGAGTGCCCGTCGTGGTTTCTCCATTCCCGGAAATGAAAAAGATAGTGGGAAATTATCATATTGGTGAAATTATAAATGACCACTCTGAAAAGGAACTTATAGAGAAAATTTCAAAAGTTCTTGATAATGGAAAGGCTTATTATCATAATAATTTGGAAAATGCCGCTAATGAACTTTGCTGGGAAAATGAAGAGCCAAAACTGCTCGAACTTTACCGCAAAGTAGTGAAAGAAAATTTCAAAAACGGATAAATCTGTATTCCGAAACAAAATTACTTCGATAAGAAAAAGAGTATCTTTGTAAAAAGTAATGGAAATGACAATAAAGGAAAAACAGCAGGAAATTGTGGAAGAATTTGCATTTCTGGACGATTGGGAGCAGAAATACGAATACATTATAGATCTAGGAAAAGAGCTGAAAGGTCTTCCCGAAGAAAAAAAAACAGAGGAAAACCTTATCAAAGGATGCCAATCCAAAGTATGGATAGATGCTGATTTCCGTGATGGAAAACTATATTTCAATGCAGATTCTGACGGGATTCTTCCAAAAGGAATTGTTTCTATGTTGGTATCAATCTATAGTGGACATACTACTCAGGAGATTTTGGATTCTGATTTCAAATTTATTGAAGAAATCGGTCTACAGGAATTTCTCTCTCCTTCTCGTGCAAATGGACTAATGGCTATGACCAAACAAATAAAATTCTACGCAGTAGCATATCAATTAAAATCTTGAAAAAAATTTTAGCATATCGTTTTTCTGCTTTTGGAGATGTAGCAATGGTCGCTTCTGTCTTTCGGGAATTCAATGAACAGAATCCTGATGTTCAGTTGATAATGGTAACTCGTGAAAACTTTAGAGATTTATTCAATGACATTCCTCATCTCGTATTTAAAGGAATAGATCTGGATCAATATAAAGGTTTTTTGGGACTCCGAAAACTTGCCCGCCAGTTAAAATCCGAATTCAATCCAGATTATATTGCTGATTTGCACGATGTTATCAGAACCAAAATACTGAATAAAATTTTTATACGACACGGATATAAAGTTTTTGTTATCGATAAAGGTAAAGAAGAAAAAGACCACCTTACAGATATTTGGAATATCGAGAAAAAACCATTGAAAATGACCGTGGAAAGATACGCTGATGTTCTCAGAAACATGGGTTTTTCTTTAACATTGTCTCATCAATATAAACCTTTACAAAAAGAAAAGTCAGGAATCGGGCTTGCTCCTTTTGCTCAACATACAGGCAAAATCCTTTCTTTGGAGAAATCTTTTGAATTAGCCAAAATTCTTGCACAACATCATAAAATTTATTTTTTCGGAGGCGGAGCTTTTGAAGTAGAAACGCTAAATCAATGGGAAAAAATGATTCCCAACACAGAAAACCTCGCCGGAAAATTAACCCTTCAGCAAGAGCTGGAAAAAATCTCCGAACTTGAACTTATGATTTCCATGGATTCTGCCAACATGCATTTAGCAAGTTTGATGGGAACAAGATGTATTTCAATTTGGGGCGCTACTCATCCTTTTGCAGGATTTTTAGGATATGGACAAAGCGAAAATGATATTGTGCAGATTAAGGATCTTACTTGTAGACCATGTTCTGTTTTTGGAGACAAAGAGTGCTATCGTGGAGATTATGCCTGTCTGGAAGAGATTACCGTACAACAAATTGTAGATAAGATATTCTTAAAATGAAGCTTTCCATTTGTATTCCTGTATATAATTTTGATGTTCGAGAATTGGTTTTAGACTTGGAAAAACAAATAGAGCAAAATCAGCTTCGTGCAGAAATTATTCTTATTGATGATGCTTCTTCTGAAGAATTCAAAATTATCAATCGTCAAATTTCAGAAACGGTGGAAAACTTCATTTTTCTTGAAAGAAATGTAGGACGTTCTTTGATCCGAAATCTCTTCCTCTATTATTCCAAAGGAGATTATCTTCTTTTTCTGGATTGTGATGGGAAAATCGTTTCTTCCCAATTTTTAAAAACCTATTTTGATTATATAAAAGCCAATCCCAAAACACGGGTAATCTATGGAGGAAGACAGGTTTCTACACAAGCTCCGGAACTTACCAAATACCTCCGCTGGAAGTTTGCTTTTGAGAGAGAAAATCTTCCTATGGAAAAAAGAAAAGAGATTCCTTACCTTTCTTTTCAGACTAATAATTTTGTAGTAAGAAGAAGTATTCTGGAAAAAGTGAATTTCAATCCTGAATTCCAAAAATACGGTTATGAAGATCTTCTTTTTGCAATGGACTTGAAGGCAGAAAATATAAAAGTAGACCACATCGAAAATCCTATTTTTAATAATGATTTGGAAGACAATGATGTGTATCTGCAAAAAGTGGAAGAATCTGTAGAAAGCCTATCCAAAATGCTGAAGAGTAAAAAAGTAAAAGACAAAATTTCTGAAGTAAAATTGGTAAAGGCATATCAGATGTTTGCCAATAATTCTACCAAATTTTGGTTTAGAAAATTATTTGATATCCGACGGGAAAAAACGAAGCAAAAACTTTTGAAAGGAAATGTAAACCTTCGTTATCTGGATTTTTATAAACTCGGATTGCTCTTCGAAAAAATGGAAAATTAAATTTTTTTAAAATTTTTAGAAAACAAAAAAAATCTCTCAAAAATTTGAGAGATTTTTTACAAGTGTGGGTCCTGAGGGATTCGAACCTAAAGTTTTTAAAGATTGATATTTAGACAATTACAGATTTATATGAATTTGGGTATGCCTAAAAGTGTGCCTTTTCACTAAAAATTCCTAACATAATAGAGAAAGATATTCACAAATAAATTAGGTTTAGTAATACCTGTTTACCATAAGCTACATCAATTCTATATAATAAAGGTATATATTTCACCCATATTTCAAACTCTCTAAATGTGTAAGTATCTGCATCCAAATATTCATTTGTCAAAGTTTTATTTTCCCCAAAGTTCAAACTTAAAATATCCCCATATTGTTGCAGTTGTTCTAAAGATTCAAAATTGAAAGTGAATACTACACATTGTAATATATCCCAAGAGAATATAAGTTCTGTTTGTGCAGGAACTAGTCCTAAAAAAGAGATTTCTTCAACGTATAAATAACTGTCATATCCTGCAATTTTATCTATTTCTGAAACTTCTAAATCAAATTCCCAAGTTTCATATTCTTTGCCTATCTCAAAAGGCAAAATTGATTTTTTCATAAGGCTTGGGTATTAAAAAACCACCTCAAAGCAGGTGGTTTTTTGTTTAATATATGAGTATTTATAGGGTATTAGAATATAAGGGTTCAGAAGAAACTCTATAATTTTATTAATAACATTAAATATTTTAACCTCGTATGTATTCTGTACTGTAATTCTGAAAGTCTTCTGATTTTTAAATCTAACTCAATTTTCTGTATTTTAGATTTATTTTCCATATTATTTAGATTTTTTTCTTGTAGTAAATTTACCTCAAACTCTTCCCTATAAAACTTTATCATTTGGGCACCATTAAATAAATTTTTGTGCAGTAGGGTATTTTTAAAACCTCCATTCATAACAAGTACATATTTTTTTACCATTTTCTGATTTGTAGTTATTCTTATGCTGAAATATTCATCAGAAATAACTTCTAAAGGAAAATCAAAACTTATACTTTCAAGTATCATCTCATAGAGTTCATTTTCATTTGAAATATTTTTAAAACTTAATATAAGTTTTCTTCGAACTTCATCGTTTTCTAAATCTATAATACTTTTTAAGTTGTAATAAACCTCAATAAAAATACAGTCTTCATTTCTACTAGGACAAACACAAGGAAAAGGTTTCTCTTCAATATCTAACCACTTTTGCCACTTTCCACAATTTGTTTTTTCTATTGCATCTTTAAATTCTTTCTGATAAGTTGTAAGCCAAGACTCAATTATTTGAAAATTTAAAGATTCTTTATGCTTTAGAAGTGCCATTATAGAAATATTATTTTTCATTTTTGGATTTTATTGAGATTAAAAACCACCCTATTCCTATACATCCAAAAATGACTATTCCCCACTTCAGATATTTCTCTCTGTCATATTCTTTTTGCATTTGTTGTAGCTCATATTCATCTGGCATAGCATAAGGATTCAGTCCTTTTACTTCTGCCATTTCTTCATATTCTTTTGGAAAGGTTTTTATACTTTGTGCAGAACTTCCGTATAAACCTGTTATATCTTCTCCATATTTATCTGAATCTTGAGGTTCATAATTTTTAGCTTTTTCTTCCAATTCTTTCCAAAACTCTTCTTTAGATTGGGGTTTTTCAGATTCAACTGATTTTTTCTTTTTGGATATATCTCCAATTTTCAGAATATGATTGTAGTTGCTAAAAGCTTTTACTTTTTCTTTTTTAAAAGTAACAGTAGCTATACCTGATTCCCCATATCTCCATATTTCTTCTCCAAAATCTTCATAAGATTCAATACTTGTAGGTTCTCCCTGTATTTTCTTTACTTCTGCTTTTGTAGAGCCAATATTGATGTGAGTTTGAGAAAATCCCAATAGTGAAATCAGTAGTAGTATCAATGTAAATATTTTTCTCATAATTTGTATTTAACTATTTTCTATACGTGTAATTAATCCTTTTAAAAACCAAATGACTACCTTAAAACATAATGCTATTACACCTATACAAAGAAATATAATGATAAGAAATCCTACACCCTCAAAAATATCATCAAAAAATGCTTTTAAATGTTTCATAGTTTTAACGTTGTCATATATGGCATTAAATTAAACAAATATAAGATTCAAATTTGACTTGTCAAATAAGTCAAGTTGGAAAGTTCTGAAATATTTAAACTTGTTGGTTCTAGAATTAAAGAATTGAGATTACAAAAGGGTTTATCTCAAGTGGAACTTGTAGGTAAAATGGAAGGTAATATTGATGCTACAAATATTTCCAGAATTGAAGCAGGAAGAACTAATCCTACTTTACTCACTCTTTACAGAATAGCACAAGCACTTGAAATACCTCTGAAAGAGTTAATTACTTTTTAGGAACATAGGTTTTATTTCCATTACTATTTATATAGTATTGTCCTCCTCTAGAACCTGTTTGGATATTTTGACCACTTCCATAATTATATGCTTCTGTAGAATAATCTTGAGCCTTAGTTCCCTTATCCCCAGTATAATTATTAATATTCCCTTTAGTTGAAAAATTATCCCAATTAGTTTTATTACTTTCTGTTTTATAGTGTGGAGCAACATAAGTTCCAGAACTTGGCTTATAATACCCTTGTTGGTATTTTACTTTTTGACCAAATACTAATGTAGTTCCTATAAATAATCCTAACAATAAAAATGCTTTTTTCATAACTGTAAATATTTATACAGCAAAAATATTATGAAATAAGGCTACTCATTAAAAGTTGCAAATTTGCAACTAAAAAACCAAGACTTAATTACTCTTTAAAATAGGAATGTATTTAAAATCAGAGCCAAAACTATCTGAAGTAATGATATATTTTTCAGCATATTTCATATCCATAACCTTAGAAAAGGTTGATTTAATCCTAGATATATGAGTATAAATAGCTTTACTATCAGGAGATATTAATTCTTCAATACTATTTGTTATAATACTAAAATCTAATAATCTTGAAGTACTAATATATAATGACAATAATTCATTCTTATAATTGAAAAGCTCTTTAATACTAATTCCATCAGGATTTTGACAAAATAAAATATACACAGCTTGGGTTAGAGAACTGAATTCAACTTCCATATCATTAAACTGAGATATTAATATTCTATAATCCTCTGTTATGATTATAGGTTTATAATTGCTAAATTCAATTTTTTCAGCAAATTCATCTAAAGCTTTTTTTAATAAAGGTAAAGCATAAAGTAATTGCTTTCTATGATATAATGCATTTAAATCCTCACGTATTTCTTCTATTTTTCTCAAAGAATCTTCGTCTAGATTTTGATTTAAAATTTGCTCAAACTCGTAAGTACTAAATTCTCTAGGAGAAAAATCTTCTTCTGATATGTCAAGAAAACTATTGGAAACAATAATACTTAAAACTTCTTTAATGTTGATTTTTTCATTACGAGTCTTTAGTATTTCTGTAAGATTAGTATTCATTTGCTTTTTTGCAAAAATACATAATTTAGCTATTAGGTAAATTTGGCTTTTGCTAAGCATCATTTAACTACAACTATAAGTATATCTGTTGTTTTCCTACTATTATAAGACTTATAAAATCATTTCAAGATTTAGCTATGATAATAATATCTGGAAATTAATCTAAACCATAATAATGTATAATTTAGGTTTATTTTAAATTACCTTGCATTTACATAAAGATTTAAAAACTTCCAACCTCGTATTTTTCTTATATAGTAGAAAAAACAAAATTGGAAGTTTGTAATTTTTGAAGTGCGGGTTAATCTGCTAGAACAGCATCATATTTACCATTCCTAGAAAAAGTTTCCAAGCTTGCTTCAAAATCATTTGTAATTGATTTCTTTGCAGGAGCAGGAGTATTTTCTTCAGGAACATATACAAATCTATGCTGTAGAATAAGGGATTCTCCTGATTCTTTAACCACATATTCATAAGGTTCACATTCCTGTTTTACTACACTTCCTGAAAGTTCAGTTCCTATTAATGCTTTGCAGGTTTCTTCATCAAATGTAGATGAGATATAAGCTTTTTTAGCTGTAGCATAATACTGGTTGGTCTTTTGGCTTAGTACCATTTCAATACCTCCTTGAACTTCTATAACACAAAAAGAAGTTCCATCCTCTCTTTGTCTAGATTTAAAATTGATAATTCTTACCATTGTTTTTAAGTTTTTGAGTTAGATTTTTCCTTTCTGTAACAACACACTTCTACAAACCAAATTTTGCTATCAACTAAAATTTAATCTGCCTGAAATTTTTCTTTTGTTATAGAAAATGGCGGGGGAATTTCCCTCCAAAATAAGTGGGGGTAGGCTTGTTTTCAGGAGGGGTAAGTACTCGTAAAGGCTTTGAAAATTTTTTGGTATATAAAAAAATTAACAGAGAGATTTAGTAAGAACGCAATATAAATCAAAGTTTGAAGATTAACTTTTATATTTTACTACTTTCAAAAGATTAACTTTATAAAATAATTAAGAATTAAGAAAATGTTTAATAGGAGAAATATAGAAATCGCTAAAGAGAGAATTAAAAAAGCTAAGGAGCAAAAGAATTATTTCTTGGACCTAAGGGGGTTAAGATTATCAGAAATCCCTGATGATATTTCTGATATGAAATATTTGATAGAATTAGATTTAAGCTACAACTGTTTTAGTACACTTCCAAGAATGGTGGCTAAATTAAAAGACTTAAAGATTCTCAACCTCAATAATAATTATTTACAAGAAGTTGATTTTATTTTTGGGGAATACTATCTGCTAACATATCTTGATATTTCTAACAATTCATTATATGATATTCCAGATAGTCTAGAATACTTCAATGATGATATTACTATTGTATTTTATAATAATCCCTTCATTGAAAAACTACCACATCCATTAAAAAATAGTGGTTTTTTTAAAATTAAAAATTACTTTGATCTTATCAAAGGACAAGGAAAAAGAGACAAGCTTTATGAAACAAAACTAATATTTGTTGGAAAAGGAGAAGTTGGTAAAACCACTCTTATGAAAGTGCTTAAGGACAATAAAACAAAAGTTGTGATAGGAAAAGAAAAAACAACTCATGGAATCAATATTGATGAAATGCAATACGAGGTTTTTTTTCCAGCCAGAGCTCCTCATTACACACATTATTCAGAAGCAGAGGATCTTTATCAAAAAAAAATTCTATTAGATATAGATGATGAATTTGATGAAACCGATGATGAAACTGATTTGGATAATATTAATTATTCAGAATGTTTTGTAGATATTTCAGATAGATTAGAAGGAATGGATTATTCAGAAGCAATCTATTATCTTTCTAAAAAATCCTTCACAAAAGATTTTTTTATACTTAAGGAAGTTAAAGTAAACCTTTGGGATTTTGGAGGACAAGAAATCTATTATTCAACCCACCAGTTTTTCCTAACAAAAAGATCTGTTTATATTTTTGTTTGGGAACCTAGAAAAGATAATTCTGATATAGATTTTGAATATTGGCTCAACATTATAAAATTGTTAGGAAAAGATAGTCCTGTAATAGTTGTAATGAACAAATCTGATGTTAGATATGTGGGTGTAAATGAAACAGAATATAAAAAATTATTTCCAAATATTTATGGTTTTTTTCAAGTGTCATGTGTAACTAAGGATAATATTAATTTACTAAATAATGCAATTGCAGAATGCATAAAAGATCTACCTCATTTAGGAGATTCATTACCTTATCAATGGATTAAAATTAGGTCAAAACTAAATGACAACAAAAAGGATTATATAAGTTATACAGATTTTATTAATGTATGCAAAAATAATGACCTCTTAATAAATAAAAATCAACTAGAATTAATTAGTGATTATTTACATGATATTGGAGACATCATTCACTTTAAAACTGATTCTGTATTAAAGAGTTTAGTTATAATAAATCCTCAATGGGCTACTCAAGCTGTTTATTCATTAATTGATTGTATACCTATTCAAAAAAATAATGGGGTTTTTAATTATTCAGACTTAGAAACTTATCTTGACACGAGTAAATACCCTATAGAAACCCATTATCAACTACTTCAATTAATGGAAAATTTTGCAATATGCTTTAAAGTAGTTGGTGCCCAAAATCTTTATATAATTCCTGAACTTTTAAAAAGTGAAATTCCTAATAAGTCAGAACTTAAGGAGTTTGAAGAAAATGAATCACTTAAGTATAGAGTAAAATTTAATTTTATGCCTAAGGGATTAGTAAGTAGGCTTATATGTAAATTGTTTTATTTATTAAGTTCAAATAATTATTGGAAAGATGGAGTAATATTGAATTATGAATCATCAAAAGCATTAATAACAAGCAACTATATATTAAAAACACTCAATATAAAAGTTATTGGTCATCAAAAAAGGGATTTATTAACACTTATAAGAAATGAGATGTCAAGAATATATAATGATTTTAACATTAAAGAAAATAAAGATTTTTTTGAAGAAGTACCTTGTAATTGTGACTTGTGTATATCAGATTCTGAACCTTTTTATTTTAAATATGAGGTACTGCGTAAATTCATAGAAAAAGATAAAATCAAAACTGATTGTCATAAGTCTGCTATAACAATAGATATTAATAAAATATTAAACCTATATAGAAATACTAAGCCTGAAAAAAAATTAATCTATAAACTCCTTTCCGCTATTTCACAGTTGCAAGGAATTTCTAAAGCCATAAATTCTGATGAAGATTCGAGAAATTCATTTATATCAAATCAATTATCTAATAATGATGAAATTAAGGCTAAAGACCAATCAAAATGGGGAAAGTCTTCAAAAGGCTCTAAATCAGGAGAATTAGATATAAAATTTGAAAATGAGGAAGAGGGTTACACAATTTTTGAAGGTATGAATCTAAATTCTCTTAATAAACAAGAGATTAATTCTCATATAATTAAAGTAATTAATAAATATGATGTTAATGGGTTGCCAGAGAAGTATTTAGGAATCTATTATACAGGAAAAAATTTTAACAACTTTGGATCAAAGTATATAAACTACATACAAAATTTTAGAGAAAATGGTATTACATTTTCAAATATAATTGATGATACAGTACAATTAACCTCATATACAGAAATTAAGATATTTAAGTCTTTTTATTTTAAATCAGGCTCCAAGATATCATTAATACACATTCTTATAAATATGATTTAGTTTTAAAAGAGCCTGCTTCACTTTGAAGCAGGCTCAAACTAACTCAAAAACCAATGATAATTAGAATTACCATTGAGAGTTTTCTGAATTCCTTTGGTAAATTCAAAAGCATTCAAATTCCTATCTAGGAAAGTATCTATATATGAGGATTTATTAGCCTGTGTAAACAAATTATAAACATCCCAAAGATTGATCCTTCCATCTTCCATTCTGCTGAAACTCTTATCTTCATAATAATCTTTAACCATAGTGTTGATATGGCTATCATTAAAATTTAGAAAAGGAATTTGGGATTTTTCTAGTTTAGGCAAATGCTGATATAATCTGCTTTTTCCAATTAATTGTGCAAATTGATGTTCAGATAAATAATCCTGTGTCAATTCTTTCATTTCCATTAAATGCAGTTCTGCATTATAATTCTGCATGGTCTCTAAAACTTTAGAATATAATTCCTGTGGATTGGAAACTTTCAATTCTGCCAAAAATCCATCTGTAGAAACACATAAATTACAACAAACCTTATTTTGGAAGCCTATAAAAAATTTGAATTTTTCAAAGGTCTTCTTATTGTAGAGGTTTTCCAAGTTATAACTTCGTACTCCTCCAATGCTGAGAGATAGTTCATTTCCATTGATAGTATCTTTTATTGCAGGTAGCTTAATAATAAAAGCCATTCTTTCATAATAAATAGTCTTTTGATGCTCTAATAAATCTTTAGCATTGAGATAGATTGCATCAGGAATTCTACCTTTAATTTGGTGGGAAACTCTAATTTCTGGTGCAGTAATTTGTTGATGTGGAAATGATTTCTGAACTGCACTTGCCACAACATCAATAAACTCTTGATGGGCAATTGTTTTTTCATTGTCCTTACTGAAGACAGGAATAATGCAATCATTCCTTAAATGATGTAGTTCAACTTCTGTTGTATTAGCTATGATAAATGGACTAAGTTCACTACTCTTATTTGATTCTAGAACCAATGGAGGTGTAATTACAGATTCAGATTTTATATCATTATTATCCAAAGAAAAAGCCTGAACTATATTTTTAGTTTCAGGCTCATTTTCTACTAGTGGATTTAAATGTGTTTGTGGATTTTCCTCATTCATTTTACTTGGATAAAACACTTCTGCGTCTTCAAAATCCTCATTATCAGATAGAAAAATATCTCTGATAGGTTTCTTTGATACATTCCTTAATTCAAATTCCTGATTATTTTTCCCTATTATGTTAGTAGAATTTGGAATTTCAAACGCTTCTTCTAAAGTAGCAGGTTTAATGATGTTTTGAATGTCCATTTTGTGAATAATTATTAGAGTTAGTTAATTGTATGAGTAATGACTTTTTAGCTTCATAATCAGGTTTCAAATTTTCCTGATAGTCAGGATATTGCTTATATAAAGTCAATAGCTCTGCTATAGAGTTACACATTTGGATTTTTTCATATACTTCATGTTCACTAAGATTATTGAAGCTAGGAGCATTAGTGATATTATTTCCACTATTACACCAATCTAGTATCAATTTACCTGTTTCAGGTGTAATTACAAATTCAGGTTTATTCATAAATAAACCTGTTCTGTCTTTACTTGCTTTTGCAAGGTGGTTCTCATTTACTAACTCAAAGTTAATGGTAAGCTCATATTCAAACCCTTCACGAGTTATTTCTTTAGTTCCATGTTTCACTACTTGGGTTTTTCCATTACTGCCAACATCTAAAGAATAGTCTATTTTTCTTCTAGTGGTTGTAATGATATGACTGCTAGATTGGAGAATTTTGTTAATGAATGCTTGGTGTCTTGGGCTAACTTGAGACCAATCTTGGAACCTCCCACCTAATTTCTCGTGGATTTCTAAACATCCTCCTGTTCCATTCCATTCATGGGTTATAGAATCTAAAATTATAACTGAAATGTTGGATTTTTCACACAGTTCTATAGCCTGTATATATCTTTCAGGACTATAAGGTGCTTGTAAATCTAATACATTATAATTTCCTAGATTAGAATAGAGTGATGCAGAAGAATTTTCTGTATCTATTACCGCTATTTTACTCCAATCCAGTGTCATTCCATAGGCTAATAAAAGTGCTGATTTGGTCTTTCCAAATCCACTAGCTCCTGATAAGCCTAGTCTCAATTTGACTTGTTGTCTTTGTGATTGTTTTAGTTGCATAAATTTTAGAATTTAAAATGGTTAATAAAAATGTGAAAGGGAATTATTATGGATTCATATTAAAATGAAAAATCCCCATAGTAACCTATGAGGATTTTGAAAACTTCCAGTCTTGTATTTTGTATATATAGTAATAAATACGAGATTGGAAGTTTTATACTATTTCAAATTTATCTAAAGTTCCATCTTTTTGTTTTATGTAAAAATCACCATTATCATTTATAATCAATTCTGGAAAATTACTTTCATCAATAATAAAATCTTTATTTTCAATCAAGTTTAATATAGATTGGGCTTGTGGAATATTTTCTATTTGCAATACTTCATAAACATTAGCATTTAATTCAGAATTATTTATCCTTTTGGAACCACCTCTAAAAAAATCTGTTTTTAAATAATTGTAGAATGCCTTAATTTTCATTTCTTCTGTATAGTCACTCCTAATAAAGGTATTTTTAAAATCATAAATTTCTTTGCTAATTATTGGGTCATTGTTGATTAAAGCCTCAATCATATGATTAAATTTTTCTAACTCAGAATCTTCAATAAAGTTTTCAAAGGGCTCATTTGGAAGATACCTTATACCTCTTCCTGTTGAAGCAACATTATTAATCATCTTGTGTCTAAAGTGGTTTAGTGTTTTATATGCTTCTACTAGTGCTTTTTGATCTTCTGAAATATCATCAGCTTCTTCTGATATTCCTTCTGTTAAAGAGATACAATTTCTGAAGTATTCTCCTCTTGAAAAATTTACATCAATAATATCAGAGTTTTCATTAAAAAACCTTGATAAGAATACATTGTCTTCAATGTGTGTTGTCTTTTGAGCAAATGCTAGTAACTGTTGTTCAAAATATTTATTTTGATTGGGTTTTATTTCTGAATAATTTGAATCTGAGGTTTTATATAATACTTTATATTGAGAAAAAATATCATTTTTGATGAGAGAATAAAAGTACTGGTCACTCACCACATTTTTTAT
Source organism: Chryseobacterium sp. HNCC26DJ241 (assembly GCF_057180505.1). Classification (NCBI taxonomy): domain Bacteria; kingdom Pseudomonadati; phylum Bacteroidota; class Flavobacteriia; order Flavobacteriales; family Weeksellaceae; genus Chryseobacterium; species Chryseobacterium sp. HNCC26DJ241. The sequence goes on along the minus strand of NZ_JBXUGL010000002.1, from coordinate 117,081 downwards.
GCCATTGTAATATTCATAATCAAAATATTTCTTGAATATTTCTGTTAACTTCCACTGTATTTTACCTTCTTCAAAGTACAAAATAGGTTTCAGATTAATGCCTGCTAATCTACAATTAACAAATTGATTGGTTATAGCAGAATATAATATGAATGAGGATAAGTCTCCTCCAAAGAATTTATGTTTTTTTACGAAATAGGTTTCCCCAAAAGAAAGTTTGTATTTTTTATAGTCTGGAAATACTAAAGAAGGCATATTCTCACGAGTTTTAGTTCTAATATATTCTTCCTCTTCTCTAATGTTCTCTTTAATTTCTAAATCATAATATTCCTTAAGTAGATCATCTTGATTATTAAATGAATAATATTCAACAAGTTTATTATCAACGTGTTTATGGTTATGACAAAGACTATAAAATTCAATGAATTTTTCTTTTTTAGCCCCTGTAAAAGGTAAACTATCAAAATTAAATTTATCAGGAGGAGGTAGTATAATGTGTATTTCTCCTTTTATTCTTTGTCTCGCAAGAGCCTGTATAATTGAATTCACACCATCTGTAAAAATACCAAAACTATTCTTAAAATTTCCCTTTCTGCTAATAGGAGGCATAATAATAACAAATGCATGATTCTCTTTTTCAATACTTACTCCTGTTTTAAAATTAGTGCCAACATTACATTTATTTGGCTTAAACCTGTTTTTAGGAGGCTCAAAATAAGGTCTTGCGTTTTCCTCTAAATCAGAAGTACAATTATGAATTTCTCCAAATGCTTCTGTTAGGACTTTCCCTATTCCTGTGTCTGTATTTTTGCATATATTTTCTGCAAGTATTTTTGAAAAAGAAAGTATGTCAACTTCTTTACCTTGATCTACAAGATTCTGTATTATTTGAACAATGTCATCATTATCATAATTATAATAACTCGAGTTATTAAAATGTAGAAAGAGTTTAGACTGCTTATCAGGAAATGTTTTTCTTTCAGATTCTATGATTTGAATTTTATTATCTGTTAGTTCAGATAAATATTCTATTACAACTTTGGATGCTTCATTATATGTTGCACTTAGTAAAAAGTTTTTATGAATTACATCTCTCCATTTGTATAAATTGAAAATAAATCTTTCTTTAAAATTGTGTATGGCATCATGAATCTCGTCATATATAAAAACTGCTTTCTTACCATTTTCTCTACACTTTTGAGACAAATAGTTTATATAATTCCTTTTAGCATCAGAATTTATTAAAGAGTCTTCCCCTGGATTACCTAAAAGACAATTGGCAGTTACAATTTGAACTCTGCTATTCCAAGCATCCCTTGACAAGTCTTTACCTATTAATTCATACCTGTAGATATCATTTTCAGGGATTCCAATGCCAATTGATTTATTGTAATATTGTTCAACAAGGCTAACAAAGGGTGAAGCAATAAAGATTATATAATCAGTATTTTCATAATATTCTTTTACAATATCTAGAATAGCTGTAGTTTTACCTTGTCCAACAGCAGCGTTAATTACAACAGTGTTTTTTTCATCTAGTTGAATGTGACTCTTTAGAACTTCACTAATGTATCCATCATCATTAGGAGATATTATCACTTTGTCTTCAACTGTAAAATTAGGAAAATCATCGGGGTCTATTTGTTTGAAGTCAACTGAAAAGTCTTGAAAATGAATATTTGGTAGTTCCATATGCTGTATTAAATTTAACTGCCTTGTAAAAATAATACAAAGCAGTTAAATAGAAAAATTACTTCAGCTTATTATTGAGTTTCTCCATCAGTTCTCCTACTTTCTTCTTCACCACCTTAGCATAATGGTTTTGAGTAATCCCAATTTCAGAATGCCCTAAAAGTTCAGATACAATTTCCATTGGAATGTCATTGTAAAGTAGAATAGTTGATGCAAATGTCTTCCTAGCCAAGTGATGGGTTAGATTCTTTTTAATTCCTTTAATTTCAGCTATTTCTTTTAGATAGGCATTGAATCTCTGATTTGAAATTATTGGTAACATAGTTTCCAATTCTTCATATTTTTTCAATATTTCTTCTGCTTTAGATAGTAATGGAATTTCATATTTCTTGCTTGTTTTCTGCCTGTGAATATGAATCCATTTATTGCCATCAAATCCAATTCTAATATCAGATATTTTCAAATTTGCCATTTCAGTATAGGCTAAACCTGTATAACAACAGAAAATAAACATATCTGCTACTTGCTGTAATCTTTCAGAAGCAAAATGATGATTTTCTATTTCTTTGAGTTCCTCAATGGAAAGAAATACAACCTGCTTTTTAGGTTTCTTATTTTTGTGTAAAAGAAATGGGTCTTTGGCTAAATAATCCAAACCTACAGCTAATTTTACCATTTGTTTAAACCTTTGCAAAGTCTTATGAATTGTATTCTGTTGAAACTTCTTCTCTGCTTTTAGGTAAAATTCAAATTCTGTAATGAAAGCCATTGTCATATCTCTCAGAAGAAAATCTGATTTATTGAACTGATATTTTACAAAGGATTTTACATGAGTTTTAGTTTGATAGAATTTGGCTACAGATACAGCAGTTGTAGTTATTCCTATCAGTCTTTCTTGTTTAGCAATATGCAAGTTAAACATCTCCATAATAGATTTATCCTGCTTGATGTTTTCTCCTTTGTATTGTCTGTAAATATCATCTACATCAAAGTTCTTGTCTTGGACTTGTAGAAATAAAAAAGCCTGATTAACTTCTTGTTTAATCAGGCTTAGTTGAGTATTGATTTGGTTGTGGTCTGTATTGGGTGGAAATGCCTTTTGTTTAGGGGCATTCCAGTTATCAGGATTTATGAATATTCCTGTTGAGAACTCATATCTCTTGTGTTCATAGGTTATTCTACACCTTATAGAACATTTACCTAATGAATTTATTCTACTTCTTGCAATTAAGAATAGAATACTAATCTTATTAATGTTCATTGTATTTGATTTTAGAAAGGTTGATGAATAGGGAGTTTAGAATGCACACCTGAGAAAAATATTGCACACCTAAAAGCACACCCTAATCTTTAAATTTTTGGGAAATTAATAGTAATTTGAAATAATAATGAAGCTACAGAAAACCCTTAAAAAACCTTTTCTACAAAGAGATAAAGAAAATATAATAAAAAAACTCCTCAATTTCTTGAGGAGTTTGTGGGTCCTGAGGGATTCGAACCCCCGACCCTCTGGGTGTAAACCAGATGCTCTGAACCAACTGAGCTAAGAACCCTTGTTTTTGGTGTGGCAAATATACGGCAAATTTTTATTTCTGCAAACTTTTTTCTAAAAAATCTCCCACTACAAAGTTGCTTCCTCCAATAAAAATCATTTCGTTTTGTTTAACATTTTGTTTTGCAGAAAGATAGCCGGATTGCACATCTTGAAAAATTTTGTAATTAATTTTCCTTTTTTTCAAAAGATCTTCGTAGGTTTCAGGATTTCTACCTCTATTGATGGATGGTTTTACAAAATAGTAAGCTGCATCTTCAGGTAAAATTTGTAAAACTTCATCAATTTTTTTGTCATTCACAAATCCTAAAACAATATGCTTCTTCATCCGAATTTCATTTAATTGTTCAAAAACCATTTCCAATCCTGCCTGATTGTGTGCCGTATCACAAATCGTTAATGGATTTTTAGAAAATTCAAACCATCTTCCAATAAAACCTGTATTTTGATAAACATTCAACAGTCCGTTTTCAATTGCTAAATCAGATATTTTGATTTCTTGACGTTTTAATTCATTAATAATCCCTTGAACAACCCTTATATTTTTTCGCTGATAATTTCCTTTTAAATCCGAATCGAAATGAGTTTCAATTTTTGTAACGTCTATAAAAAGGGCGTTTTCTTTTTGTGCTTTATCCGAAATTATTTTTTTTACCTTTTCATTTTCATCTCCAGAAATAATTGGTGTATTGGGCTTTATAATTCCCGCTTTTTCTATTGCAATTTCTTCAATCGTATTTCCTAAAATATTCATGTGATCCAAATCCACATTCGTAATTGCAGAAACCAAAGGATGAATGATGTTGGTAGAATCCAATCTTCCTCCCAAACCGACTTCAATAATGGCGAAATCCACTTTTTGCCGATAAAAATATTCAAACGCCATGATGGTTGTAAACTCAAAAAAAGAGGGCTGAATATTTTCAGGAAGCTGTTTTAATTTTTTAATAAAATCATAAACAAATTCTTTATCACAATTTTTTCCATTTACCTTTATTCTTTCTGTGAAATCTATTAAATGTGGAGAATTATAAAGTCCTACTTTATATCCCGCTTCCTGCAAAACCGAAGCAAGCATGTTGGACGTAGAACCTTTCCCGTTTGTCCCTCCAATATGAATGGTTTTGATTTTATCTTGTGGATTTCCAAAAAAATCACAAAGAGCCGTAATATTCTGAAGTCCAGGTTTATAGGCTTTTTTGCCATCAATCTGGTAATTCGGAGCTTGAGAAAACAGCCATTCAACGGCTTCTTGATATTGCTGCTGTGTCATGCTGCAAAATTGTCAAAAAAATAGGAATTAAAGAATTTTTAGAACGTAATTTTATAACTTCCAGTAGAGCTTACTCCGGCTTTTTCTGCTTTTACATATTTTTTCACCCAAGCTGTTGTAGTGCTTACAACGCATGGATCGGAAATTCCTCCGGAACGTTTTGCAGAAATTACATTTCCTGCTTTGTCCACGGTGTAAGAAATGGTAATGGAACCGGAAGCGCTACAATTATGAGGCGGTTGTGCACCACCTCTTCCCATAGTTCCGGGAATAAAAGCGATCAATTTTCGGTCTATACCTATTTTGCTATCTCCGTTTCCGTCACCTCCAAGTGGATCTCCCGCATTTCCTGTAGTTCCTCCATTTCCTTGAGTTCCGGGTTTTGTACCTCTTCCTTTTATCAGATTTCCAATCGCTGCATTTCCTTTTCCGTCCCCATTTCCTGATGTGGAGTTGGAAGACTTAGCATTTGCTGTACTGCTTTTGCTTGTATTTTTTGCAGCACTTGCCTTTTTTGAGGTTACATTTTTGGAAGAATGATCTGTTTTTTCAATTTTTTTAACTGAATTTTTAGAATCTGTTCCCGTTAAAATTTTGTCTTTTGAAGATTCTTTTTTTACAGAAGTTTCCGGTTGAATTGTTGCTTCTTTTGGTTGGGCAGCAGGTTCAGGATTTGGAATTTCTGCTTTTTCAGCAAGAGAACCTTCCTGATTAGCAGGTTCTTCTTGTCCATTTCCGTTTCGGTTGTCTCCAAAATTAATGAGCATGGCAGAAACCACTTCTTTCTGCTTCGGAATGGTATTTTGAAACTTATATAAGAAGACAAATAAAAGCAAAAGAGACCAAATGATTGCAGTAATAATACCGCTTTTTATTCGGTCGCTTTGTTCTTCTTTTTTATTGACACTATAAAAGTTCATTTTCGATTTTACTCTTCTTGTGTTGTTGCAATTGCAATATTGTATTTATGTTTTTCGGCAATTTCCATCACGAATACCACATCTTTGTGCAGGCAATTTTTATCTGCCCGAATTGTGAATGACGGGTTTTGCCTTTTTTGTAATCTGTTTACGATTACGCTTTCCAGCAATTCTTTTTTTATAGATTTATCATCTACAAAATAAGAGCCATCTTCTTTTATACTTACCGAAAGTTCGTTAGGAACATTAGGATTTTCCACTTCGCCTTTCGGAAGTTTTACATCAATTGCACTGATATTGGAAGCAGCAGAAGTCACCATAAAGAATATCAACAAAAGCAGAATAACATCCACCATTGCTGCCAGACTGAATTCCGGATTGGCTTTATTTCTTCTTTTTAGATTCATGCTTATGGTTTATTGATGATATCTAAGAAATCTACCGAAAGATTCTGAACTTTCAGTATAAACTTATCAATTCTCGTAAGCAAAAGATTGTAGAAAAAATTGGAAGGAATTGCAACAGCCAAACCTGTTGCGGTCTGTCCAAGTGCTGTATAAATTCCTTCAGAAAGTGTTTTCGGGGAAAAAGAACCTTCCATATTCGCCATATTGAAAAACGCCATAATAATCCCGATTACCGTTCCCAAAAGTCCCAACATTGGAGCTATACTTGGAATTGAAGCGAGAAGATTCAGGTTTTTTTCTAATTTGGAAACTTCTATTTGCCCTTGACTTTCCATCGCGCTTACAATATCAGAAACCGGTCTTCCAATCCTTGTAATTCCTTTTTCCAAAATTCTGGCTTCGGGTGTGTTTTGTCTTTCACAATAATCTATTGCACTTTGTAATTTTCCGTCCTTCAGTAAATCATTGATATTGTTCATCATGTTCAAATCATTGATTTTCAATTGTCTATTAATATAGAACAACCGTTCCAGAAAAATATATAAAGAGAAAATCCCAAGACAGAGTACCGTAATCATTACGATATTCGCAAAAATATTTCCGTGGAACATGATTTTCCAGAAAGAAAACTCCTGAACAGTAACTTCAGGAACGGGAGTCTGTGCTTGTATGAACAAAAGATTTGATATTTCCAAAAATGCCATTAATAGTATATTTATTATGGTTTATAACGAAAAATATAGTTGAATATTGTTATGCTCTTTTTTACAACAACTTGTATTATTAAAATTTAGCCTGAAAAACGTTTAGTCTTCCTCCACATTAATATCATCCTGTTTGAAATTGCATTTCAATTTAAAGGTAATTGGTTCTTCAGAGCCGGTGTAGAAATCATCAATACTTCCCTTCCAGAAAAGCTGAAGTTCGCCGTTTTCATCTTTATCAAATTCCAATTCATTGTTATAAATGTAGGCTTCTTCATCATCAAACAGATCCACCTCTGTAAAGGTTTCGTCTTCAGAATCGTTGATTTGGAATATCTTTCCTTCTATATCGGAAGAATCAATCGGGAAATCAAAAATATCTAAGGAAAGTTGCGGAAAATTATACTGTAAAGAATCGTCATCCACATGATCCAAACCATCATCTGTGATGATCTCTATTTCCAGAAAATGTTGCTTGTTGCTATAGACAGCTTTACAATAAGTGCTTTTAATATTGTATTTTAAAGTTTCGTCGGGGTGATAAATTTTTAAAATCCCTTTCATTTGAGTTAAAGAAAATTATAAATAATTGATTTTAAACTTATTTCAACAAAGATAAAAAATAGATTGATTTTTCCAAGATATTTTAAAATTATTTTCAAGGCAAAAATGTGATTTTCAGATAGCATAAAATTAGTAATTTAGTCTTTCTAAAAATTTGAAATGAAAAACGTTTTCTTGGGAAGTTTTATTGCTCTTGGTATTGCATTTTCTTCCTTTTCATGTAAAAAACAAGACTCTTCAATGAGTGAAGCTACATCTACAAATCTGGATTCTATTGCTTCAAAATACTATGAAGATTATCTGAAACTTCATCCTCTTGAAGCCACTGCACAAGGTGATAATCGCTACAACGATCTGCTTCCTGTAAATATTGATAAAAAATTTATTTCCAGTGAGATCATTTTTTATAAAAATGTAAACGATCAACTAAAAAAAATAGAGTATAAAGAACTTTCTGATGATAAAAAAGTAGTGTATGACGTTTTGGATTACATACTGAAAGATAAAATTGAAAACTATGCCTATCATCCGGAATACATCCCCTTTACACAGTTTGGAGGGCTTCCTTTGGATTTTCCTGTAATGGGAAGCGGAAAAGGGATTCAGCCGTTCAATACGGAGAAAGACTATGATAATTGGCTGAAAAGAATGGAAAAATTCCCAACCTGGATGATTCAGGCTGAAGAAAATTTCAAAACGGGAATCTCTACAGGAACTGTTCTTCCTAAAAAATTGGTGATAAAGATGATTCCTCAAATGAAAGCGGAGGAAATTATTACTCCAAAATTTGAAAAAAATATTTTCTATGAACCAATTCTGAACTTTCCAAAAAATTTCTCGGCTGCACAAAAAGAAAAATATACCAAACTGTTTCGGGGGTCCATTGCTAAGAATATAATTCCCGCATATACAAAAATGGGGGATTTCCTTGAAAAAGAATATTTGCCAAAATCCAGAAATACAGACGGATACAACGCTCTACCTAATGGAAGCGAAATTTATGATTATTATGTAAAAAGCTGGACAACCACTAAAAAAACTCCGGAAGAAATCAATAAAATCGGATTGGAGCAAGTAGCAATGTTGAGAGCAGAAATGGCAAAAGTGCAACAACAAGTAGGCTTTAAAGGAACTTTGGAAGAATTCATAAAGCATGAAACCAATGATCCTAATGCTATGCCTTATAAAACATCGAAAGAAGTTTTAGATGCTTTCAACGGTGTTCTTTCCAAAATTACTCCCAAACTGAAAACCATGTTTTCCGTAACACCAAAAACGCCTTTTGAAATTAGACAAACCGAGAAATTTCGGGAGGCTTCAGCCAGCGCAGAATATATACCCGGAACTCCTGATGGAAAAAGACCCGGAATTTTCTATGTTCCTCTTCCCGATCCTAAAAAATTCAATGTAACTTCCGGAATGGAATCTCTGTTTTTACATGAAGCAATTCCGGGACATCATTATCAAATTTCTTTACAGCAGGAAAATATGGCTCTTCCAAAATTTATGAGATTCGGATGGTTCGGAGCTTATGGAGAAGGTTGGGCTCATTATTGTGAAACCCTCGGTCCTGAATTTGGCTTATATACAGATCCTTATCAAAAAATGGGATATCTTAGTGATCAGATGTTGAGAGCTGTTCGTCTGGTTGTAGACACGGGAATCCACAGTGGGAAAATGTCGCGTGAACAAGCTATTCATTATTTTTTAAGCAATATTGCTTACGATGAAGCTGCTGCAACCGCAGAAGTAGAACGTTATATGGCTGTTCCGGGACAAGCATTGGGCTACAAAATCGGTTCTTTGAAAATCCGTGAACTTCGTGATAAATATCAAAAACAATTAGGTACTAAATTTAATCTTGCACAATTCCATGATGAAATTCTGAATCAGGGATGTTTACCTTTAGATGTCCTAGAAAGAAAGATGGAGCTTTGGGCAGAAAATTTTAAATAAACAAAAAAAATCACCAAATGTTTGGTGATTTTTTTTAAATTATTTTTCCATCTTTCCTTTTTTGGAATCCGTTTTCAAATGTGGATATTTTTGTTTCATATCTTCTAATAGTGTTGCTGACTCATTTTCATACTAAACCATTTTTTAAAAAAATTCTCTTATAAAATTTTAATACGTCAAGTTCTGTCGCTACCTCACTATATCTTCGCTTTATTAAACTTCAATTCATTCTGCAGAAGAATTGTGTATTTATTGTAAAATTTTTTTTAAAAATCAATTATGAGCAATTTATTAATTACTGACCCAAATACTGGCGAACAGTGCAAATATGTATCAACTACAACATGGTATGACAATACAACCCTTATGAATAGCGACCCAGATCCTGATAAATATGTTGATGGTGTTGTATATATTCGACAAAATAATATATATTACAAAAGGGTCTTGAATGACTACATCACCGTGAAAATGTTTGGTGCGGTTGGTGACGGAACAACTCCTGACTCTGATGCCATTCAAAAAGCAATCGATTTTTGTGAAAGCACCTTTCAAAAAACCTTATTTTTTCCTCCTGGTGATTATTATCTTGATAAGCCGCTGAAAATTTTTAAAGGAGGGTTAAAACTACTTGGTTCTGGTGCCTTGTTGAGAGAAGAAAGTGTTGCCGCAAATTCTCCTTCTTCTTCCTATGGCTGCTCTTTAATTGTTCCCAAAAACAAGACAGCTATCATTTATGGGAATAAGATTGTTAATTCAGTTATAATTTCTTCAGTTTCGGATCCCATTCATATAGAATCTATTCAATTTTTGGCAAAAGAAGGAAGAACAATAGGAACAACATATGCGATAGACTTTCAATCCGAATATATAGGACCAACCTGGCCTTTCATTATTAGGGATTGTCATTTTAACGGGTTTAACAAAGCTATTAATTTCCATAGCAATAATCCATATAATGTCGCTTTTATCCAAATTACATCCTGTGCTTTTTGGCATAATGATGAGTGTGTATATTTTGATTACGCAGTTGTAGACAATAACAATCATAATAATGACAGACGTAATAACTCTTGGGGATTTGTTTTTGAAAACAACAAATGCCATCAAAATTTCCGGGTGATTTATGGGAGTTTTGCAAAAGATTTGGTGAAAATAGTGAGCAATAATTTTGAAGGAACAATCAATCATTCTACTTCAAATAGCTATAATGTTCCGGATCATTATGCTGTAGACATAGAAATAAGTAACTGTACAGTACAATTTTTTGGTAATCATTTCGAAGGAATGAAGAGTCATGCTGTATACATTTCTTCTCTCCTTAAAAAAAGTAATGGAGAATATATAGATATTAATGTTAATCCTCCTACCACTGCTTATTCTAATCAGAATAAAGTTGAAATTTCTGGTAATAATATGGATGATATGATTAATACTCCTAATTACAGAACATTTGATTTATCCGGAGTGCAGGTTATTAACAAAGACAATTTTAAACTTTTTGTACATGCCTGTGAAATTATAGAAAACCTTTGTCCTTCTCCTAATATTTTTTTAAATCCTTATGCAAAAGATCATGGAACAGCCATTAAATTCTATAAATTTGATAGTGGCTCATATCTTTTTAACAATACTTTAGAGAATTATAATGCTGTAAAATCAGTTACCAGTTCAAAGTCTTTGCTGATAGATGGAGAACAATTTGAAAGTATAGGAAGTATAGGACAAGATTCCGCGACTTCTGAAACATTTTCTAGTGATTATAATCTAGCCTTTAAAAACAACCCAAAATATCTTGGTGCTGCTTTTAAAGTAAAAGAAAGAATGGGGATTGCAATTGTTGATTTTTTCTTTAATCTTCAACAATCTTTTATCAATACACCAAATACGAGTATAATTAAAAATGTTTTAAGTACACTTTACCAAACGAATGGCGAATCGATCATTGTTGCTATACTACCAAATAAAAATGGCATGCTTTTCCCAAATAATAATTCTTCTTCCAATAAACTTTCAGCTGGATTTACTGTATATAATAATGCAGATAACAACCTAAGAAATCTTAATGTTTTAGTAGCATCAGATGTTACATATTTTACAATGGATGAAGATAATCCTAAAATTTTACCTTATTATATGAAAACAAATATGGTGAATAAAGTGGGAACATTTGAAAAAGGACAAACGTTTGTAGATACTTCAGGAAAATTTAATATAGTAACAGATAGTGGAACTATTGGTGATAATAGTAGTGACCCAAGTCAGAGTGGAGTTCTAGCATCTGGAACTGCTGGTAAAAATTATCTTGATTCCACGTCTAATTATGACTCAAGAAAATTAAGAGTTGGACAATATGTTAAGATCAATTCTGATACAAATGGTTCTGGTAATTATACAACTTATAAAATTGTTGGTTGCGCATATGGAAACAAATTTTATCTGGATAAACCTTTAACAAATAGTTTTATAGGTTATCCAATCTTATTTAAAACACCCGTCATCAATATTTTATAAAACCCCAAAAAAAAATCACCAAATGTTTGGTGATTTTTTTTAAATTATTTTTCCATCTTTCCTTTTTTGGAATCCGTTTTCAAATGTGGATATTTTTGTTTCATATCTTCTAATAGTGTTGCATCAAGATCCTGAGCTTTATTTAGCATTTCTTTTGCTGCTGCATCTTCTTTCAAATTAAAATAGCAGTTGCTCAATTGATAAAAAAGTTCGGCTCTTTTATGCTTTTTGATTGCAGCCTTTAAAACAATTACTGCATCTTTATATTCGCCTAAAAGCATTAAAACTTCAGTGTAAGCATACCAATTGTAAAAGCGACTTGGCTCGGAGTCTACCAATTTTTTCAAACATTTAATACTTTCTTCAAAATTTCCGGCATCTATATATAGAAAAGCAAGTCTTTTCTGATAATCTAAATTGCTTTCATTAAGAGCTGTTGCTTCTTTTGCAAAATGAAGAGCTTCTTTCATTCCGCCCATTTCCTCATAAATATAGGATTGCTCCATCATAGCAAGATAAAATTGCGGATCTTCACGAAGAGACTTCTGAAAAGCACTCATTGCATTAATAGGTTGTTTCAACGCTTTATAGCAAAGTCCTATTCTATAGAAAGTAAAGGCTTTGGTATATTCCTGTTCCAGCATTTCTTCATATACTTCAACTGCCTTTTTCCAGTCTTTCATTGCTTCATAACAGGACGCTTTGTTGGAATATACACTTACAGCACTTGAATTGATTGCTAATAAATAATCAAATCCTTTTATGGCTTCTTCATAATTTTTTCGGTTAAAATAGAATTGTCCATATTCAAACCAAGCTGTTTCAGAAAAAGGAAATTTATCCAGATATGAATTAAGAAAATCTATCGCTTCCTTGTTTTTCTTTAATCTACTATAGCAAGACATTACATTTTCTAAAGCATAATCATCGTTCTGATCAAAACTCAACGCTTTTTTATAATGTTCAAGTGCAGAGAAAGGATCTTCCAAATTCACGAATTCGTCAGCAATAAAATTATGCAAGAAGTTTTCTTCCTCATGAAGTTCCAGCGCTTTTTTGCAATACTCAATCGCTTTTTTGGAGTTTCCCAAATTAGAATAATATTTAGCACAACATACTAAAAAGTCTGTATCTTCCATAGAAGATATCTTCAATTCGTCTATAATTCTTTTTGCTTCTACATAGTTTTCCAATTCCAAAAGAACTTCCAATTTTTTAGTCTTCACTTCCAAAGAATTTGGATGAAGTTTCAAGGCATATTGCACAGCCTGTTCGGCAAAGGTGATATCACCAATTTCCAGATAATAAATAATAATTTCTTCTAATTCGTCTGTATCAAAATAGAATTCTTCATTATTTTCAAGCATTTCTTCGAACTTTCTGGCAAGTTCGTTTTCAAAAAATTCTTCCAATTTTTTTTTCAGTTGTTATTCCAATGTCCGAAATTAGCTTGCAAACTTTGGAAAACTATTTTAATTCTACAAATCTGTTGATTAAAAAACTCTGCAAAATTAATGCAAAGTTTTAATTTTTTTTCAACATAAAGATATTAAAAAAATCATTCAATTATCATATTGCGCAAAATATTTTTCAAAAAAAATATGAAAACCACCTCTATTTACCATCAATAATAAGAAACTGATAAAAACCGTTCCTGATTTTTTAGATTAAACTTTTAATTTTTTCTATCATTTCATCTCCCACTTTATCTGCTTCCTCCTGTGATTTTGCTTCAGTATAGATTCTGATAATTGGTTCTGTGTTTGATTTTCTAAGATGTACCCAATTTCCCGGAAAATCTATCTTTACGCCATCAACTGTCGAAACCTCCTCATTTTTATATTCATCTTGAATTTTTTCCAAAAGTGCATCTACGTCAATCTCTGGAGTCAGCTCAATTTTCTTTTTGCCCATGAAATAAGCAGGATATGTTTTTCTGAGCTCAGAAACCGTTTTTCCTTCTTTTGCTAAATGAGTTAAAAATAGTGCAACTCCCACCAAAGAATCTCTTCCGTAATGCAGATCAGGATAGATAATTCCACCATTTCCTTCACCTCCGATTACTGCATTTTTTCCTTTCATCAAAGTAACTACATTCACTTCTCCAACTGCACTTGCAAAATATTCAGATTCTAAATTTTTAGCAACATCTCTCAAAGCACGGCTAGAAGAAAGATTGGAAATAGCCGATCCTTTTTTGTGTCTCAACAAGTAATCTGCAACTGCAACCAAAGTATATTCTTCTCCGAACATTTCTCCGTTTTCGTCAATCAGTGCCAATCGGTCTACATCAGGATCTACTACAATCCCTAAATCTGCTCCTTCTTTTTTTACCAATTCACAAATATCCGTTAAATGTTCTTTCAAAGGTTCCGGATTGTGGGGAAAATGTCCGTTTGGTTCACAATATAGCTTCACTACTTCACAACCCAATTTTTCCAAAAGTGGTGGAATGGATATTCCACCTGTAGAATTAACAGCATCCAAAACCACTTTGTATTTCTTGCTTTTCACGGCTTCTGCATCCACCATTGGTAGATTCAAAATTTTCTGAATATGAATATCAAAAGCATCTTCTCTGGTTTCGTAACTTCCAAGATCATCTACTTCTGCATAGTTAAAATCTTCATTTTCTGCTAATTTCAGAACTTCCGCTCCATTTTCTCCATTGATGAATTCGCCTTTTTCGTTTAACAATTTTAGAGCGTTCCATTGTTTCGGATTATGAGAAGCTGTTAAAATAATTCCACCATCGGCTTTCAGCTCTGGAACCATCACTTCCACAGTTGGCGTTGTAGAAAGTCCCAAGTCGATAACATTGATTCCCAATCCTTGCAATGTAGCTGTAACTAATGATGAAACCATTTGTCCTGAAATTCTGGCATCTCTTCCGATAACCAGTGTAAGATCTTTCCTGTTTTTATTATTTTGAAGCCATGTTCCGAATGCAGAAGCGAATTTTACCACATCAAGTGGTGTAAGATTATCGTTTACTTTTCCGCCTATTGTTCCACGGATTCCGGAGATTGATTTTATTAGTGACATATTAAATTTAAAATTTTTACGAAATTAAGGAAATGTCTGAACTTTTAATTTTTTTCTCAGAAAATTATTGCTTTATGAACATCCACAATCCTTATCACAATGTGTTCTTTTGCTGCTGAATTTTTTTGGAACAAAATTCTTTTTAATCAACTTAAAAATTGAGTAACAAGCAAACCCAAAAATAATTGCCAGAATGATATATTGTATGGTTAAAGAATTCATCGTAAATACTTTAATATTGATTAGTAAAGATACGAACTTTCATTATTAATATATTGATTTTCAAATTATTTAAAAACCTGATAAACGACCAATGAAGCAATATATGCCAAGCCCGACATTCCTATAATTTGAAGAATAGCCCATTTCCAAGATTTCGTTTCCCGAACCACAACAGCAATAGTAGAAATACACTGCATCGCAAATGCATAAAAAACCAATACGGAAAGTCCGGTTGCAAAACTGAATACTTTCTCTCCATTCGGTTTCACATCTCGACGCATTTTGTCAATTACTTTTTCTTCCGGAGCAGAATCATCCAAACGATAAAGTGTAGACATCGTCCCAACAAAAACTTCTCTTGCAGCAAAACTCGTAATAATTCCAACTCCCATTTTCCAATCATAGCCGAGTGGTGCAATTGCCGGCTCTATGGTTTTTCCCATTTTTGCAAGATAGGAATGATCCAATTTTACATCTGCAGCGATTATTTTTTTTGAATCTTTTGGTGGGCCAAAATAACCCAAAACCCAGATAATAATACTTACTATAAAAATAATCTTTCCGGCTCCGGTTATAAATTCCCAAACTTTTTCCAGCATCAGCTTGAAGTCATATCCAAAAAGAGGCGTTTTGTAAGTGGGCATATCCATTACCAAAAACGTTTTCCCTTTATTTTTAATACTTTTTTTCAAAACTAAAGAAGCTAAAAGTGCCGTAGAAAATCCTAATAAATACATTGCCAAAAGTGCTAACGCTTTATAACTAATGCCTCCAAAATATTTGTCCGGAATAATTAGTCCAATAATAATGCTGTAAACGGGAAGTCTTGCAGAACACGTCATAAAAGGCGTTACCAAAATCGTAATGAGCCTTTCTTTTACGTTTTCAATATTTCGGGTAGACATGATTGCCGGAATTGCACATGCTGTTCCGGAAACTAAAGGAACAATGCTTTTTCCGTTCAGTCCGAAAGGTCGCAAAAGTCTGTCCATCAGGAAAACAACTCTTGCCATATATCCGGAATCTTCCAACATATATAGAAAATACAGCAAAATCCCAATCTGCGGTGCAAAGATGACAATACCTCCAACTCCGGGAATAATTCCCTGAGAAATAAGAGAATTGATAGGACCTTTCGGAATAGTATTTTCAACAAAATTTGAAAGCCAGATTGTGCCATTATCAATCCAATCCATCGGATACGCCGCAATATAAAATACCATCTGAAAAATAAACAGCAACACCAATAAAAAGAATACATATCCCCAGAATTTATGCACTAGAATTTTGTCTAATTTTTCTGTCAATAGTTCTTTGAATTGTTGCTTTTTAGAAATAGTTTCCGAAATAATTTTATCAATATTTTGATAGCGTCTGATTGTTTCCTGTGTTTGTAATCTTTTGGGAACTATGCATTTGGAATCATCAACATTAAGCTGTTCATGTACGGAATTTATTTTCCCTAAATACGAATCGGAAGAAAGAAGCGTCCATACTTTGTACGGATTTTTTTCAGAAGAGTTTTTCAGAAGAGTTTGGATAATGCCTTTCTGTTCCAAGGGAATATCAAAAGTGTTTTCTGTAGAAATTTTAAAACAATTATGGGCAATAGCTTTTTTCAGTTCGTCAATTCCGATATTGGTTTTAGCATTTGTGGCAATTGCTTTTGCTTTCAGGTGTTTTTCGAGTTTTGTAATATCAATCGTAACTCCCCTTCTTTTCGCTTGGTCTATTTGGTTAACTATCACTAAAACCGGAACTCCCAAATCCTGAATTTGCTGAAAAAGAAGCAGACCTCTTTTAATACTTAGAGCTTCCAAAACATATACTACTCCCGAATAATTTTGAGCTTCATCTATTAAATATTTGGAAAAAATAGCTTCATCTTCAGAACTGGGATAGATGCTGTAAGAACCCGGCAAATCAATTACCTCTACTTCTTCATTTTCGTAAAAATAATTTCCGGAATGACTGGCTACCGTAACTCCTGCATAATTTCCAGTTTTTTGCTTTTTGTTGCAAAGGCAGTTGAAAACGGTTGATTTTCCGACATTGGGATTGCCTACTAAAAGGATTTTCTTTTTTGGGGATTGAACTTGCATCCGATTACTATTCTCTGTAAAAAGTTGGTGTGAATTAAGATATTTTTTCTACAATAATATATTCTGCTTCTTTTTGTCTTAGTGCAATTCTACTTTTTTCTATGCCAAACTCTATATACAAAGGTCCCTGAAATGGAGCCTGATAAAGAATTTCGAATTCCGTTTCCGGCAAAAGTCCCATTTCAATAATTTTGGTAGGCATCTTCAGATGGTCATTTTCATAACCACAGATTATTCCTTTTGTTTTTTGGGGAAAGCAGCAAAGTTTGTTGCACAGTTCTTTTTTCACATCAAACAATTAGTTTGCAAATATACTTATTTATATTAAATCTAAATAACTTCGTTTCAAAAAATAAAACCGGAATTTTTCAATTCCGGTTCTTTGAATATTTAAATTAAAAATGAATGCTTCTTACTTTTTCTTTTTTACATCTGTAGTTGTACTGGCAACTTCAATTGGATTGTCATTTGCTTCATAGAAATCTTTCATCATTTTTTCCTGTTTTTTTACCATATCTCCAATAGTGATGTCGCTTCCCGGCATTTTTTGAGATAAAACTTCAGGCTTCAGATAAGGTCTTGCTGTTGCCAATGGATCTGCTTTGAAATCATTAAATGTCTTATCAAATTTTTCACGCGATACTTCTACAACTTTTCCACCGCCACCACCTGGAGATACGCTTTCTGCATATGTAACTTCGGAGTAGTTTTCAACTTTTTTGTTTCCTTTCAGCTCCCATGAATAATTTTTTTCTTCATCTTCAATTTTTACAATTAATCCCGGTAATCCATAAAATTTATACGGTCCATCCTGAAAAGGAAGATCTGCACTAAACCATGCTGTCCATTTTCTTCCTCCATATTCAGTAGTTGCTTTTTGCGTATTGTATTCTCCTATTTTTTGTTTGTCTTTTTCGATTTTCCAGTTGAATTTCAAATCTTCGTTATATCCAATGTTCATTGGTGTGAAACCATTGGCTACTCTTTCTGAATATTGAATTTTCATATCCGGAAAGAATTTATAAACCTTATAAGAAAATTTCGGCATTTTGATAGAGTTGCTCAAATCCTTAAATGTCCCTGATTTCTGCATTGCTTCCACTTCTACTTTTAGTATAGAATCCTGAGCTGCAAGCGTAAAATCTCTATAAATGGATTTTTCTTTTGTGATTTCTAAAGTAGACATTACTTTGTCCATATTTTCAGAACTCTTCTTTGGTTTAAAAGTAAGTTCGTAAAAGAATCGGTTTGCTGTTTCTTGCGCCTGAACAGCAAAAAAAGTAATAAGTGTAAATACTGAGAGTAACTTTTTCATAAAGAGTTTTATTACATTAGTTCGGAAGAGTGATCTTTTGTTACAGATTTTTTGAATTATTTGAAATTGAATTTCACAGTAAACATTACCTGACTTGGACGGATGTACATTGTACTTGTAGTTGTTAAAAGATATTGAGGACTGTACGATATATCTTCAAACACTTTTCTGTTGGCAATATTCAACCATTTTATTTCAAAATCAATTTTCTTTTTAGACCAAGTATACTGATAGGAAAGATCATAGAAAGAGTTTCTAAAATTTTTACCTCCTGCCTTAGAATTATTTTCGTCCCAGAAAAATCCGATCGTATGATTTTCCAATGGATAAATATATGCTGCCAGATTATGATTCCAGCCCGATGTTTTAGTGGAATTATTGAATGTTTTGTTCACATTATTCATCCAGTTGAGTGAAATATTGTAATCTACACTCAGCCAAGAAAAGTATGTATTATTGAACTTCACAGTCATGCTTTGTCTGTCTGTTCTCGTATCCTGAACTCCATTAAAGAAAGAATATCCGCTTGTGTTGGTATTTGAAAGACTAACTGACGCATTGGTTTTAAATTTTGGAAAATATTTTCCTATTTCAGCGCTTTCCGTTCTGGAAATCATAGTATTATCTCCTGTTTCCAAAGAAAGAGAAGATGTAAATCCACTTCCGGTATATTCTTCTATAAGATTTTTCTTCGTTGTATTGTAGCCGTATCTTACATTGAAGAAAAGGTTGTTCAATGGATTTCTATATTCCAAACGGGTTCCTAAATTTCTGGAAAGATATTCCGGCATCAATGAACTGTCTTCATCAAATCTTTTCGTTAAACTCAGTGGTGATGTCAATAGATTTCCACCATACAAAAATCCAAAGTTTCCAAAATCATACGATTGGTTTGCAAAAACCCACCATTTGAAGAATGAAGCAAAATCGTAGGAAGCGAATAAACTTGGTTCAAATACTAATTTGTTATTTTCCAGAGCTTTATTTCTTAAATTATCTTTGTAAGTGATTCCGTAAAAATTAAGTGGTAAATTGACATTCAGGTTTAATTGATTGGATTTATAATTTACTCCGACCTGAGTGTATGGTTGCACTTCATTCCAATCAATATTATTTTCAAAGCTATTTCCCAAACTTGTATAAATACCATTGTTTTCTCCGAAAAGTGAAGATTTCAAATTATTAAAACTCATATTCAGACCTATTTCCGGAGTGAATGTCCATTTTTTGTGTGAAAATCCCACTGAAGCAGAATGATTGGCCATTAAGGTATGAGAATTTGCATTTTGTTTTAGCTGGTTATAGTTTTCTGCCAAAGAAAAACCTCCTTCCATATTAGCATAACTACCCGGATTAAAATTAAGGTTCTGAGTGTCTTTTTGATAACTGACATAACTCATTACATTGAAAAGTTTTTCTTTCCAAGGCAAAATGGTACTTAGTGAGTTTTGAATCATCCATGAAGGAGAATCAAGATTCTGCGCAGAAGAATATTTTTTTTGTTCAAAGTTATTTTGGCTTACTTCTTTTAGAAACTCTCGATTGGTTTCGGCGTTGCTATCATTCCAGAAACCGTTCCAAGTGGTTACATTTTTGAAAAATCCTTTTTTTGCATTTTTCGTAAAGATCAATTCTCCTTTTGCTGCGTTTGTATAAAAATTGTTGGATGTATAAGACGTCAATGTTCCTCCTGATGGTAATCTTGGAGAATTTACTTGATAAACGTCAATTTTTGTATCCTGCCTTTCAATAGCATTATTGGTGTAGCTTGTGTTGGCTTTCAGTTCCCATTCTTTATTTTTAAAAGGATTGGTAAGCAAATTCGCAGAAAAGAAATGAACATTATTCAGCAAATATCGTTTTTCAGGAATATCATTCGGCGTATCGGCTGTTTCCAAATTTATCCAATTTTTCTGAGAAGCCTGTGTTCTTCTTCCTTCCCAACGATTTCCAAAAGACAGCAGGTTTCCTTCTTTTTCTACACTTTCACCATTATTATTCGCTTTATAATTAATCACCCATTGATTTTTTTGCCCAAAAAACATAGGTGTCAGTTTTACATTCCAAAGAAGAGGATCCATACCAACTCCGACTTCTCCACGACCTGTCATGGTAACGGTTTTCTTTAATTTTACATTAATTGCGGCATTTTCGGAAGGTACTTTATCCTGAAGTATTTTTACTGGTTGGTGATTTTCCAAGACTTCCACTTTCTGAACAGCATCTTTCGGAAGCGAATTATTGACTGTTCCATAGCCTCCTTCCATCAAATCTTTGCCATTTACGTAAAATTTATTGATGGCTTCACCTTGGTAAAGAACAGTTCCGTCGCTATTTACCTGAATTCCCGGAATTTTTTTCAGAACATCTGCCAAAGTACGATCGGCTTTGCTTTCAAACGCTTTCAGATCGTAGGAAATAGTATCTCCTTTTTTAGTGATAAGTTTGGTTTTGAGTTTTACCTCTTTGATTTCCGTAGCGTCGGACTCTAAGCTGAAATTCAGATTTTGAGTTTCACTTTTTATACTTTTTGTAAGAGGTTTATGATTGAATGCTTTTATTTTCAAATCAACATTGGGTTCGGATGTGGAAAAAGTAACCTTATATTCTCCTTTGGAATTGGAAATAGAATATGCCATGATTGCATCTTTCCCAGGTTCTTCAATAGTAACCGATGCACTGGGAACAGGCTGCCCATCAGAATCGGTTATTTTTCCTGTAACCGTAGTTTGTGCATACGCTACTACTACAAAAAATGTCATAAAAAATAAAAATAATCCTCGCTTCATAAAAATTTTTAAAATATTAGTTTAGAAATTTCAATCTTTGTTACAAATTGCTTGATATAGCACTTGGTTTATTGATTTTGGTTAAATCCAGAATTTATGAGTTATATCATAAAAATCTGCTAACGTTGATTATTACATTTAATAATTTTTTAATTTTGCGCAATAATTTCATTTTATCATGGGTTTACTATTAAAACCAATTGATGTCGTAGATGATATCACAAAAGAAGAGTTTTTAGAAAAATATCTGAAACCTAGAATACCGGTCGTCATCAAGAATATGGCAAGAAAATGGCCTGCCTATCAGAAGTGGACTTTGGAATATATGAAAGAAGTAGTAGGTGATGTAGAAGTTCCGTTGTATGATTCTTCCAAAGCCGATCCTGCTGCTCCAATCAATGCTTCTGCTGCTAAAATGAAATTTGCAGACTATGTTGATCTTATTGATAGAGAACCAACAGATTTAAGAATTTTTCTTTTTGATCCTATTAAATATGCTCCGAAACTTTTGGACGATTATATTTCTCCTAAAGATTTAATGGGCGGATTCTTAGACAAATACCCTAATATGTTTTTTGGTGGAAAAGGCTCTATTACATTTCTCCACTTTGATATTGATATGGCTCATATTTTCCATACGCATTTCAATGGAAGAAAACATATTCTCCTTTTTGATTATAAATGGAAGGATCGTCTTTACAAACTTCCTTATGCTACTTATGCTTTGGAAGATTACGATATAGAAAATCCGGATTTTTCAAAATTTCCGGCATTAGATGGAGTAGAAGGCATTGAATGTTTTCTGGAGCACGGCGATACATTATTTATGCCGACAGGCTGGTGGCACTGGATGAAATATCTTGACGGTAGTTTTTCAATTTCGTTAAGAGCTTGGGACAAATCTTGGGGTGTAAAAGCTCATTCTTTATGGAATCTTACTGTGCAAAGAAAATTTGATAATTTTATGAAGGCTCGCTACAAAAAAAGATATATGGATTGGAAGGAAAGAAAAGCTGTGGAAAAAGCCAATTATGCCCTCAAAAAAGGATTACCAAAATAAAATATAAAAAGACGTTTCACTTATGAAACGTCTTTTTTGATTAATAAAAATTTCTTCCTTTTTCGTTTGGGTAAAGTTTCGGAAGGGGATCGCTTTGCCAGAATTCTTTTGAATTAACATCCATAATAGATAATGCTCCTGTAAAAGCTGCACCTGTATCCAAATTCCAAATGTTGCCTTTATTAACAGGTTCTTTTATTCCCAAATATAAAGTCGGAGTATGACCAATGTAAATTTCATTATACAAAAGCAATCTTTTGGGATATAATTCTGAATTTTTAGATAATTTTTTGTCCATTGCAACGGCAGTTTCCCAAAGTGTTCTGTCCCAAGAATAATTGCTGGAATATACCTCTTTTTCAGGACCGTGCATAGAAGAGTAACCTGCGTGAATAAACAAGCGGTTTTCTTCATCTATATGATAGTTTTTCATTCGCTGGAAAAATTCAAGATGAGTTTCTAAATTTTCTAAAGGATATCCGGAATAGCTTTCAACCGTGCTTTTTCCACCGTTGAAAAGCCATACATCGGGAGCATTGCCGAAAGAAAGCCAATCTTCCGTCCATACATCGTGATTTCCTTTGATGAAAATGCATTCCTGCTTTTCGGAAAGTTCAATTAAAAATTGAATAACTTGGGAAGATTCGCTCCAACCATCAACGTAATCACCAAGAAAAATTAAAGTGTCGTTTTCGGTAACATTGGCTCTTTCCAAAACTTGTTTCAACGCTCTAAATCCTCCGTGAATGTCACCTATTGCTAATGTTCTTTTCATTTTTTTATTTCGAAATATATTTTGCATCCACAAAATCCGTAAGCCAGACTTTGTTTTCGGAAAGGTAAAATAATACTCCGTCTTCGTGCATTTTCCCGGTTCTGATGGTAAGAATTGTTGGTTTTCCGTGACGCATTCCGACTTTTGTGGCGGTTTCTTTATCTAAACTTAAATGTACGTGTTGTCTGTTTCTTTTTTCAATTCCTTTTTCTAAGATTGAAGGAATGTTTTTTTCTGCCGTTCCGTGATAGAGAAATTCGGGAGGTTGCTTTGGTTTTAAAGCCAAATCTATGTCAATAGAATGTCCTTGATTTGCCCGTATTTTGGTTTTGTCTTCACTGAAAATGAAACGTTTTTTATCATTGGTTTCTACTACTTCATCTAATTCTTCCAAAGTGAAACCTCTATTCTGTTTTGCACATTTTTCCTGTAATTCTTCAACATTTGCCCAACCGTTTTCGTCTAAATTCAGCCCGATGACCTCGGGTTTATGTCTAAGCACCAAGCTTAGGTATTTGCTTATTTTTTTCTTTTGTACTTCGTTCATAGTTTATGTTTTTATTGATATTGACTTAATAGATTGACAAAGTCCTCATCTTTTTTAAGAGAGTCCCAATCATCGTCTTCGTTAATATGTTCGATTGTTATGAGTTTTTTATCCAGAGTTTCCTTTAGATACTTTAATGCATTTTCTTTATCGGATAATAATGCAAAAGCGCAAGACATATTGTATGGACTACCTCCTAATTCATATGCTTTATGAGATACTTCTAATGCCTGCTTAAAATAGTCGCTATCATCTAATAATTTAGCTAAATCGGATAAAGCAGTTCCCCAATTGTAAAAAACACTTGCGTTTTTAGGGTCTATTTCCGATGCTTGTTGATACTTTTCGAAACTTTCTTTGTATAAAACTTCGTCATTTTTTAGTTTGGCTAAATCAAATAAAGCAGTTCCCCAATTATTAAAAACACTTACGTTTTTAGGGTCTATTTCCGATGCTTGTTGATACTTTTCGAAACTTTCTTTGTATAAAACTTCATCATTTTTTAGTTTGGCTAAATCAAATAAAGCAGTTCCCCAATTGTAAAAAACACTTACGTTTTTAGGGTCTATTTCCGATGCTTGTTGATACTTTTCGAAACTTTCTTTGTATAAAACTTCATCATTTTTTAGTTTGGCTAAATAAAATAAAGTAGTTCCCCAGTTGTAAAAAATATTTACGTTTTTAGGGTCTATTTCTGATGCTTGTTGATACTTTTCGAAACTTTCTTTAAATAAAACTTCGTCATTTTTTAGTTTGGCTAAATCGGATAAAGCAGTTCCCCAATTGTAAAAAACATTTACGTTTTTAGGGTCTATTTCTGATGCTTGTTGATACTTTTCTAAACTTTCTTTAAATAATTCCTCATCATTCTTTAGTCTGGCTAAATTTGATAAAGCATTTCCCCAATTATTAAAAACATTTGCGCTTTTAGGGTCTATTTCTGATGCTTGTTGATACTTTTCGAAACTTTCTTTAAATAAGACTTCGTCATTTTTTAGTCTGGCTAAATTTGATAAAGCATTTCCCCAATTGTTATAATACCAAGACAATTCTGAAATATTATTATACCCCTTTTGCTTCATTTCATTTTCAAAAGATACCGCCAGTTCTTCATTGAAATTTTCTTTTAGCAGAGCATCAATAATCCTCTGTTTTAAGTTTTCTTCTGTTCCTTCACCCTCATATTCGGCTATTACTTTATCAATTCTTTCATTGCAGTTTATCAGCATTTTTTTAACGCTATCATTCAGTTCATCATCTTCTTTAATTTCATTAATGCTTTGTAAAACAGATTTTACAAAAGTAAACGGTTTGCTAATGATTTCCGGAGCTTTTAGATTTTCATCCTGTTTAGAAAGTTCAGCGTGTAATTTTAAAAAAAATGAATCGGCATAATATCCTTCTATTTTGTGTGCGTTTATGTTTGGGGTTTCTATAAATTCTGTGACATTTTTATCAGAATCAGTAAATTTATTTTTTACCCAAAATAATTCATTGGAAAAACTTCCTAAAGATTTTATTTTATCAAAAATTCCATCATTGCCACTATATCCGATAACAATCCAAGTTCTTCGGGTTTTTATGGCATTAAATAATTGTAATACCTCATCTTCGACTTTTGCCAATTCATCGGGATTATTTAGTAACCATTGTCCAAAATATTGTCCGTGTAAATAGATTACAGAATTTTTCCGAATATCTGTAGTTGTAATTGTTTTGATATTGGAAATATCATAAACAGGAGGTAAAAAATTATATAAAGTACATGCTTTTAGAATTAAATCATCAAAATTTACTGTTACGATATAATCTACATATCCCAATTTTAAAAGCTGTGCTAAATATATATTAGCGATGTTAAGTTTAACTCTTTTTCTGGTTACATAAAAGTGAAATAAATCACGTCTTTCATCTGCGGTCAAAGCTCCCATTAATTTATAATAATCATCTTCTCCTTTTTTTGAAAAATCTTTTATTATTGGATTATTCCGAAACTTTTTTTTAATATGCCTAACAATAACATTAGTTAAAGGAATACCTGCAGATACAGAAGTACCTGCTCCCAAAAAAACTATTGCTTTTTCTTTGCCTTCTTCTTTATGTGCTTTATCTAATAAATAAGCAAGATATTCTATTGTGTTTTTATTCATGGTTATTAGGTTTTATTTTAATTTGGCTTGTAATTTATTACATAATTTTTTCAAAATTCCAGCTTTTACCAAATTTTCCATCAGGCAAGATTTACTAATTTATCAAACAACAGACTCATTCCTTTTGTTGCGGTTTCTTTCATTACTACGGCTCTTTGACCGTATCCGAAGCCGGTTTCATTGGGATTGATGACAATGAGAAGACAATCATCTTTGATGTTGTGAAGCAATCCAGCTGCCGGATAAACCTGCAAAGATGTTCCGATTACCAAAAAAATATCGGCTTCTTTTGCCATTTTTGTAGCCTCTTTCATCAATGGAACATCTTCTCCGAACCAAACAATAAAAGGTCTCAATTGAGCATCGTCTTCGGCTTTGTCTCCGATATTAATGTCGTCTTTTTGTTCATAAATAAGGTTTTTATTGTTGCAAGAACACGACTTGAACAATTCTCCATGCAAATGCAATATTTTGGAAGAACCTGCTCTTTCGTGCAGATCATCAATGTTTTGGGTGATGATCTGAACATCGAAATGTTTTTCTAATTCTGCCAATAATTTGTGGGCTTCGTTGGGTTCTACTTCGTGGAGCTGTCTGCGGCGTTCGTTGTAAAATTCCAAAACCAAAGCTCTGTCTTTTTTCCATCCTTGTGGACTTGCCACATCTGTTATATTATGATTTTCCCAAAGACCATCTCCGTCTCTGAAAGTTTTTATTCCGCTTTCGGCGCTGATTCCTGCACCGGTTAATATCGTTAGTTTTTTCATTTGTTTGTTATTTTTTAAACGCTAAGTTCGCAAAGATTTTGTTTCAAAATTATCTTGTATATTTTCGTTCGCAAAGGCGTTTCACTCAGCAAATGAGCATTAATTTATTCTTCAAATAATTTTCTATAAATTTCTTCATTCTCTTCATCAAAACAAACGAAAATTATTTTTTCTATAACTTCTGATTTGAAATTTTTCACCTCATCAACTGCTATTTTTCCTGCTAAATCTTTAGGAAATCTGTAAATTCCTGTACTGATATTCGGAAAAGCAATGGTTTTTACTTCAAGACTTTCTGCTAATTTCAAGGAATTTTTATAACAGTTTGCTAAAAGTTTCGAGCTTTTTTCTTCATCTCCATTCCAAACCGGACCAACGGTGTGAATGACATATTTTGCAGGAAGATTTCCGGCAGTAGTTACAACAGCTTCTCCTGTTTTGCATTTCCCTTGTTTATTTCTAATCTCAATGCATTCATCCAAAATTTGTTTTCCACCTGCCCGATGAATGGCTCCATCCACACCGCCTCCTCCTAATAAAGAGGAATTGGCAGCGTTGACGATAGCGTCTGCTTCTATTTTGGTAATGTCGCCTTTTATTAATTCAATTTTCATTGTTGTAACTTTAAAATTAAATTTTCTATTTCTGTACTCTCGAATTTTTTGAATTTTTCTCCCGAAAATACTTTTATCACTTCAATATTCCCAACGATAGCCTGATTAAAAATTTCCAAATTTTCTGTAGGAACCCAAATTTCGTTATGATTTTTTGCTCCTACATTTTGGACTTGATATTTATTAAACTCTTCCTCCAAAACCTGAAACTTCGTTACAAAACCCATATAATTTCCCATTTCGTCTCTTGCGTTCCATTTTTCGGCAATTTCGGAGGCGTAATCTTCATTTAAAACGGGGTAAAAAATCGGTTGCCACTCTAGTCTTGGCGGAAATTTCTTGTAATTACTTTCGATAATTAAAATCATTTCTTTTTCTCCGACGGGTCTGTATAATGTTTTGATTTTCATCATTGTTTTTTAGATTTAGGTTTTGGCTATAGCCTTTTGTTTCTTTCTTGTTGAAAATGGGCTAAAGCCCATTCCTATTGATGAAATTATTATTTTATTCAAAATCATAAACATATACTTCCACATTATTTTGCAACAATGTTCTTTCAATAATCGGTTCTATTTCTTCCCATTTTCCTCCAGCCAAACCGCAGCCGATTCTCGGCATATGAATGCTTGCATTGATTTGTAAGGCTTCATTCACCAGTTTTTCCAGACATTTTTCAACGGCTTCATATCGTATTGGTGGAATTCCCTTCGAATTGGTAATAATTTTATGCTGACCAATCATATTGCAAACCCAAAGATTTTCTTCAACCTTAACCATTTGAATTTCGCCAAGATTAAAATTTTCTTCACTTTGAAACCATTTTCTATATTCATTTTCAGGGGTTTTCCATTTTTTGGAAATTGCTGTTACAAAACCTTTTCCCCAACCTCCGATATCATTGCAAATATGAGCGATGATTTTATTTCCTTCAATCTGAGGATTTGTTGCGTCTCCTTTTAAAAAGTGTATTGTTTTCATCGATTTTTTTTAAATTTAAATGTTTGATAATCTTTTTACCGCAAAGTCAGCAAGGTTTCTTTCCAATAATTCAACTGATTTTTAAGTTTACAAAGGCGTAAAACTTATTCTTGTAAAACAAAGTTATGTTTAGGATTTTCTTAATTCGTCTCTCACTTCCATTAATGCAAAACCTAAAAGATTTTCTCCTTTCCATAAAGATGGGTTGGTTTCGTGTTTTTGTGTTCCGATTCCCCAAATTTTATCAAATGGGCTGGCTTCTACAATTACTTTTTCTTCCGTTGATAGTAAAAATTCTTTAAGCTCCGGATTTTGAGAGAATTTATGATAATTGCCTTCAACCACAATTTTATAGGCTTTTTCTTCCCAAATTTCGGCATCAAAATTTTTCACTTTTCGTCCGTATTTTTTGGCATTTGCCGGACTTGGATCTTTTAAAATATTTGCAAGTTGTTCTTCGTCGCCAAACAATTCTGCTTTTTTTGCCATCATCCAATGTTCTGCGGAAGGATAGGTAATTTCTTCAAATACAAATGAAGACAACCACCACTGGCTGAAACAACTTTTGGTAATTATACCGTCTTTGGACGGTTGATGCCCCCAAAAGAATAAAAATTCTTGCGGTTTTGTTTCGGAGATTAATTGTTCTAAACTATATTTCATTGTGTTGTTTTTTAATTAATTTTTTTGATTGGTTGCCCTTTTTTGATAATCTTTTATGGGTTTATTCAGCTTTTATTTCTCTCAACTAAAATTATCGTTTCTCTCTTATTCTCTATAAAATTACTGATTCAAAACATATTTTTCTTTGCTAATAGAGTCTTCTATTCTTTCTCTTATTTCGGCAAGCGTTTGGTCGATAATTAATTTTCCGTCTTTGAAGACTGTTTTCAGTTCTCCCTGTTTTTCTTGTTCCCAATCTGCTTTGTCCAAAAGCATGTAGCCTTCTTCATCTTTAATAACAGAAAGCAAACCTGTTGCAGAAGTTTTGGTTCCGTCGTCAGTTATTGGGTTTTTAAAAATTTCCCTTTTTTCGTCGTCAATTTCTACATACGTTGCCTTCATTGCCAATCCGAAAGTGTCTCTCGTGTTGTATTGGTAGGTGTAAGAGCCAATTCCAAAAACCACCTGAGAAGCAAATCCTTTTTCTTTCAACCTTTTGCAGATTTCTTCGGCTCTTTGCAACGTAATGCTGTCTCCGTAAATTGCTCCGATATGACTATCCAACAATTTGTAGCCTTTTTCTGTAACCGTTCCTCCGAATACATCCCAAAGCAATTCTATCACTCCTTTTCTTTCAGCTTCGGTTTTTCCGTTAGGATTTCCGCAAATAATATCGGCTGGATTTCCGCTGTCTGGTCGGATTACGACTTTGCCGTCTCTTGCTAAAATTTCGTCTTTCAATTCAACTAAATATTCGGTGCAAACTTTCCAAAGATCCCAAGTGTCTGAAACAATACTTACAATTCCTGCTGGATAGACTTCTGTAATCAGTCTTCGGAAGGTTTCTATTTCGCCGTCTTTTTCTCCGCTACACATTACGGAATGTTCTGTTGCGGGAACGCTTCCGCCGATTAATTCTAAATCTGCATTGGCGTTGTAATATTTTTCCAAAGCATCAATTGCAGGAATGGTGTCTGTTCCTGTAAAAGAAAGCAAATGTCCCATTGCTGAAAGTGTGGCACTTTCTAAACTGCTCATTCCCCGAAAAGAAAAATCGTGACCTTGCCATTGTACAAAATCTTGCGGCATCCCTGTTTCTATCGCAAACCGATTAAGAATTTTTCTATATTCTCTCGCAATGGTTGCACTGGTAGAAGGTTGCCAAATAATGGCGCTTAACAAACTTTCCATAAAATTGGTCAACCAATAAAACTCCGGCATGGTATTTACAATGGTTAAAACCGGTATCCTCATTGGTACGCTTGTTCCTTCTGGTAAGGCTTTAATTTCGATGGGTAAATATCCCAGATCATGCAGTTTTTCGAGGTGTTCGTAAGTCGGCAAATCTCCTCCTAAAGAAGTTTTTATCCTTCTTTTGTATTCTTCCATTACTTTTTCTTTCGGAAGTTGAAAGAAATTTTCGTTGAAATAGCTAATTAAATATTCTTTAATAAAATATTGCAATCCGAAGAAAGTCATTTCGTTAATTCCATCCAATCGGCTTTTTCTTGGGGTTAAATTGCTGTACACCAAAGTCGTTCCTTTTGGATATTGGAAAACGTGACCAACTTTATAAAAATCTGTTAGAAGAAATGGATTGGTTTTCATTGTTTTATTTTTTAATAATTGATGTTTACTGTTGTTATTTTTTGCCCTTCTTTGTTATTACCGTAACTGTCCGAAACGATAATTTCATCAAATTTTTCTTCGAGAACGGCAATACCTTTGGAGAAAATTCCGTGGGTAACAATCAGGGTTAAATGTTTGGGTTCAATCAGAGATGCAATTGCTAAAAAAGTACCTCCTCCATCGCAAATATCATCGATAATTACACAGTTTCTGTCTTTGCATTTTTCGGGTTCTAATACGGTTAAATTTAATCTTCCGTTGGATAAATCCCTTGTTTTGCTACAATAAACCACCTCTGAAAAATTTGGATTCCATTCCAGATATTTCGGAATTTTTTTGCTTGCTCCCGCATCCGGACAAATTAAAACCGCATTTTCTTGGGAATATTTTTCCACCAGAAACCGATTGTTGATATTCACACAATTTTTAATCAACAAAGTGGCTACATCCGAATGCACATCATACAAATACACCTTCTCGAATCCGCAATAATTAATAAGATCTGCAATTACTTTTAGATCGATACTGTCGCCTTTTTGCATCAACCGATCGAATCTTGCTCCCAACAGATACGGAATTACCAATTCTTTCTTTTTTGCGAACAGATTATTTAAAGCGTTGGAACACTCCAATAACTGCATCAACAAAACACTGTTTGCAATAGAACAAACCACTCTTACTTCGTCGTTTTCTTCAACATCAAAAACATTAACGTGAGGTTGTTGATCTGGGAAAACAAGCAGTTTTATTCTTTCCTGTGTGTTAATATTAATTGTTTTCATTTTTTATTGCGTTAATTTTACGCAAATATAAAACGAAAACAACTCTCCCTCCAAATATTTTGTGTAAAAATTACACTAAATATTCAAAAAAAGAGATTTCTTACTTATAAATAATTGAAAATAAAATAATTACAGAAAAATATTTTTTTTAGAATATATTGCTAGAGGATGCAATATTCAAAATTGATAACAATAATTTTAAAACTAAATGCTTGTTTATGATTTTTTTAAAAAACTTTTTACCCCATTTTGATTTCAAAATAAAAACCTGATTTTTCTAGTTCTCGGTATTTTTGGGTGTTGAATTTGAAAAGTTTTCCTGGTCTTCCGCTTCCTTCTTGATGGATTTTGTCGGTTTCTTCCAAAAGACCAAAACTCATCATTTTTTTTCTGAAATTTCTGCGGTCTATTTCCTGTCCTAGAATGGTTTTGTATAAATTTTCTAAATCCGAAAAAGGAAATTCTTTTTTCAAAAGATTAAAACCAATGGGTTGATACTGAATTTTTGTGCGAAGTCTTTGCAACGCCTTATCCAAAATTTCCTGATGATCAAAAGATAAATTAGGAAGTTCGTTTACGGGAAACCATTTTGCATCGTCTGCATCTGTAGAAGCCTCTAATTGATGGTAATTAGGATTTACTAACCCGAAATAGGTCACAGAAACCACTCTGTTTCTAGGATCTCTGTTCGGTTCACCAAAAGAATATAATTGCTCAAGAAAATCTGGCTCAACCCCTGCTTCTTCTTTCAGTTCTCTTTTCACGGCATCATCTAAACTTTCGTGATCCAAAACCAATCCTCCCGGAAGTGCCCAATCTCCTTTAAAAGGCTCAATATTTCTTTTAATCAAAAGAAGTTGGAGGTCTTTTTTATCAAAATATCCGAAAATAACTGCGTCTACTGCTACTTTTATATTTTGCATAATTCGTTTGTGTTGCCAATACACAAAGGTACAATTTATAATAAAAGTAAAAAACAATTTATACATCAGTAAAATTGCTTATATTTAATTTGTGAAATATAACTCCCTTAAAAATAAACAATTATGAAAAATTTATTATGTGCAATCAGCATCGTTTTTTTACTGGTTGCTTGTGAAAAAGGAAAAACAGATGCAAACAAAGATTCCAACAAAACGGATTCTACGGCTACTGCGAATGAAGAATGGAAACCTGTAGATTCTGCAACTGCAACCAAAGCATGGATGGAATTTGCCACACCAGGAGATCTACACAAAATGCTCGCAAAATCTGACGGAAGCTGGACAGGAGAAAATACAATGTGGATGAATGAAGGTGGTGAAGCGATGAAAAGTACTTCTGAATGCACCAACAAAATGGTTTTTGACGGGCGCTATCAAATAAGCAACCATAAAGGAAATTTTATGGGAATGCCTTTTGAAGGAATGGCCATTACTGGCTACGATAACAGTAAAAAGAAATTTGTAAGCACTTGGATTGACAATATGGGAACCGGCATCATGAATATGGAAGGCGATTGGAACGCCTCAACAAAATTTATAGAATTTAAAGGAAAAATGACAGATCCTACCCGTTCAGGAAAAGATTGTGATGTAAGGGAAGTCTACACCTTTATTGATGATAATAATCAAAAAATGGAAATGTATGGAGCAGATCCTAAAACCGGTAAAGAATTTAAAACAATGGAAATAAAATTCACCCGCAAAAAATAATAACTGAACCGCTTCATTGTAAAGCGGTTTTTTTCTAATAAATAGGGTTAAATCACCGAAGATAAATCGTGATTTACATGCTGATTTTCTGATAATTATACTCAAATTTGCTTAATAAAGGGAAAAGCCGAAAACCCTAAAAAGTAGGCACAAACTAATTAACCAAAAAATCATGAGTCACATTATTAAAGGAAATCTTGCAGCATATCTATGCAGAGAATGTTCAGAATACCTAAGTCAGGTAAAAGTCCGTATTTATGCCCCTCCATCCGATATTAATATAGCCGCCGTTTCTTCGGCTGAGATTAAAGATACATTCAAAGAACTGTCAGAAGAAGAAGTTGAAGCAAAAGAAAACAGACTTATTGTAGAAACCGAAACCGATATGAACGGAAATTTTTCTGTAGAAATTAGTGAAAACTACAGCCGTTCTGCCTTGGAAATAGATTTCTATTGTGGCTCTGTACCTCGTCCTCCTTTTCCTCCTAAAAAGGGAAGACCAAGACAATTTCATCTTACAACGTTTATTCCTCAGTGGAAACAAACTAAGGAAGAACAGGTATGGGTTGCCAACTTTTCCTACATCATTCCTGAAAAATGGTGGTGTTTAATAAAAGGACGTTATTTTGATGTATGGACAATTTGCGGAAGATTAACCGATTGTAAAACCGGAAGTCCTCTTGAAGGAGTTACCGTAATTGCTATGGATGCTGATTTTATTACAGATGACCAGCTTGGAAGCGATGTTACAGATAGTACCGGACATTTTAAAATCTATTATACTTCTGTAGAATTTAAAAAAACTTTTCTTTCTCCCATCATTAATATAGAAACAGATGTAATACCTCCTTTTGCCAGTGGTCCTGATGTTTATTTTCAGTTAGAATATGGTGGACAGCGTTTTGCTTTAGAAACAAAAGCAGATCGTAGGAATAATGTAGGATATTGTCTCTGTGTAAACCTTTGTTCTAAAGAACTTATTCCTATAGAACCTTCCATTCCGCCGTCTTTCACGCATTTTGGACTTACACAACATATTCCTATTCAAGCAGGTATTACTATTGCCACCGGAAAAACATTGGCAGGATATGCCTTCTTTTCGTCAGTAAATATGGTGGGAACAATAACCAAAAAAATAAATTCCCAGCAAATGGAGTATCTTTTTGAATTTCAAGAAGTAGCTAATCCTTCTGATGCCTTAAATCCTGCTGGATGGAGTCCCGTTGTTCCTAATATGATTGATAAAACCGTTATCGGATATTTATGGACATTTACTGGTGATCCTTCTAATCCTATTGCTTACGAACCATATTACATCAACGGAACTGGTACAGAAAAAACCGTAACTTTTAATGGAAACTGGATACAAGTACCTCAAGATTCTAATTTTGCAGCACATGTAGATGCAGAAATTTTAAAACTTAATACCGAAAAACTTACCGGTGTTGTAACAATAGATATGAGCATGCCTACTTCCGATATTGGCAGCGCAACTGTGTCTCCTGCAAGACCACATACCACAAACCGTTATTTTGCAATCAGAATGAGACAGAGAGAAATGGGTAATGCCGCTACAGAAGTTGTAGCCGGAACATCTAAACCTATTGCTATTTTTAATGTTCTTTATAATAATGTAAACAAATACGGAAGTTGGGCACCTACAACATTAAGTAGCCAAAGAATAGCTTTATCAGTAGATCTTCAGGAAATTGTTTCCGGAAGTAGTGGATGTAGTAAAATAACTACTGATCTGCATGTAAAATATGGGGCAAGAAACGAAAATCTTGGAAGTGTAAGTCTTTCTATTGTGGGACCTCACAAACCGGGGCAAAGTTTTGGATTCGATCCTATAGCTATTATGCCTGCTCCTGAAACATTCGGATCTACACAATTGGTATTCACACCACCTACTGATACTGTCGCAGATTTATTACCTTGTGCTTATACAATTTCTATTTCTGCCACTGCATTACTTACTACAGGAGATGGTAATCTGGAATCTTATTATGATCTTGTATCTTTCTGTAAAGTATAATAATTCTAAAGGATAAAGCCGAAAACCTTAAAGAGTAGGCATCAAAAACTAATTTATATAACCATGAAAGCACTATTAAGAGCCATTATCGTAATTATCATTATTATTGGCGGAGTAATTATTATTATTGTAGGGAAAAAACCATTCCCCGAACCAGAATGTATTGTATGTGGACTAAATCTTGTAAGAATTTTAGGAATTGCTGAAGTCATTCTGGGCATTGCAGCCTTAACTGTTCAGGGAAACCTCGTTGAGAAACAGCGAAACATGTGAAAAATAAGAGGCTGTCTCATTTTGAAACAGCCTCTTTTATTTGTTAATCGTTCAACTTTAATACCGCCATGAACGCCGATTGCGGTACTTCTACCCTACCAATCTGTTTCATTTTCTTTTTACCTTCTTTTTGTTTTTCCAAAAGTTTACGTTTTCTGGAAATATCTCCTCCATAACATTTTGCGGTAACATCTTTTCTTAAAGCCTTGATGGTTTCTCTTGCAATAACTTTCGTACCTAAAGCTGCCTGAACCGCAATATCAAATTGTTGTCTTGGTATCAATTCACGAAGTTTTTCACACATTTTTTTACCGATATTGTATGCATTACTATCGTGAATCAACGAAGAAAGAGCGTCTACCATATCTCCGTTTATGAGAATATCCATCTTTACCAATTTCGAAGCTCGGAAACCAATCGGGTGGTAATCAAAAGAAGCATATCCTTTAGAAATGGATTTTAATCTATCATAAAAATCAAAAACAACTTCAGAAAGAGGCATATTAAAAATTAATTCTACTCTATCCGTTGTTAAATAGCTCTGATTAACAATTTCTCCCCTTTTTTCGATACATAAAGTCATTACAGCTCCCACAAAATCAGATTTTGTAATGATAGAAGCCTTGATGAAAGGTTCTTCCACTCTGTCCATGATCGAAGGATCCATCATTTCCGAAGGATTATTAATTAAAATAGCCGTTTCGGGATCTTTTTTAGAATATCCGTGATACGATACGTTCGGAACCGTGGTAATAACATTCATGTTAAACTCTCTATCCAAACGTTCCTGAACAATTTCCATGTGAAGCATTCCCAAAAATCCGCATCGGAAACCAAAACCAAGTGCCGCAGAACTTTCCGGCTCAAAAACCAAAGAAGCATCATTCAGTCTTAATTTTTCTAATGAAAATCTTAGCTCTTCAAAATCTTCAGAATCAATAGGATAAATACCTGCAAAAACCATTGGCTTCACTTCTTCAAAACCTTCAATTGGTGCAGAAGCCGGTTTTTCGGATGATGTAATGGTATCTCCTACTTTTACTTCTCTCGCATCTTTTATCCCTGAAACTATATAACCAACATCACCTGTCAAAATTTCTTTTTTCGGAGCTTGTTTTAGTTTTAAAGTCCCTACTTCATCCGCTTCATATACTTTATCAGTCGCCATAAATTTTACTTTCTGTCCTTTTCTGATGCTTCCGTTTACTACTTTAAAATAGGCCTCAATTCCACGGAACGGATTGTAAACAGAGTCAAAAATCAAGGCTTGAAGCGGAGCATCCGGATCTCCAACCGGAGCTGGAATTCTTTCTACAATTTGCTCTAATAAATGATGAACTCCCTCTCCTGTTTTTCCGGAAACTCTCAACACATCTTCTGGTTTGCAGCCTAAAAGATTTACAATTTCATCGGTTACTTCTTCCGGATTAGCAGAAGGTAAATCTATTTTATTAAGAATCGGGATGATTTCCAGATCGTTTTCCAGAGCCAAATACAAATTACTAATTGTTTGTGCCTGAATACTTTGCGCAGCATCTACAATAAGAAGAGCTCCTTCACAAGCGGCAATTGAACGGGAAACTTCGTAAGAAAAATCTACGTGTCCCGGTGTATCAATAAGATTTAAAATATATTTTTCTCCTTTATATTCATAATCCATTTGAATAGCGTGAGATTTTATGGTAATCCCGCGTTCTTTCTCCAAATCCATATCATCCAATGTCTGTGCCTGCAATTCTCTTTGCGAAACTGTATTGGTATATTCTAAAAGGCGATCTGCCAAAGTACTTTTACCGTGGTCGATATGAGCGATTATGCAAAAATTTCGTATGTTTTTCATTAAAATTTTTATGTAAAGTGCAAATTTAAGGTTTTTATAATGAATTTTTATATTTCATTGCTTCTTTAAAACTAAACAAGCCTTGCAAAATACTTTGTAAGGCTTGTCCAACATTAAAAAAATAAACTATTATGGTCTCCTTTTTGGAGGAGGGTTTTTGCCTCCCTCTCTTTTCATATCAATAATTTTGCTTCGTATCATTCCTTCTGTATTGTACATTTTCAGTACTTTTTGTGGAGGAATAATTTTCATAAATTTTTCGGAATACTCTTTTCTGTTATTCAATAATTGTTGTCCAATATCAAAACTTTGATTGAGTTGCTTCTTCGCTTCATCATCACTCATGCTATCATAATTTTGTGATGGCTGAAATCTGTTTTTAATCTCCTTTTGTTTTTCCTGATATTCGGTATACAATGATTTAAATTGCTCTTGGTTTTCTTTAGGAATATCCAGTTCTTTAAGAATCATATTTTGCTTA
This sequence comes from Chryseobacterium sp. HNCC26DJ241, assembly GCF_057180505.1. NCBI lineage: Bacteria > Pseudomonadati > Bacteroidota > Flavobacteriia > Flavobacteriales > Weeksellaceae > Chryseobacterium > Chryseobacterium sp. HNCC26DJ241. Next base: position 79,738 of record NZ_JBXUGL010000002.1, on the reverse strand, counting down.
AATTCTTTCAACAAAGCCATCCTTTCTTCAGGTGACATATTGTTGATGATTTTTTTTCTTTGTTCAGGTGTCATATTTTTCCAGTCGTATTCTTTCTGAGTGGTATCTGAAGGATTGAAACCAAATTGCTGAGCCGAAAAAAAAACGGTTCCGAAAGATAGAGCAAGAAAAAGTATAATATTTTTTTTCATTTTTTTCAACATTTTAATGAGTTCTGGTATTAGTTATAAAGATCTAAATATACATCTTGTTCCGTAGCTTTTCCCATATCAGCAATTTCAGTATTGGAAAGTTCTGCCATAATCTGTTCCAATTGAACCTCCGTATTTGCTGAATTACTTTCCTGAGATTTGATTGCTATTTTTTCTTTTGAATGCATTTTCATGCTTTCAGGTTTTACAATTTCGTTCTCGGCTTTATTTTCACTTCTCTCCACTTTTTCAATATCATTCACTAAAGTTTCATACGCTGCCATTGCTTCATTACTGCTGGTTTCCGTTTTTGGTACATTGGCTAAAACATCTTTAGAAATTGTATTATTCTGAATAGGATTTTCATCATTCAATTGAAAAAAAGTTACAATTCCGAAAAGCAAAACTAATGTCGCCGCTACAGCATAAGTCCAATTTAGCTTAAATATTTTTGCTTTCTTTTCCTCTGGTTTTTGAACAAGATTTACATTATACAAAACATTATTCTGTACCTTTTCCAAAAAGTTTTCAGGTGTTTTATAGATGTTTTTTCGTTCAAGTTTTTCAATATCAAAATTTTTCATTTTTAGAAAAAATTATGTTTCGTAATTTTCTTTTATATAATCTTCTACTTTTTGCTTAGCATAATGATAATTGGTTTTCAAAGTTCCAACCGACATATCCAAAATTTTGCTAAGTTCTTCATAAGGCAGATCATCATAATACCTCATTGTAAATACTAATCTCTGTTTTTCCGGCAAGCTATGAATGGCTTTTTGTAGCAAAATCTGAATTTCATCGGCATCGTTTTCCATATTTTCTGCCATCAGATTTTGCAAATGATATTCAGCATCTTCATCGCTTTTCTGCATTTTCTTTATTTTATTAATCTGTTGCAGTGATTCATTTGTGGCAATCCTGTAAAGCCATGTATACAAAAGACTGTCCTGCTTGAATTGATGAAAATTCTGATAGGCTTTTATAAATGTTTCCTGCAAAACATCCTGAGCCAAATCATGATCTACAATCATTCTTCTAATATGCCAATATAACCTGCTCTGATAAGCATCCATCAACAAACGAAGCCCTTTTTCATGGGTTCGCTCATTCCGCATCAGTTCAATAATTTCTGAATCCTTATTCTTCATGGAGATGCTTTCCTTGGTTGGATAGTAAATTTAGATAAAAGTTAAAAACGATAAAACAATTTTTACTCCAAACCCTATTATTTCTTATTTTTGTTAGATGAATATTGTAATTATCGGTTCCGGAAATGTAGCCTATCATTTGGCTAAAGCCTTTGTAGAAAACGCCATTCCCGTATTACAAATTTATGGAAGAAACGAAAAGAATTTAAAAGAAATCTCCAACGAATTAAAAATTCCTTACTCTACAAAAAGTATTGAGGATGCTGATTTATACATTATTGCTGTAAATGATTCTTCTATTGCAGAAGTTTCCCGAAAAATTAAGAAAACCGATGCAATTGTTGCCCATACTTCCGGTTCGGTTTCACGTGACACATTGGAAGGAAATTACAGAAAATCAGTTTTTTATCCGCTTCAAACATTTTCTAAATCTAAAAAATTGAATTATTCTGAGATTCCTTTTTTCATTGATGCAGAAAATGATGAGGATAGAAATGTATTGGAAAATCTGGCTCGGAAAATTTCATCAAAGGTTCTTTTTGCGGATGATGAAAAACGAAAATACATTCATCTTACTGCGGTTTTTGCCTGCAATTTTGTCAATCATCTCTATGCAAGAGCAAAAGAAATTTCGGATTCGCAAAATATTCCGTTTGATTATTTTCTTCCTCTGATTGATGAAACCACCAACAAAATTCACGAAATAGAGCCTAAAATTGCCCAAACCGGACCTGCTATTCGTAATGATGAAAAAGTGTTGGAACTCCATGAAAAATTAATTTCGGATGAAGAACATCTGAAAATTTATAAAACCCTGAATCATTCTATTAAAAAAATGTATAATTTGAAGTAAGGTTTTTGAGTTGCAAAGTTGTCAAGTCGTAAAAATGATTAAACGAATCCACAACAAACAACTCTACGATTGACAATTAAAAAAATATGAGTTATTTATCAAAATTAAAAAATATTAAAGCGTTTGTTTTCGATGTTGATGGCGTTTTTACCGATGGAAGCGTCTATCTCCTTCCTGAAGGAAATATGTGCCGAGTAATGAACGTATTGGACGGATATGCCGTAGTAAAAGCCCTGAAAAACGACTATCTAATAGGTGTAATTACCGGCGGAAATGATGCAATGGTAAAACACCGAATCAATTATTTGGGAATACATGATTACTATCCGAAATCGCACAATAAACTGAATGATTTCGAAAATTTTAAAGCAAAATATCATCTTAAAGATGAGGAAATCCTAACAATGGGAGACGATATTCCGGATCTTTCAATCTTGAGGGTTTCGGGAATTGCCTGTTGTCCGGAAAATGCCGTTCCGGAAATTAAGGAAATGGTGGATTATATTTCGCCAATTTCGGGAGGAAAAGGAGCTGTGCGTGATGTGATAGAACAAGTAATGAAAGTTCAGGGAAAATGGACGGAAGATAATACTCAAAGCGTTTGATAATGAATATTTTATTGGGATCAAATTCTCCTCGACGGAAAGAACTTTTGCAAAGTTTAGGATACGATTTTAATGTTGTTTCTATTGATTGTGATGAAACATTTCCTGAATCTCTGGAACGTTCGAAAATTGCAGGATATTTATCAGAATTGAAAGCAAATTCTTTCCGGAAACTGAGTAACGAAGAAATTTTAATAACAGCCGATACTATTGTGGTTTTGGAAAATGAGGTTTTAGGAAAACCAAAAAATATTGAAGAAGCCCGACAAATGCTAAAAAAAATTTCGGGAAATGTACATCAGGTATACACAGGAATCACTGTAAAATCCTGCTCCTCTATTTTTACAAAAACCGATGTGGCCAATGTATTTTTCGATAAAATTTCGGATTCGGAAATACAATATTATCTTTCTACTTTCAAACCTTTCGACAAAGCCGGAAGCTACGGAATACAAGAGTGGCTCGGAATGGCAAAAATCAAAAAAATTGAAGGAAGTTTTTATACAATTATGGGACTTCCAACGCATCTTATTTATGAGATTCTTAAAACTTTCCTTCCATACTAAACCAAAATTAGTATTTTTACAAAAATATTGTTTGCATTAGTATAATAAAATGCAGATTGATAAGTTATTATGTAACAATGAAAAAAACCATATATTTTTTATCCATTATTGTTTTATTAGGTTCGTGTTCTTCCAGAAAAAAGAAGAATACCTCTACTTTTATGAAAGGTTTTTATACCTATTACAATACTCTTTTCAATAGCAAAGATGCTTTGGAAACAGAACTTAATAATCGTAAAAAATCGTTCAAAGACAATTATTATGCTCCTTATATTCAGCTTTTAAAATATGACGAACAACCTTTAGGAACTGAATTCGGAAGCAATTCGCTTTTCAGTGAAGGTATGCCTCAAAGTCCGAACAGTCCAGGAAACGGAAGAACACCTGAAAACAAAGGGGCTTCTTCTCTCCAGATTGCGGAAGCTAAAGCTCTGAAAGCTATAGATAAATACTCTGTTATGAAAAATGGAGTAGAAAAAAACAAAAAAATATTTGACGCTAATATTTTGCTTGCACAATCTCGCCTTTATCAGAATAAACCTTTGGAAGCTCTTGATGCTATCAATTCTATTTTCAGCACTATGCGAAAAGATAAACGAATGCCATTAGCAAAGGTTTATCAGGGACAAGCATTGGCCAAAATGGGCGACTATTACAGAGCAAATGAGGTTTTTAGTGATTTGAAAAATGAGAAAAAGATGAAGAAGCAATACAAAAAACTTCTAAGCATCTATTACTCTGAAATGCTTCTCCATTCCGGGAAAAAAGATGAAGCCATTGCGGAATTGGAAGAGGCATTTAAATTAAATAAAAACCGTGAATTACGAAGCAGAATCGCATTTCTTCGAGGACAGATCCTCGCTGAACTTGGCAGAGGCGAAGAAGCAAGAGAAAGTTTTGCTGCTGCTTATAAATATGCTAATGATTTTGAATTTGAAGTTAAATCTCAAATAGAAATTGCCAAAACATTTAACGGATCTTCTGATGATTATGAAGGAGCAAAAGAATATCTTGAAAAAATCAGTAAAAAAGGAACGTATGCTTCCCGAAAAAATGAATTTTACTATGCTCTTGGTTTAATGGCAAAAAAAGCCGGAAAAATGGACGAAGCCGATGCTTATTTCAGAAAATCTTTAACGGAGAAAGTATCCGATCCTCAAATTCGGGGTATGAATTATTATGAAATAGGAAAATCTTATTTCGATAAGAGTGATTATCTTTCAGCCGGAGCTTTTTATGATTCTGCCCTTGCTGTAATGACATACGAACCTTCAAAGGTTTTACTTACCGAGCAAACAAAAAATATAAAACAAGTTTCTGTCAATTACTATCTCATCAAGAAGAATGACAGTATTCTTGCACTGGCAAAAATGTCTGAAGCTGAAAGAATTGCATATTTTAATAAATACATTGATAAACTGAAAGCTAAAGAAGCCGAAGAAGAACTCATCAAAAAAAGAGAAGAAAAAAGCAAAGGTTTTGATACCGGAGATTATTCTGCAAATTCTATTTTTGCTAATAATAAAAGCGGTTTCCAAGATTTTTCAAATAATGGAAATAAGGGTGGTTTTTATTTTGCCAACCAAAATACAGTTTCCAAAGGACAAGCTAATTTCCAACAAATTTGGGGAAATCGTTCTTTGGCAGATAACTGGAGATTTTCTGCACGTTCTGCATCTTTAGAGGATATTAAAAATGAAGCATTGGGATTGACCTCTGCTCCAGATCCGAGAAGACATGATCCTGCCTTTTATATTGAGAAAATTCCAACTGATGAAAAACTTCTTGCAGGTCTTAAAAAAGATCGTGATACTGCCAGCTTAGGTTTAGGTAGAATGTATTCGGAATATTTCAATGATGTTCCTTTGGCTACCAAAACTCTTTATGATCTTGTAGATGTAAAACCTGAAGAAGAGGTAAAACTTCAGGCTCTTTACCAAATTTTTGCAATGAACTATGAGAAAAATCCTTCTGCCGCAGAAAGAGCAAAACAAACTATTCTGACAGAATATCCTTATACTTCTTATGCAGAATTTGTAAAAAATCCTAAAAACAATTCCTTCAATCAATCTTCAGAAGAGGTTGTAAAAGCATATACCGATGCTTTTGCCTTGTATGAATCTGAAAAATTTGAAGAAAGTAAAAAAATGATTGATGAAGCTATCCAGAAATATCCTAAAGATGCTTTGGTTCCAAAATTTGCATTATTAAATGCCTTCAATGCCGGAAAAACAGTGGGTAAAGAAATTATGATTCTACAACTGGAACAAATCGCTCTTAACTATGCCAAAACTCTCGAAGGAATAAAAGCAAAAGAAATGCTTAAATTTCTGAAAAGCGACCTGAATATAGAAATGACTGACGACTCCGGAAATACTATTCAGAATAATAAAAAACCTTCTGAAACTGAAGAGCAAATAAAAGAAGAAGAAGATAGGAAAGAAAAAAACAGAATAGGTCTTCCTAATCCTTCGGATATAGATAATCCAAAAATGATGAATGAAATTAAAGAAAACGAACCTGCACCATCAAGGAAAAAAATAAAATAAGCAAAGCGGAGAATTTAATCTCCGCTTTTTTTCTTTTTTACTCCATGAAAATCTTTCAGATAAAAAGGTTCAAAATAAGCCACATTTTCAAATTCCTGGTTCCGTATTTTTTCTAAAGTTGGTTTTATCAAATATTGAGCGGAAGGATAAACATCTTCTTTAAATTCTGCATTTTCGAGAGAAAGAATGTCTTTTGCCTTTTTTGCTCCGTCTCCCACAAAAAGAACTTTTTTCCCCTGAAATTCCTGAAAAGAATGTTCGTCCAAAATTTTAGCTTCCGTCTCCGAAATCATTTCCCCTGAATTTCCATCATAAACCGCTGTATAAACCTCCATTCTCCTTGCGTCGATCAATGGAATTATACAATCGTAGTTTTGGCCTAAAAAAGGCTCTATCATCGTTTCAAGAGAATTTACGGCAATTAGCGGAACTTTCAATCCGTAACAAAAGCCTTTTGCAGAAGCAGCACCAATTCTGAGACCGGTGTAAGAACCCGGTCCTTTTCCAAGAGAAACCGCTTCTATATCTTTCAGAAAAATTTCTGCTCCTTCCAAAGCCCATTCTACAAAGGTGTGAAGGCTTTCAGATTGTTTATAATTGTCTGAAACTTCTTCGCAAAGACACAGTAATTTTTCGCCTTCTGAAATGGCTACCGAACAGTTTTTTGAGGAGGTTTCTATGTGGAGAATTTTCATTTTTTTAAATAAATTCAGCTTATTTTTATCATTTTACAGAATTTCAATTTTCTTTTAATTTCTTTTCAGCATGACAAAAATAAAGATAATTTTGTTGATAAATCGATGATCTCACCTCTACTCTTTCCCAAATCCAAAGTTATGAATTATTTATTTTCTGTAAATCGTTCTTGGTTCGCTTTGTGCGCTCGGGTAAATAGTCATGTCTGAAATGGTAACATGTTTCGGAGCATTAATACAATAAGCGATAGCATCAGCAATATCTTCGGCTTTCAGAGCTTCATATCCTGCATAAACGGTGGCTGCTCTTTCACTGTCTCCTTTGAATCGTACTAACGAAAAATCAGTTTCCACAGCTCCCGGCTGAATATTAGTTACTTTTATCCCAAATTCTGTAAGTTCCAGTCGCATTCCTTCGGAAATTACATCTACTGCTTTTTTAGAAGCACAATACACTACTCCATTTGCATAGGTTTGTCTTGCCGCAACAGAGCTTATATTCACAATATGTCCGGAATTTTTCTCTTTCATTATTGGAATGAGCATTTTAGAAACGTATAAAATTCCTTTCACATTTCCGTCCATCATGGCATCCCAATCTTCTGTATTTCCTGCCGAAATAGGATCTAAACCATGCGCATTTCCGGCATTATTTATCAAAACATCTATGCTTTTCCAATTTTCCGGAAGCGAATTGATGGCGTTTTCTACTTCTTCAAGGTTTCTTACATCAAAATTTAAACTCCGTATTTCCGTGAAATTGGATAATTCGTTTTTTAGTGATTCCAGAATTTCTGTTCTTCTTCCACAAATAATGATTTTATTTCTTTGTTTTGCAAGATATTCTGCTGTTGCTTTTCCAATTCCGGAAGTTGCTCCGGTTATTAATATGATTCTTTTCATTGGTTTTTATTCCTTATTTTCTTTTGTCGAAATTCTTCTTTTTATCATAAAAGAGTAAATCATAAATTCTACCCACGGAATGAGTAATAAAAGTCCCCAAATCAAAAATATTCCTTTTAGTATTGATTGATATTGGGTTTTCAAAATTTCCAGAAAAAAACTTTGTATTTTGGTAATAATTGATTTTTCAAGGTCTTTCGGATCCATTTTTACCAATTCTTTAATTATAGCATCAAATTCACTGTAAGATATTGTTTCTGAAATATTTGCGTGAGGAGTAGCGTTTAGTAATCCGTACAAAGCAAGTGTGTGAATCCGGTCTCCGTATTTTTCTGCAAATTTTGCCGCAACCCAGTTTTTAGGTTTATCGACAATTTTAAATTGCGTATTATAGTTTTTGGCAAATTCTACAATATTTACCTTGAGATCTTTGTTATTTTGACTTAATTCAGAAACGATTTCCTGAAGTTCTAAAAGGCTTTTTTGCTTGTCTTTTTCGCTTTCGAAGACTTGTTGAGAACCGGAATTGTATAATTGGCTGCAAATGGAATAACTGTCTTTTTCCAATCCTTTATAAATTCCTCTTATAAAGCCGATTTTTACAGAAAAAAATAAATTAAGAATGATAAACGCTGGTATGTAAAGTTTTACCAAACGATTGTACCATTTATTTTCTCTTTTCAGAGCTTTACATTTTCTGAGCAGAAACCAATATATTAAACTTAGAATAATGCCCAACAAAACACAAACGAGAATGTTTGCAACAATTTTAAGAGGGTAAACTTTTAGAACATATAACCCTACTGAATAAAGTGTTTCCCAATCTATATTTTTCCACATATTTTATACTGAATCTATAATTTCAAAGGCGTTTTCGATATGTTCAATCTGTAATTTTCCTTTTGCATCGGGCAAAACCGAGATAATATCAAATCGTACTTCCTGATTTTTATTAAATTCTTCTAAATAATGATTGGCCGCTAAAATCAGTAATCTAATTTTCTTTTTGTTTACAGCTTCCTGAGGCAGCATAAAAGCATCTGTAGATCTTGCTTTTACCTCAATGATTATAATCAGGTTTTCTTTTTCGGCAATAATGTCAATTTCGGCTTTTTGAAAACGAAAATTCCTTACAAGAATTTTGTAGCTGTTTTTCTGAAGATATTCTACCGCCAAATCTTCTGCTATTTTTCCGAAATCGTTATGAGTGGCCATTAATTGAGTTTGAGAATTGAAGAATTAGAATGTTTTGTGCAATATTTAGAATTCAATCTTAGCCTTACTTTCTTCAATCTTCATTTTTACATTTCCACCAATGATTAAAGGTCGATTCTCAAAAATATGTCCGTTCGGGAACCCAAATAAAGTAGGAAAATTGTATTTTTTTAATCTCTGGGAAATGATTTCATATGCAAATCCGTCAAAACTTTCTTCGTAGTCTTTATTCTCTTTTTCATCGCCCATATTGGTCATTCCACCAACAATAAGCCCCTTTATTTTCCTGAAAACTCCGGCTAAATCTAAAGACATCAACATCCTGTCAAGAGCATAAAAATTCTCTCCAATATCTTCAATGAACAAAATTTTGTCCTGAAAATTAAAAGAATAAGGCGTTCCTAAAAGTGCATAAATCAAGGCTAAATTTCCTCCGACTAATTCTCCTTCACAATTTCCTTGTTTGTTAAATTCATTCGGTTTTAAGGAATATTTTGGAGTTTTTCCTTTCAGAATATCAAAAACCAAATCATAGCTTTCTTCCGAAACTCCAAAACTTGCCGTTTTTATCGTTTGTCCGTGAATGGAAGCAAATCCGTTTTTCAGCAAATAACTTTGTATAACCGTATTGTCTGAATAACCAATATACCATTTCGGATTTTTCTTGAATTTTGAAAGTTTTAAATGTCTTAAAAGATGCTGACAACCATAACCTCCTCTTGAAGCCCAAATTGCGGAAATTTCATCGTTATTCAAAGCCCAATTGAGGTCAGAGATTCTTTCTTTTTCAGTTCCAGCATAGTTGTATCCGTTGGAAAATTTAGTGTAAAGATGTTTTCCTAAAACAGGCTCAAATCCTTTAGACCTTATCATTTCCAAACCTTTTTGAAGCTGGCTTTCTTCTACTGCCCCTGCCGGTGAAATGATGGCTATTTTGTCTCCTTTTTGAAGTTTTTTTGGAAAAATAATTTCTTTCATTTCTTTGTGTTATATTATATTGAACGTGCCATAAAAGGCACGTTCCTACAATTTATTAATTATTATCAACGTCTTTTAACTTCTTTATGTTCCGCTTCTTCCAAACGCTTGTCAAACTGATTGAATTTAGCAAAACTCTGCAAAAAAATAAAAAAACTGAACACGAGTAAAACCACACCCACTCCTTTTCTGATTGTATTTGCAACTTTATCCGTCAGCTTACTGTGAAATTGTTTTGCCAGAAAAATCTTTAGTAGATCTATTCCCAAATATGTAGTAATGACCAAACCGATATACAAAATAGTATCTTCAGTTTTCGGATATTGATTTCTTACGGAAATAACGGTAACCAACCAAAATAAAATAACTCCAACATTCAAGAGATTAAAAAGAAAACCGTTCAAAAATGTTTTGCCATAATTCTGATTGATAAATTTTTGCTCATTAGGAAGATGCATTTTTGTTCGGGTAACGATCATAAAAATTCCGTAGACAAAAATAATAAGGGAGGTTATTCTGTAAAATCCGGGATGTTTATCAATAATATCTACCAAGTCTGCACTTGCAAAATAGGAAGCAATAATACACAAAATATCAGCAGAAATTACTCCCAAATCCAAAGCCAATGCATGACGCGGACCTCTGGAAAAACTGGTCTCAATAAGCAGAAAAAATATTGGACCTATAAATACAAGGCTCAACATTATGCCTAATCCTATTGATGAAAGTATGAGTTGTAGCATTAAACAAATGTAAAAATTTATAAATTAATTCTTTCAACTATTTTGTTTATCGGCTTTTTTATTAATCTACTATCTTGAAATCCAATTGTTTCTGGATAAGATTTGCTTTCATTACTTTTATTTTTACACGATCTCCCAATTGGTATTGCTTTCCGTGACGAATTCCGTAAACTGCATGATTTTTAGCATCATACATATAAGAATCATCCATCAGATCTCGTAATTTTATTAAACCTTCTGCTCCATTTTCCGGAATTTCTACCCAGAAACCAAATTCTGCAACTCCGGAAATCACACCTTCAAATTCCTCACCCAAATGTTTTTCCATGAATTTCACCTGCATGAATTTTATCGAATCTCTTTCCGCATCTGCAGCCAATCTTTCCATTGCTGAACAATGCTTCGATTTTTCTTCAAATTCCTGTTTGCTTACGGATTTTCCTCCATCCAAATAATGCTGCAAAAGCCGATGCGCTATCAAATCCGGATATCTTCGTATTGGTGATGTAAAATGCGTGTAATATTCAAATCCAAGTCCGTAATGTCCGATTGGTTCGGTGGAATAAACGGCTTTGCTCATGCTTCGCATTGCGAGAGTTTCTATCATATTCTCCTCCCCTTTTCCTTTTACATCTTTCAGGAGTTTATTCATGCTTTCGGCTACTTTTTTAGAATTTGCCAGATTCATTTTATAACCAAATGTGGAAACAAATTCTCTTAAAGATTCCAGCTTTGCAGGATCTGGATCATCATGAATACGGTAAATAAAAGTGAGATTGGTGGGTTCTTTTTTTCTGTTCAATGAAATGAATTCCGAAACTTTCCTGTTTGCCAAAAGCATAAATTCTTCAATCAAATGGTTAGAATCTTTACTCATTTTGAAGTAAACACCAATCGGTTCATTATTTTCATCCAGATTGAAACGTACTTCGCTTCTGTCAAAAGTAATCGCTCCTTTTTTAATCCGTAGTTCCCGAAGAATTTTTGCTAATTTATCTAAAGCTAAAATTTCTTCCGCTAAATCTCCGTTTCCGGTTTCTATCCGTTCCTGAGCTTCTTCATAGGTAAATCTTCGGTCTGAATGAATGACTGTTCTTCCAAACCATTCTTTCACCACTTCTGCGTCTTCATTTAATTCAAAAACTGCGGAAAAAGTGTATTTATCTTCATTTGGGCGAAGCGAGCAAACATCATTACTCAGAACTTCCGGAAGCATCGGTACTACTCTATCCACCAAATAGACAGATGTTGCACGATTATATGCTTCATCATCCAGCAAAGTTCCCGGAATTACATAATGCGAAACATCTGCAATATGAACTCCAATTTCCCAATTTCCATTTTCTAATTTCCGTAAAGAAAGAGCATCATCAAAATCTTTGGCATCTTTCGGATCTATGGTGAATGTAAGAATATTACGCATATCCCAACGTTTTTTTGCTTCTTCATCACTTATTTTCCGATCAATTTTTTCGGCTTCTCTTTCTACCTCTTCCGGAAATGCATACGGAAGTCCGTATTCTGCAAGAATGGAATGAATTTCGGTTTCATGCTCACCCGGAGCTCCCAAAACCTGAATAACCTCACCTTCAGGATTTTTGTCTCCCGGTTTCCATTCGGTCATTTTTACAATGACTTTATCTCCGTTTTCAGCACCGTTGAATTTCGCTTTCGGAATAAAAATATCCGTATTAATGGTCTTTTTGTCGCAAACTACAAATCCGAAATCTTTATAAGCTACTACTTGTAAAGTACCCACAAATTCTGTTCTGCTTCTTTCCAAAACTTCCAAAACAGAGCCTTCCAGTTTTTTACCTTTGTAGGTGTAGGTTACGATCAAAACTTTATCTCCTTGCAAAGCATCTTTCACGTTTTTGGAATGGATGAAAATATCTTCTTCTACTCCTTCTACATTGACGTAAGCATTTCCGGTTTGGTTGAAATCGATAATTCCTGTAAGAGTTCCTGCAATTTTAAGGTTTACAATGTATTTTCCTTTTTCCACTTCCTTGATTCTTTCGTCAGCAAGAAGTTTGTGAAGAGCCTGAATTACTTGTTCTCTTTGTCTTGGATTTTTATATTCTATTCCATCCGCAATCTGTTTGTAGTTGTAGATTTTGGAAGATTTCTGATTCATAAACTGAAGAATTTTTCTTCCTATTTCCTGCAATTTATGATTGTTTTTGTGACTTATGTATTTTGATTTTTTTGCCATATTATTTTGTTTTTTCTTCATTTTTATTTTTTTAATTCATTGTAATAGAAGATGATTTCTTCTAATTTATTCGACAGCATTTTTTCCTTTAAAATAAAAATCTAATGACGGATTTAGTTTTCTAAATTTAAACAAAAAAACAAAGGGGGGAGAATTTTGGAAGGAAAAATCAGAATGAACTTTTGGAAAATTCTGTTGCAAATATAAAAAATTTAAAATAAATAAGGCTCACAAATCTGTAAGCCCCTTGTTTTCTAACACCAAGAAATTTTATCCACTCTATTCTGGTGTCTTCCTCCTTCAAAATCGGTGGTTAAGAATTTTTCCACAATTTCCAGAGCCAATTCTTTTGCAATAAAACGAGCAGGAATTGCAATCATATTCGCATTATTGTGTTGTCTGGCTAATATTCCCAACTCCGGCATCCAACAAAGCGCACAACGTATTTTTTGATGCTTATTTGCTGTAATGGCTACACCTTGTCCGCTTCCGCATATCAGAATTCCAAATTCGTTTTCACCTTTTTCGATAGATTCTGCGGCAGGATGTACAAAATCCGGATAATCGGCACTTTCTGAAGAATATGTTCCAAAATCCTGAATTTCATATTTGCTTTCCAATTGTTTTTTAAGGTATTCTTTATAATCAAAACCTGCATGATCTGTAGCGATTGCTATTTTTTTCATTTTCTTTTATTTAGTACTACAAATTTACCATTTAAATAATGAATTTATTTTATCAACATTATTTTTCTTTTTTGTTCAGGGAATATCAAATTTAAAAACCTGAAAATCAGACATTCAATTTTATTTCACTTTTTATAAATGTTTGTTTTCTATGTAATTAACAATTATTCTAAACAAAATGTGAAATCATGTAGAAAACATTGTGGAAAAGTGAAGAAAAATTTCTCTTTCATTATTGCAAAAAAATGATAATGCAATATTTTGTGGTCTTCCTTCCAAAATTCTTTTGAGTTTAATTAAGGCTAAAATCCTAAAGTTTTTAAGAATCCGTTTTTTAATAAACTTCTTTCAATACAGTTATTCACAAATGTTGGTAAATGTTAAAATAAATTAAAAATCAATGCTTTGCAATGTGAACAATTTATGAACTTAATTAAAATTAAATGTTACAAAAAACTGAACAAAACTTATCCCCATAATTCACAACACTCAACACCATTAAACATTATTCTTTTTTTTAAATAAAAAATTTGTTGATTAATGAATGGTAGGAAAGTGGTGGAAATTTTTGAAACGAAAAATTCTTTTTCCTTTTTAGAAATCTTACATTTGCGAAACAAATAAAATTTTATGAAGACTATTAACGATTATAATTTCAAAGATAAGAAAGCATTAGTAAGAGTAGATTTCAATGTTCCTCAGAACGAATCTCTTAAAGTAACGGATAATACGAGAATTGTTGCCGCAAAACCTACGATTGATAAGATCCTTAATGATGGTGGTTCAGTTATATTAATGACTCATCTTGGACGTCCAAAAGGAAAAGCAAGTGATGAGTTTTCTTTGAAACATATAATTTATGAAATAGAAAATGTACTCGGAAAAAAAATAAAATTTGCCGAAGATTGTATAGGAGAGAGTGCAGTGAAAGAAGCCGAAAATCTGAATCCCGGAGAAATTCTTCTACTGGAAAATCTTCGTTTTTATAATGAAGAGGAGAAAGGAGACAAAGATTTTGCCGAAAAATTATCAAAACTTGGAGATGCTTATGTGAATGATGCTTTTGGAACGGCACACCGAGCTCATGCTTCTACAGCTGTAATTGCTGAATTTTTTCCTTCAACTAAATTTTTCGGTTTATTGATGGCAAAAGAATTGGAAGCTATTGATAAAGTTTTACATTCCGGAGAAAAACCAATCACAGCTATTTTAGGAGGATCTAAGGTTTCTACAAAAATTACAATTATAGAAAATATTCTTCCGAAAGTAGATAATCTTATTATTGGTGGTGGAATGAGTTTTACTTTTGTAAAAGCACAAGGTGGAAAAGTAGGGGAGTCTATTGTAGAAGATGATAAAATGCAACTTGCTTTGGAAATTTTGGAAAAAGCAAAATCCCAGAATGTAAAAGTTTATTTACCTGTGGACGTTATAGCAGCAGATGATTTCAATAATGAAGCAAATAGAAAAGTAGTAAATATTACCGAAATTCCTGATGAGTGGCAAGGTTTGGATGCTGGTCCAAGATCAAGAGAAATTTTTAATGATGTGATTTTAGATTCTAAAACAATACTTTGGAATGGACCAGTCGGAGTTTTTGAAATGGAAAATTTTTCTGAAGGAACTAAATCTTTAGGTGATAGCATTGAAGAAGCGACCAGTTTGGGTGCATTTTCTTTAGTAGGAGGTGGTGATAGTGTAGCTTTTGTGAAGCAAAATAACTATACCGATAAAGTTTCTTATGTTTCTACAGGAGGAGGTGCCATGTTGGAAAGTTTAGAAGGTTTGGAACTTCCCGGAGTTGCTGCTATTAATAATTAAAAAATTTTTATCTTTATAAAAAATGAAACCGAAGATTTTTTCTTCGGTTTTTTTATTTTCAGATTTTAAGAAATGTTTTTTTCAGAATTTTAACATTTTGTATCAAAAAATGACTTTCAGAAATATATCAAAAAATGATTTTCTAATTTTTTTTGATAATATATATCAAACTTGAAAATTCATCGTTTTTTGATGCTTTAAAATTAGAAATTGCTCCAAAAATGAAACCTTTAAGCCAAAAAAGAGGAGATTTTTTATATTTTTCACTCAGCATTGAAATATAAAAAGAATCGAGTAGGAGAGGCTTTATTTTTTCCAATTTCCAGTTTTGATTATTCATTAACGTTTCCATTCCCGATTTTGAAAAATGCCAAATGTGTCTCGGAACATCATAAGCTGCCCAAAATTCTTTGTACTTTTTTGCATCATAAGAAGTACAATTAGGAACTGCTATTATTAGTAAACCACTGGATTTCAGTTTATTATAAAATAAATTTAATATATCTTCTTGATTTTCAATATGTTCGAAAACGTGCCATAAAGTAATGGCATCCAAATTATTGTCTTCAATTTCTTTTAAATCTGAAATAAAAGTAGTTTTGGAAGTTTTTTGTTTAGCCGCATTTCTTGCATTTTCATTTGGCTCAAATCCAAAAGTTTCAAAATCTTCTTCTATAAATTTCAGAAATTCTCCGGCTCCACAACCGTAATCCAAAACTTTAGCATTTAGAAATAAATTTTTAGAAAGAATATTGTATTTGTAATTTAGGTTAAATTTTTGCAGAAGTTTATATACTTTTTCTTTTAAACTTCCTGAATCTTGATGATGCGAAATATAATCTGTACTTTCATAATACTTAGAAAGATTTTCAGGAAGGGGAGAAGTTTTATAAATTCCTTTTATTTCGGTTTCTTTTATTTCAAAAATTTCTTGAGAAAGAAAATGATCTTTTATTTTCATTACGTATAGTTTATTACTAAAAAACTTTGTCAAAGATTTCAAACTCTGACAAAGTTGAAATGTTTCACGTGAAACATTTTAAAAATTATCTTCCTAAGTATACCAATAAAACATTAATATCTGCCGGAGAAACTCCACTGATTCTTGACGCTTGAGCAATGGTTTTAGGTTTTACAAGATTCATTTTTTGTTTGGCTTCCGATGATAGGGAAGATACTTTTAGGAAATCGAAATCTTGCGGAATTTTAATATTTTCCATACGACTCAGTTTAGCTACATTTTCTCTTTCTTTATCTATGTAGCCTTTGTATTTGATATTGATTTCAGCTTGTTCTTGAACTTCCACAGAATATTGATTTATTTTTTCTTTGATACTATCAATTTCAGAAAGTTTCTCCAGATTAATATTTGGTCTTGTCAAAATTTGAGAAGCACGGTATGCTTGATCAACAGGATTGCTTTCGTTGTTTTCCAAGATAGGATTTATAACTCCTGGTTTCAGAGAAGTTTCTCTTAGAAATTCTTCCAATTCTGTACTTTTTTTAATTTTTTCTTCTACTTTTCTCAGACGATTTTCTTTAGCAAGACCTAATTGGTAAGACTTTTCTGTCAAACGAATATCTGCATTATCTTGTCTTAAAAGAAGTCTGTATTCTGCTCTGGAAGTAAACATTCTATAAGGTTCTTCAGTTCCTTTCGTAATGAGATCATCTACTAAAACTCCGATATACGCTTCGTCACGACTTAGAATAAATTCTTCTTTTTCGTGTACTTTATTGTGTGCATTAATTCCTGCAATTAAACCTTGTCCGGCTGCTTCTTCATAACCTGTAGTTCCGTTAATTTGTCCAGCAAAGAAAAGATTTTCAATTATTTTGGTTTCAAGAGTATGCTTAAGTTGGGTAGGAGGGAAGTAGTCATATTCAATAGCATAACCAGGACGGAAAACTTTTACATTTTCAAAACCAGGAATATGTTTTAGAGCTTTTATCTGAACATCTTCCGGTAGGGAAGAGCTAAAACCATTTACATAAATTTCAATAGTTTTCCAACCTTCCGGCTCTACAAATAACTGATGGCGTGTTCTTTCTGCAAAACGATTGATTTTATCTTCAATACTTGGACAATATCTTGGGCCAATACTTTGTATAGTTCCGTTGAACATCGGACTTCTATCAAATCCTGAGCGTAAAATATCATGAACAATTTCGTTGGTATACGTAATATGACAACTGCGCTGTTCTTTCAGTTTTGGAGTATCTAAATAACTGAATTTCTGTGGATTTTCATCTCCTTTTTGTTCTTCCATTTTGGAATAATCAAGACTTCTTCCGTCGATTCTTGGAGGAGTTCCTGTTTTCATTCTTCCTGCATCGAATCCGAGAGAAACCAATTGTTCAGTAATTCCGAAAGCTCTTGGTTCTCCCATTCTTCCACCTCCTAATTGTTTGTCTCCAACATGAATCAATCCATTTAAAAAAGTACCATTTGTAAGAACAACAGATTTTCCTTTTATTTCTATTCCTAATGAAGTAACAACACCTGCAACTTTATGATTTTCAATAATTAAACTCTTTACCATATCCTGAAAAAAATCAAGATTTTGGGTGTTTTCGAGAGCTAATCTCCATTCTTCTGCAAACAACATTCTATCGTTTTGAGTTCTTGGAGACCACATTGCAGGTCCTTTGGAAAGATTGAGCATTTTGAACTGAATGGCAGATTTATCAGCAATAATTCCGGAATAACCGCCCATTGCATCAATTTCACGAACGATCTGCCCTTTTGCAATTCCTCCCATTGCAGGATTACAGCTCATTTGTCCGATAGTCTGCATATTCATGGTTACCAGTAAAGTTTTGGAACCAAGATTGGCAGCAGCAGCAGCAGCTTCGCAACCTGCATGTCCGCCACCTACAACAATGACGTCATATATTTCACTAATCATTTTAAAGTAAATTTGATATTTAATTTTAGTAATATTTCAAAAATGTTTCACGTGGAACATCTTTGAATATCACTGATGAATAAAGGAAAAAATTAAAATTTTGATAAATAAAAATCTTCTTTATTCCGCATTTCTTTTTGCTCTTCTTCTGTTTTATCTTTATATCCGCAAAGGTGAAGAATACCATGAGCCAAAACTCTTTTTAGTTCTTCTTCAAAATTTTTGGATAGAGTAGAAGCGTTATCGGAAATGCGCTGCAAAGATACAAAAATATCACCGCTTATTGTTTTACCCTTTACGTAATCAAAAGTAATGATATCGGTATAATAATCATGCTGCAAAAAGTCCTGATTTACTTTTAATAGATACTCATCATCACAAAATATATAATTAACTTCTCCTACTTTTTTTTCTTCAGAGAATATAAGATTTTCCAACCATTGGGAAACTGAAGGGTTGATTTCTATTTTATCAATACTTTCAAAAAAAAACTGTATCATATTCTAAAACCAGTGACCAAGAACGATATTAAAAATTCCGTTACCATTATTAAGAGAGGAACCATAATTTACTTTTATTTGCCCGAAAGGAGATTTGTAACCTGCTGTAATTCCTACAGAAGATTCATTTATTTTAAAAGCGTTTTCTACATTGATATCATCAAAAAGATTGGCAAGATTCACACTTCCTGTTAAAAAAATATTTTTATTCACTTTAAACTGAAAACGATTAGAAGCTGTCAATAAATTACCTGAATGGATTTGCCCAAATTCATATCCTTCAAAAGAAGAAAAATTTCCTAAATTTTGTTCAAAAAAACCTCCGAGTCCATATTTGTAATAATAGTCTACAGAATTTCCAATGGTAAATCCTCCAAAAAGATCTAAAGTATAAGTGAAAAATTTTGAAACCGGAATATGGATTATTATTCTTGATTTAGCTTGAAAATTCTTTTTCTCTAATTTTTTATTAAACAAATCCAAGATTTTTCCTTCAGCATTTAGATAAAATCCACGAGTCGGAAATGCTTTATCATCCTGAGTATCGCTTTTTATAAAAACATAAGGATTGATAAAATTTTTGCTATTATAATATTTTTCCGAATTACTCTTTTTTTCGAAATAGTCGTGATTTATACCGCCTCCTATTGCGTATCTGTCTTTCCACACCAATTGTATAAAAACCTCATTTCTGAACCAATTTCTTTGTTCATATATGTTAGAGTTCTGATCTTTCAAATCGAGATTCATTCCCGAAGAATATACACCAAATCCGGGAATATATCCATTATCTACAAAATAGTTGAAATAATATCTTGGAGAATCGCCGATAATTCCATCAAAAGAAATAATAGCATTTCGAAAAAACAATCTTTTTACAGTAGCATTTAGTAATAATCCTGTATGGAATATTTCATCATAATGAAGACCAAACTTTAGAAAAACACGGGTATTATCTTCTTCTACGTCAAGTTTCAAGTAATTCTTGTCATTATGCTGAAGAATATCATAATTTATTAAATTGTAATTGTTGGTAGCGTATAGTTTATCAACCATTTTATTGATGCTTCCGTACGTTTGCAAAGAAGGAATTTTTAAGCCCATTTTTCCTTGAATGTACGATTTATTGAAGATCTTATTATTAGCAATCTCAAGGCTGTCTATTTTATAAACGTTGGAATATATAGAATTGATGGGAGCTCTTAGAAAACTCGCTTCTCTTTTTGGAAGTTTATTAAGGATCTCAGTATATCTTTTTCCTTCTACGAAGCCGGAATCTAAAATAGCTTCTTTTTCGTCATAGCTGGTTGCCGACATCCCTTTTAAATTGGGATGAATGTTGATATCTGTGTATTTATATTGGTTTTTAGTCTCTTTTTGAATTTCAAAATCAATTACCTGATTCAGAATATCAAGTACAGAATTTAATTGCTCTTTTGAAGCTAATCCTTGATTTAAATCTACACCGATTACGATATCAATTCCTTTATCTTTTAATGGTTTTGAAGGAAAATTGACCGTCATTGCTCCATCAATATAAAGACTGTCGCCAATTTTTACAGGATTCATTAAGGATGGAAAAGCAGAACTCGCCATAATGGAACTTACCAAATCTCCTTTTTCAAAAATTTCCATTTTTCCACTCTCTAAATTTGTAGCAACACACATGAAAGGAATAGGTAGCTTGGAAAAATCATTAATATTGGACACATTTTTGAAAAGCTCTTTCAGCATGTAAATATTTTTCTGTCCTTTGGAAATGGCTTTTGGAAGTACATTTATTTTTCCGTTTTTTACAGGAACTGTAAGAAGATATTTATCGGTAGATTTGCTAAAAAATGAGGTTTCCTGTCTGGTTTTTTCATTGGCAATCAGGGTGTAAAAATCCGTATCTAAAATAATTTTTTCAATATCTTTTGCCGTATATCCGGAAGCGTACAATCCGCCAACAATTGCACCCATACTGGTACCGGAAATGTAATCTACCTTTACGCCCAGAGAATCAAGCACTTTCAGAACTCCGACATGAGCAAAACCTTTAGCTCCTCCTCCTGAAAGCGAAAGCCCGATTTTTGGATTTTTCGGAATTACCAAACCTTCTTTTATCTGTGCTTTAAAAGAAAAAATCACAAATAGAATAAGAAATATGGAAAAAAATTTTCTCATTTAGTTTTTTATATAAATTCTTTTTACTCTCCTCGAAATAGATGTAAGAACTTCGTAAGGAATAGTTTGACAGTATTCAGCAAATTCCTGAAGAGAAGGGTTGGAATTAAAAATCATAACTTCATCGCCTTCTTTTACGGGTAAATCTTTGATATTCAGCATCATCATGTCCATGCAAATATTCCCGACAATAGGAACTAAATGATGGTTTATTCCCACTTTTCCGATTTGGTTTCCGATCAATCTCGGAACACCGTCTGCATAACCGACAGGAATTGTAGCAATTCTTGTATCTGCATCTGCTACAAATCTTCTGCTGTAACCAACTGATTCTCCTTTCTTTATTTCCGAAATTTGTGAAATTACAGTCTTAAAACGTACAGCATTTTGCAATAATTTTTGGATTTTCGGATTGGCAGAGATTCCTACCATTCCAATTCCGATTCTTACCATATCAAACTGATAATCAGAGAAATTTGCAATTCCCGGAGAATTTAAAATATGCCGTAAAGGTTGATATTCTATTCCTGAAATAAGTCTTGATGAATTTTTATCAAAATTTTTAATTTGTTCTAAAACATATTCCTTTTCTTCGGGAACATCTGCTGTAGACAAATGGCTGAAAACTGATTTTACTTTTACTGGATAGGTATTCAACTTTTGGATTAGATCATTTATTTCATTTTCCTTAAAACCAAGACGATGCATTCCGGTTTCCAATTTTATGTGAATTGGATATTTTCCATCAAAACCTTTCAATTTTAGTTGCTCACAAAAAAGATCCAAAACTCGAAAACTATAAATTTCAGGTTCCAGATTATAATCTATCACAATATTGTAGCTGTGTTGTTCCGGATTCATCACCAAAATTGGAGTAGTGATTCCATTTTTTCTTAAATCTACACCTTCGTCTGCATAAGCAACGGCAAGATAATCAATGTGATGATGTTGCAAAAATTCTGCAATCTCGTAACCTCCCAATCCATAAGAAAATGCTTTTACCATTGCCATCATTTTGGTTTCAGGTTTCAGCAAAGATTTATGAATGTTGATGTTGTGCAAAATAGCATTTAAATTAATTTCCAGAACAGTATCATGTTTTTGGAGTTCAAGGTAGTTTTTTATTTTTTCTATCTCGAATTTTCTTGCTCCTTTTAATAAAACTAAAGAATTTTCAATTTGATTTATTTGCTGACTTTCAATAAATTGATTGGTATTATCGAAAGTGTAGGTTTCAGATAAAAAAAGATGTTGATATTGCGTAATTTCTTCCCCAATCAGAAATAGTTTGTCAAAATTTTGTTCATTGGTAAGTTTAGCCACTTCCTGATACAATTCATCTGAATTTTTACCTTCTACAAAATCTGTAAGGATCAAATTTTTTCCCGGTTTGTTATATTCTTTGATGAACTGAAAAGCAATAATCAAAGAATCCAAATCTAAATTATAAGAATCATTGATAATCAAATTATTACGAATACCTTCCAAACTTTCCAGACGCATTTCCACTGCTTTCAGCTGGTTGATTTTGTCGATGATTTTCTGTTTATCAAAATTAAAAATATGCATTACGGAAATGATGCAGAGAGCATTGCTTAATGTTGCTTCATCTCGTTGGTTTACAGGGAAAACAATTTCTTCTCCGAAACAACTGACAGTAATTTCTTCATTTTTATTTTTCCAGTCGGATTGAATAAAAATATCATTATGTTTTTCTAATCCGTAACAGATTAATTTTTTACTTGAATATAATTGTTTTATTTTATTACTTAACAGTAAATTATCTCCATTGAAAATTATAATTTCTGAATGTTTGAAAAGTTTTATTTTTTCATCAATAAGATGTTCTTCATTTTCAAAATTTGCAGAATGAGCAGAACCAATATGCGTAAGAATTCCAATTTTAGGAGGGAAAATATGTTCCAAAATTTCCATTTCTCCGGGTTTGGAAATTCCTACTTCAAAAATTCCGAGCTCGTGTCGATCTTTGATTTGCAATAAAGAAATGGGAAGACCCAATTGGGAATTAAAACTTTTCGGGCTTTTTACGGTTTTGAAATCTTCGGAAAATGTTTGATATAGCCATTCTTTTACGATGGTTTTTCCATTGCTTCCGGTAATTCCAATAGTTTCAAGGTTTGGAAATTGCTGAAGATGATATCTTGCCAGTTTTTGAATAAACTGAACGGAATCTTCAACAATGATCCATGTAATATTTTCTAAATCAGGAATATAATGTTCCGAAATGATTACTGTAATTCCTTTTTCTACAGCCGATTGTATATATTTTTCTCCAGAATTTTTTGAAGTATTGATCGCCAGAAATGCTGTATTTTTTACAGAGTAAATATTACGACTGTCAAAAGCAATATTTTTTATCGTAATTGTTTCATTTCCAATAATTTTGGAATCTGTAATCTCAGCAATTTTTCCGGAGGTATAATTCATTATTTTTCGTCCATTTTGTTCAGTACTTCATCTACAAAAACACGTCTGCTTACGGCTTCATAATTTTCGGTTTCGCCTAATTCTACCAAATTTTTACCTTCGGAAGTACGCATCGAATAATTGGCAAGATTTCCAGTTCTTTTGCAAATAGCGTGCACTTTTGTTACATATTCTGCAGTGGCCATCAAAGCGGGCATCGGTCCGAAAGGTCGTCCCATAAAATCCATATCCAGACCGGCAATTATTACACGAATTCCGTTATTGGCGAGCTGATTGGCAACATCCACAATACTTTCATCAAAAAATTGGGCCTCATCAATAGCGACTACATCACAGGTAGAACCAAGCAACAAAATTTCATTCGGACTTTCTACAGCAGTACTCCGAATTTTATTTTGATTGTGTGAGACGACATCTTCTTCAGAATATCGGGTATCAATTCGCGGTTTGAAAATTTCTACATTTTGTCCGGCCATTTCAGACCTTCTCAATCTTCGGATCAATTCTTCGGTTTTTCCTGAAAACATTGATCCACAGATTACTTCCATCCATCCGCTTTGCTTGGAATGATT
Source organism: Chryseobacterium sp. HNCC26DJ241 (assembly GCF_057180505.1). NCBI lineage: Bacteria > Pseudomonadati > Bacteroidota > Flavobacteriia > Flavobacteriales > Weeksellaceae > Chryseobacterium > Chryseobacterium sp. HNCC26DJ241. The sequence continues at coordinate 55,975 of NZ_JBXUGL010000002.1, read as the reverse complement.
AATTGTATTTTCTAAAAACATTTTTTAACTTAGCCGTAATAATATAACATCAAAAGTAAGCAAAATTGGCTTTATTTTATTATGCAAAACCTTGAAGATTTAAAAGAAAAAATATTTTTCGAAGCTAAAAATATCATAGATACCATTTCTAAAATTTCTACTTCCGAAGAACTTCTCTTGAAAAAAGATTTAATTGAAGAATTGAATGAAAGAATTTCATTTTTAAAAATATTAGAAAAAAATCAGGAATTTTTTATAAGTGAACCATCCTTTCAATTGATTGAAAATCAAGAATCAAACGATTCTACTGATGCGGAAATAGATAATAGAGTTCCAGAAGAAGAAATGGAAGAAGAAGTAATTTTTACGAATGAACTGAACGAAATAGATAAGGAAGATGAATTTGAGCCGGAAGTTTCCACATCTGAAACGCCGGAAGAAATCCATTTTCAAATTCCTGAAATTGTAGAAACTGTCGTAGAAAATAATGAAATACAAGATTCTGAAATTCAGAAAAATATAGAAGAAAAGGAGGATACTGAAGCTGAAGAATCAGTAATTGCAAATGATTTTGACGAAGAATATCGTCGAAATGTAGAAGAAAAAGAAAGAGAACTGAGGGAGCTGGAAGAAAGAAGAAGAAAAATTGTAGAATTCACAAAAGAAGAAGTGGTCAAAAATTCGGTAGAAATTGAACCCGAAGAAAAACCTGAAACTTCAGATAATACGGAAGAAGAACATTCCAAAAAATTCAAAATAGCCAATATCAAAGGTTTGAAAGCTGTACAATCTTTGTTTGATGAAGATCCTTTGGAAAAAATTCAGGAAAAACATACTGAAATTCCGAAAGATAAAGAAGAAGCAAAAGATTCCGGAAGTTTGTTGAAAGCCAATATGCCGACAGATTTTATGGAGGCAGAAAAACAAAAACCGGAATTCAAGCTGGATTTAAACGACAAGATTGCTTTTTCTAAAATGCTTTTTAACGGAAGCCAGTCTGAACTGAATGATGTTATAAGAGAACTCAATAGTTTTAAAACTTTGGAAGAAGCTAAAGAATATCTCAGCGATCTCTATTATGAAAAAGACTGGAAAAAAGTAGACGAATATGCACAAAGACTTTGGTCTCTTGTAGAAAATAAATTTTTGTAAATGATTTTATAGTTGCTCGTTACCAGAACTATCAACTATCAACAGATAACCATCAACTAAAAAATGATTCAAAATATTTCAGACTTTCAAAATGTTTTTTTTATCGGAGTAGCGGGAGTTGGAATGAGCGCAATTGCTCAGTATCTTCAAGGAATCGGAAAAAATGTTTCCGGAAGCGATCGGTATTTTAAACCTGATGAATACAACAAAACCAAAGAACAGCTTGAAGCAGAAGGAATCCGCTGTTTTCTTCAAGATGGAAGCGGAATCACCGAAAAAACAGATTTGGTAGTCGTTTCTACTGCTATTGAAGATACAGTTTTAGAAGTTCAGAAAGCAAAAGAACTAAACATTCCCATTATCAAAAGAAGTCAGCTTTTATCTATTATTGCCAAAAGCAAGAAAACAATTGCAGTTGCCGGAACTTCCGGAAAATCAACAACTTCAGCAATGTTATATCAAATTCTTCTTGATGCCAAATTGGAACCAAGTATTATTTCCGGAGCCGGATTGACGAGCATTATTAAACAAGGAAAAATTGGAAATGCAGCCGTCGGAAATGGAGATTGGCTCATTATTGAAGCCGATGAAAGTGACGGTTCTATTGTTCAGTACGAACCCCAAATAGGTTTGCTATTGAATATTGACAAGGATCATCAGGAAATTGAAGAATTGATTGATTTGTTTACTATTTTTAAAAATAATACAAAAGGTTTATTTATTGTAAATCAATCAAATACATTAGCAAAAAATCTTTCGGAAAATGCTAAACAAGATTTTGGATTTGAAAATTTTTCGGCTGAATATAATGCTACAAATTTTAAGCAAGAAGGTTTTCATCTGCAATTTGAAATAAAAGGTCAAATTTTTAAAATGAATGCAATCGGGCAACACAGCGTAGAAAATGCTACAGCTGCTGTTGCTGTAGCCAATCAAATAGGAGTTGATTTAAAAATTTGTGCTGTAAGTTTGGAAAAATACGAAGGAATCTATCGCAGACACCAGATTCTCGGACAAAAAAACGGAGTTTGGGTAATTGATGATTATGCCCATAATCCTGCAAAATGTGCAGCTTCCATAAAAGCGTGCCAACCTCTGGCTGAAAAAGTAATAGCTTGGTTTCAGCCTCATGGTTATGGACCTACAAGATTTTTGAAAAAAGATTTTGTTGAAGAAATTTCTCATGCTCTTCGTCCACAAGATGAGATTTGGATGAGCGAAATTTTCTATGCAGGAGGAACTGCCGTTAAAGATATTTCTGCAAATGATTTGATTCTGGATATTATAGGAAAAGGGAAAAATGCCTACTTTGTGGAGTATAGAGAAGATTTAATAAAATTCTTGCCGGAACATTTTACTGAAAACGGAACAGTTTTGCTTTTAATGGGAGCAAGAGATCCGAGTTTGGAGTATTTTTCCAAAGAACTTTTTGAGAAATTATAATACATTCCAACCGAAATGAATCTCCAAAATTATATTTCATCCTATTTATTTTTTTCGGAAGAGCAATTTCCTTGGGAAGTTACTCGGAATATGAATTCTATTATTGCAGAAAAAATTCAGAAATTAGATTCAGAATTTGAAATTGAAGATGGAGTTGCGATTCACAAAACTGCAATTATTGAAAATAATGTAGTCATAAAAGCTCCTGCAATTATTGGTAAAAATTGTTTCATTGGTTCAAATTCTTGTTTAAGAAACGGTACTTATCTTGCAGAAAATGTGAAAATTGGAATCGGATGCGAAATAAAATCATCTGTTATTTTTGAAAATTCTGCCATTGCTCATTTCAATTTTATTGGAGATAGCATTATTGGAAGTGATGTAAATTTTGAAGCAGGTTCTCTTACAGCAAATCATTACAATGAAAGGGAAGATAAAAGAATTTTTGCAAGAATAGAAAATGAAATTATAAATACGGGTATTGAAAAATTTGGAGCTCTTGTAGGAGACCATTCCAAAATTGGAGCAAATGCCGTTCTTTCTCCCGGAACTATCCTAAACAAAGCAAGCATCATAAAAAGGCTTGAATTAGTAGAACAAATAAAATAATTTAATGAGCGGAATCCTTTATTTTGTCCCGACTCCGATAGGAAACCTTGATGATATGACATTCCGAGCTGTGAATGTTCTGAAAGAAGCGGATTATATTTTATGTGAAGATACTCGAACTTCAGGTATTTTGCTAAAGCATTACGAAATTTCCAAACCATTGAAATCCTATCACTTACACAATGAACATCAAGCAACAGATAAAGTAATTCAGGATTTGGAAAACGGACAGAATGTTGCAATAATTACCGATGCTGGAACTCCGGGAATTTCGGATCCGGGTTATCTTTTGGCAAAAGCTTGTGCCGATCATAATATAGAAATGATCTGTTTGCCGGGAGCAACAGCTTTTGTGCCGGCTTTGGTGGTTTCCGGTTTACCAAATAATGAGTTTCTTTTTGCAGGATTTTTGCCTCAAAAAAAGGGAAGACAAACTAAATTAAAACAACTTGCGCAAGAGAAAAAAACAATTGTTCTTTACGAAAGCCCACACAAAATAAATACAACTTTAGAAAATATAAAAGAGTTTTTCGGAGAAGAAACCAAAGTAAGCCTAAGTCGCGAAATTTCCAAAAAATTTGAAGAAACCAAACGGGGGACAATCAATGAGTTAATAGAATTTTCTAAAAGCAAAACTTTAAAAGGAGAGATAGTTTTGGTGATTAATAATTCGATATAATCTAAATAAATTATTTTTGTCAAAAAACAAAAAAGAAACAAAAGAAACTATATGAAACAATTAGAAGGAAAAGTTGCCATTATTACAGGAGCAACGCGTGGAATCGGGAGAGGAATTGCAGAAGTTTTTGCTAAAGAAGGAGCAAAAATTGCGTTCACTTATGCAGGTTCTGTAGAAAAAGCGAAAGAATTAGAATCTGAATTAAGTACGATCACACAAATCAAAGGTTATCAATCGGATGCATCGGATTATGATGCTGCTCAGAAATTGGTGGAAGAGGTTTTGGCAGAGTTCGGAACGATAGATATTTTGGTGAATAACGCCGGAATCACAAGAGATAATCTCATGCTTCGTATGTCCAAAGAAGATTGGGACACCATCATCAAAGTAAATCTTGATTCTGTTTTTAATTTGACAAAAGCGGTAATTAAACCAATGATGAAAGCAAAATCGGGTTCTATCATCAATATGACTTCCGTAGTTGGAGTAAAGGGAAATGCAGGACAAGCCAATTATGCTGCTTCCAAAGCAGGAGTTATTGGTTTTTCAAAATCTATTGCTTTGGAGTTAGGTTCCAGAAATATTCGTTGTAATGCAATTGCTCCAGGATTTATAGAAACGGAAATGACGGCAGCTTTGGATGAGAAAACAGTACAAGGTTGGAGAGAAGGAATTCCTTTGAAAAGAGGAGGTCAACCGGAAGATGTTGCCAATGCTTGTGTATTTTTAGGAAGTGATAAATCTTCTTATATTACAGGTCAGGTTCTGAATGTAGATGGTGGAATGCTGACGTAATGATCACTAAAGAAAGAATACTATTCATAATATCTTTCATTTTTATTGTCGGTCTGATGTATATTGCAAAATTCAATGTATTTCAGACCGATGATTATCTTTATGCTGTAGATTCTGAAAGATTGGGAGCTTTACAAAATTCCTTAAAGATGTATACAACTTGGGGAGGAAGGATATGGTCTTTTTTTACCATTGGATTTTTGAGCTATCATTTTTTAGAAAGCACATGGTTTCCTTCAGTATATGTTATTATTTCAATTGCATTATTGGTTGTATTGTTCTATCTGAATAGTAAGATATATTTAAACATTTCATCAAAAGAAGCATTTGTAAAAAGTATAATTTTTTCATTTTTATATTTAATTTCATTTTTCCGCTTAGATGAAGTGGTATTTTGGCTTTCTGGCTCTCAGATTTATTTTTTTGCAGATTTGTTCTTACTTCTTTATGCTTATGTTTACAAAAAAGTAAAGAATGAAAATAGAAAGATTTTTCTTTTATCTTTAGTATCGTTTTTTGTCATTTTTTCCAATGAAGTTTCGGCACTTATATTATTAGGAATCAATACATTTCTGTTATTGTACAAAAAAGGAAAATCTGAAAAAATAATTTTTTTGATATCTTTTCTTTTTTTATTGATAGAATTTTTAGCTCCCGGAAATTTTCGTAGAATGAATGATATAAGTTTCTCAAGAGGTCTTTTTTTCTCATTGAAAATTTCACCTTTTATATTGATCGTTTTATTCTTAAAGACCATACTTCCGGCTATAATAATTTGGCTTTTCTTAGATGTAAAAATTTCTATTACAAGGAAAAACCTTCTTCATTTAGGAATAATGTTGATAGTCCCGTATTTGTTTTTATTGAAACTAATGATGATGGAGGGGAGAACATACAATGCAATGCTTTTGGCAAGTATTCTGTACGTGTTTTTGCTAATGGAGTATTATTTTCCTGTTCAAAAGATTACGAATACAAAAAAGACATTATTTTTCTTGTTTTTTTTAATATTGATTTTTACGCCAAAAATTTTTATTTTTCCAAAAATGGGAGAATTCATTAAAATTAATTTTCATTATAATGATCTTATTTCAGATATTGCTTCGGGAAGAATGCAAAAGTTTGAAAAACTGTATAAAGAAAGAATACAAAAAATAAAACAAACTTCTGGAAACGAAGTTTTTTGTCCGGAAATCACAGATGTTCCCAAAACACTTTATTTTAAAGAACTTCCGATGAAAGACACATTAGATTATGTAAATACCGGACTTTCAAAATATCATAAAAAAATCGGAATTTGGAGAACTAAAAAATAGAAAAAAGAATTACAATTTTTTCCTAAAACAAACACTATTTTCCACTCCAATGTATTGCCCGTAATTAGGAGTTACTTTGTAGGTTTTAGAATATAATTTAACGGCTTCTTCCTGTCTTTTTCCGGTTTCGAGAATAGTGTATTGATATTCTAATTCTTTTGCCCAAGTTTCCAGTTCGGAAAGTATTTTAGAAGCAAAACCTTTTCCGCGAAATTCTGGTTTCACAAACATCCGCTTTATTTCCATAGAGTTTTGATCGAAAGGTTTTATCGCTCCACAACCAACAGGAATTTCATCTTCATAAAAAATGATACAATATTTTAATGAATCAATCTTATTGTATTGATCGTAAAAATCATGCTCATCACCATCCATAATGGCAAGATATTCATCCAGAGATTTTACCAAATTCTGAAAATCCTTATCGGAGGAATCGGTTCTTTTTTTATGCATAAATCAGCTCTATAAATTTTTGAAAATCAATCATTAAACACTTGGTTTTCCTGTTCCTGAACTCTAATAAAAGTAGTTCTTTTGGAAAGTTCTTTCAGTTTTGAAGCTCCAACGTAAGTGCAGGTAGAACGCACACCTCCTAAAATATCTTTCACGGTTTCTGAAACGGAGCCTTTGTAGGAAACTTTTACTGTTTTTCCTTCAGAAGCACGATATTCTGCAACACCACCGGAATGTTTATCCATAGCAGTTTTAGAACTCATTCCGTAGAAAAGTTTAAAAATTTTCCCATTCTCTTCAATAATTTCTCCACCGCTTTCATCATGACCTGCAAGCATTCCACCCAACATTACAAAATCTGCGCCTCCTCCAAACGCTTTTGCAACATCACCCGGAACTTTACAACCGCCATCTCCAATAATATGTCCGCCTAAACCATGTGCTGCATCGGAACATTCAATAATTGCGGAAAGTTGAGGATAACCAACTCCTGTTTTCACTCTTGTTGTGCAAACAGAACCGGGACCAATTCCGACTTTTATAATATCTGCACCGGCAAGAATCAGTTCTTCTACCATTTCTCCGGTTACTACATTTCCAGCAATAATGGTTTTTGTGGGATAGTTTTTTCTTATTTTTTTTACAAATTCTACAAAATGTTCAGAATAGCCATTGGCAACATCTATGCACAGAAATTCAATTTTAGGATGCCTTTCAAGAATGGAAAAAATTTTTTCTTCGTCCTGTTTTCCTGTTCCGGTACTTAATGCTATATATTCGTAAATATTTTCCGATTGTGCATTGAGAAAATCAGACCATTCATCAATGGAATAATGCTTATGAACGGCTGTTAGAATTTTTTCGTTGGCTAAAGCGACAGCCATTTCAAAAGTTCCGACAGTGTCCATATTTGCGGCAATTATGGGAACTCCTTTCCATTTTTTTCCGGAATTTCTGAATGTGAATTCTCTTTCCAGATCAACTTGCGATCTTGATTTTAAAGTGGAACGTTTCGGGCGAAACATTACGTCTTTGAATCCTAATTTGATGTCGTATTCTATACGCATTTTATAAAAAATTTTGTTCAATAAAAATAGCAAATAAATATTAATGTAGTATTTTTGAAAATATGGATTTTCCTATTGCTTTTCATATTTTTGGTAAAACCATTCTTGCGCATCCTGTTTTTGAAGCATTGGGAATGTTTATAGGAATGCGGTATTATTTTTATTTAAAGCGGAAGTCCAAAGAGAAAATTTCATTCAATACTTCTGCGGCAGTTTTAATTGGAGCAACTGCCGGAGCTTTATTAGGTTCAAAACTGATTGGAAACTTAGAAAATCCGTACAAACTTTTCGAGCATTTTGATTTAAAAACAATCTGGACTAATAACACAATTGTTGGTGGACTTGCATTTGGATTAATTGGAGTAGAACTGGCAAAAAAAATAGTCGGACACAAAGAAAGTACAGGAGATTTGATTGTTTTTCCTTTACTATTAGCAATGATTATAGGCAGAATCGGTTGCTTTCTTACAGGAACTTATGAAGAAACATATGGAATTCCAACAGACTCTATTTTTGGAATGTATCTTGGAGATCAATATTTAAGACATCCTGTTGCATTATATGAAATTGCCTTTTTAGTTTTGCTTTGGATTGTTTTAAAAATGATTCAGAAGAAAAGAAAATATCCTTCAGGTTTTATTTTTCAGATATTTATGCTCAGCTATTTTATCTTTAGATTTTTTCAAGATTTCATAAAGCCAAGAGTAGAGATCTTTGCTAATTTAGGAACAATCCAAATAGTATGCATTTGTGTAATTATTTATTACATTTATAAAATTAAAAGCGCAAAAATTGTAAATTAACATTAAAAAATTCAAAATATGGGATGTTTAACTCTAATGGAAGTTGGAAATCTTTGGGGTATAGTTGTAATGATCGTTGGAATGATGATTATTGGGGCGCTCTTCATTTCACTGATTCTTGCATTTTTTGTGAAAGTTATGTATGAAATGAAAGGGGAGAGAAAATTTTCCAGAAAACAATTTCTTCAAACAATGCTTATCTGTTTGCTAATGTGTGGATTGGTAAGTGGGTTCATTTGTGGTGGCGGAATTTAAAAAAGAATGTATGCCAGTAAGAAATTATACCTATTACGATTATACAATTAGTCTTTGTCCGGAATGTTTGAAAAGAGTTGGAGCGAAGATCATTATAGAAGATGAAGCTGTTTTCATGACAAAAAGATGCCCCGATCATGGATTTTTCAAAACAAAAATAGCTTCGGATGTTCACTACTATAAAAATATCAGAAACTATAATAAAGCCTCAGAAATGCCTTTGCATTTCGGAACGGACGTACAATATGGCTGTCCTTATGATTGCGGTTTATGTGTTGATCATGAACAACATAGCTGTCTTTCAATTGTGGAGGTAACGGATAGATGTAATTTGACTTGTCCCACTTGTTATGCCATGTCTTCTTCACATTATGGAAGCCATAGAAGTTTAGAGGAAATTGAAGCAATGTTTGATGTGATTGTGAAAAACGAAGGAGAGCCGGATGTAGTTCAAATTAGTGGAGGAGAACCGACCATTCATCCTGATTTTTTTAAAATTATGGATATTGCAAAGTCGAAACCAATTAAACATCTGATGCTCAATACTAATGGAGTAAGAATTGCTAATGATCCGGGTTTTGCAGAAAAATTGGCAACTTATGCTCCGGAATTTGAAATTTATCTGCAATTTGATTCTTTTAAGTCTGAAGTTTTGGAAGATTTCAGAGGAAAAGATTTAACAGATGTAAGAATGAAGGCTTTGGAAAAATTAAATGCCTTAAATCTTTCTACAACATTGGTTATTGTTCTTCAGAAGGGGAAAAATATCAACGAAATCGGAAAGATTATTGATTTTGCCTTAAAACAAAAATGCGTCCGTGGAATTACCTTTCAGCCTGTAGAAATTGCAGGAAGAAACAGAGAAGATTCTGCCCACGAAAAAATAACTTTAACCGAAGTAAGGCAGGAAATTCTCAGTCAATACCCGCTATTAAATCCAGATGACATTATTCCTGTTCCGTGTAATCCCGATGCTTTGGCAATGGGATATATTTTAAAATTAGAAGGTGAAACCATTCCTTTAACAAGATACATCAATCCCGCTGATTTACTGAATAATGAGACTCGAAATACTATCGTTTACGAACAAGACACGGGTTTACAAATGCAGCTTTTAGATATTTTCAGTACAGGAATTTCTGTAGATAAAGTGAAGCCTAAAGTAAATCAGCTACTTTGCTGTTTACCAGAAGTAAGCGCACCAAATTTAGACTATGATAATTTGTTTAGAATCATCATTATGAATTTTATGGACGCTCATGATTTTGATGTTCGCGCCGTGAAGAAATCGTGTGTACATATCGTGAATAAAGATCTGAAAATGATTCCTTTTGAAACCATGAATCTTTTTTATCGTGATGACAAGAATAAGTATTTGGAGGAATTAAGGAAGGAGGATAAGGTGTTGTTTTAAAAGGCTTTGTCTGTAAATAATATGTTTCCCACAAATTTCATAAATTTTCACAGATGATTGCATGAAATCTGTGCTAATCCGTAAAATTTGTGGGAAATTAATTTGTTAATCAAACTTCATCACTTCGTTCAGCGTATTCATATATTCATAAGCAGTCAAATCAAACTTCACAGGAACAATAGAAATATATCCGTTTGCTAAAGCCGTTTCATCAGCATCCTCAGAATCATCCATATTGTTGAAATATCCGGAAAGCCAGTAATATTTTTTTCCGTGAGGATTTACTCGTTCGTCAAAACTTTCTTCCCATTTTGCATTTGCCTGTTTACAAATTTTCACCCCTTTTATTTCTTCTTTTTGAAGTTTTGGAATATTGACATTTAGGACAATTCCTTTTGGCATAGGATTTTCCAATGTTTTTTTCACAATATTCTGGATATATTCTTTAGCTTGTGTAAAATCTGCCTCCCAGCTGAAATCCAGAAGTGAAAATCCAATTGCCGGAAGTCCTTCTACACCTGCTTCTACAGCAGCAGACATTGTTCCGGAATAGATAACATTGATAGAAGAATTTGCTCCATGATTGATACCGGAAACCACAATATCAGGTCTTCTTGGGAGAATTTTATCAAGAGCCATTTTTACACAATCTACAGGAGTTCCGCTACATGAAAAATCTTTTTGTGGACCTTCCAGATGAAGTTCTTCGTAACTTAATGTCGAATTAATGGTAATAGCGTGTCCTTTTCCGCTTTGTGGAGAATTAGGCGCGACTACAATTACTTCTCCTATTTCGTTCATAAATTCTACAAGATTTCGTACTCCGGGTGCTGTTATTCCGTCATCATTGGTTACTAAAATCAGAGGTCTTTGCATTAAGTAAATTTTTAACAAAAATACTCAAAAAATAATGTACTTATATAAAAAGGTATTAACTTTGACAAGATGTAGCTGTTTGTAACAAAATAAATTATTTTTCAACTTATTTCTAAATTTTAAAGATGTTTAAAAAATTTAAATTAAATAGATTGATGTGGTTTTTACCACTCACAACACTTATATTTTGCTTTAACTCTCCTAAAAATGATGATGAAAAAATGCAAACCATTATGGTAAGCGTAAAAAATACCCTTTCATATCTTCATTATAGTCCAAAGCCAATTAATGATGCCTATTCTCAGGAAGTGTACGACCACTATTTTGATATGGTTGATCCCTCCAAAAGATTTTTCCTGAAATCGGACATGACAGAGTTTAGTAAACATAAAGTAAAATTGGATGATTATCTCAATCAGGGCAATCTCGTTTTTTATAAAACAACCATTGATCGTCTGTACCAGAGAGTAGATGAAATTGATAAAATGACGCAGGAAATTTTCAGCAAACCCATCAATCTGGATGAAGATGATGAACTGATATTGGAACCAAAACTGAAGCAGTCTCCTAATAGCCAACAAGATTTGTATAATGAATGGAAAAAGTACATCAAGTACAACATTCTTTTGGAAATGGAAACGATGAATAATAAGGAAGAGGCGCAGAAAGAAAAAAAGGATTCTGTTCAAAAATATAAACTGAAAGACACCATAAAACTGGTAATTCTCACTCCTGAACAAAAAATAAAAAAAGCAACCGAAGAAGTAAAAGACAACGTTGCAGATACATTCCGCAGGTTTAAGAAAAGAAATAAGATGGATTGGTTTACGGTATATATGAATGCATATACTGAAGTTTTTGATCCTCATACTAATTATTATTCTCCAAAGAATAAGGAAGATTTTGATACTCAGTTTGTGGGAAAAATTATTGGGATTGGAGCCATTATTCAGGAGAAAAAAGGATATTTATATTTGGGACCACTTACAATTGGAGCTCCGGCTTGGAAATCAAAACAATTGACGGAAGGAGATAAAATTTTGAAAGTAAAATCCAAACCGAATGAAGATGCTGTAAATGTAGTAGGAATGCTTTCTGATGAAGCAGTTCGATTGATTCGTGGCGAAAAAGGAACTCCTGTAACTTTGACGATTCAGAAAAAAGATGGCACAATTAAAGATGTTACCATGATTCGCGAAGAAGTAGCCATTGAAGATACTTTTGCCAGAAGTATTATTATCAATGCTCCAAACGGAAAAAAATATGGATTTGTTAATTTACCGAGCTTTAATGCTGATTTTGAAGATTCAAAAGGAAGAAATGCTTCTGATGATATCAAGAATGAGATTATTAAACTAAAAAAACAAAATATTTCCGGAATTATTCTGGATTTAAGAAATAATGGAGGAGGCTCACTTACCGAAGTTGGAGATATTATGGGACTTTTTATGAATGCAGGCCCTTATGTTCAGGTGAAAGATGGAAACGGGAAAATCCAAACCTTAAAAAATAAAAATAATGCGCCGATCTGGACGGGTCCGCTTCTTATTATGCAGAATGAACTTTCTGCTTCGGCTTCCGAAATTCTTGCAGGAGAAATGCAGGATTATGGAAGAGCTGTAGTTTTCGGATCTCCGCAATCTTTTGGAAAAGGAACAGTTCAAACCTTTGTTGATCTCAATAGATTTTTGAATACCAATGAAGATTTTGGATCATTGAAACTAACAATTCAGAAATTTTACAGAATTACAGGTGAGTCTACCCAAAGAAAAGGGATTGAATCTGATATTAAAGTAAAAGATTTCTTCAGCTATACAGAAGTAGGAGAGCGTTATGAAGATTATCCTTTGTCTTGGGATAAAATTGTATCTACCGAATTCACAAAAATGAATTATTTTAATCTTGATAAACTTCGTACAAACAGCGAGGCAAGAATAGGAAGCAATAAATACTATCAGCTTCTTCAGCAATCGGCAGAGTGGAAAGAAAAGCTGGATAAAGAGGAAAAAATCACATTAAATCAGACTAAGTTTTTCAATCTGATGAAAGAAAGAAAAACGCAGATTGATAAATTCAAATCTTTAGATAAAATGAACAATGGTCTGAAATTTTTCATTCATCCGGATGAAGCCACTCGTGAAAAAACCGATGAAGCCTTTGCAAAGAAAACGGATAATTGGATAAAAAATCTTCAGAGAGACTTCTATCTTCAGGAAAGTGTAAATATCATTTCTGAAATGAATGAAGGAGCACCAACATACACCAATAATAATTAATTATTATAGAGTAACTAAAAAATAATCCGTCTTGATTGTGAGACGGATTATTTTTGGTTTATGCTATGCTTTAATCATTAAATTTTCCTTAATAATATAGCGCTCCTATGGAGCGCGTTTGAAATAGCATATTTATTCTACACAGATTTTGCTCCTACGGAGCAAACCAGCTTTACAGTATTTTCCAAAGCTTTTTTGATATTATTTAATTTCTACGCATCCTATTCTTCCTCCCGCATTTCCTGTCGGTTGGGTATGAAAATCATCAGCATTGGCATGAATCACTAAGGATTTCCCCATAATATTTTTGCTATCATCGTTACAACCGAGACACCATTTATCGGTATCAAAAATAAAACGAACAGATCCATCATTTTTAGCTATAATATTGCCAATATCTCCCATGTGAAAATGTTCGGTGTCCCATTTCCCATGTTCATCTTTTGCAGGATTCCAGTGTCCACCAGCAGAACTTGCATCTGTAGCAGAACAATCTCCTTTTTCATGAATGTGTACAGCATGAATTCCCGGAGATAAATGGTAAACCATAAGATCCATTTTTACATTTTTCCCTTTTTGAGTAAAGGCAGCAGTTCCCTGAACTTGAGTTCCACTTTTAGAATTAATTTTGTACGTTTTTGTTGTTGAACAAGATACTAAAGCAAGTATTGCGAAAATAGCTGCAGATATTGGAGTTTTCATATAAAAAGTTTAAAAATAGGTAATATAAAAATAGCAAAAAAGGGAAAGAAATAGTTATACAATTAGTAGTATTGCGTTATTATATTTGCATAAATTTTTTTAGGAACCGAATTTTTTTACTATTCAGTATGTAATTTTTACGATTCAGTAATTTTTATTTCTTTGTAGTAATTTCCTTCCGTTACATTTGTTTCAAATTATATAAATGAAAACTCTATTCTTTAAAACATTATTACTCGTAGTTAGTACAATTTCAGTATCTATATTTTCCCAAGTAAAAATTTCCGGGAAAGTAATTTTCAGAAACAAAGGGGTGAAAGACGTAAATGTAACACTGAAAGACACTTATGATGGTGCAACTACCGATGCCAATGGAAATTTCTCTTTTGAAACTTCTGAAAAAGGAAACCGGACTTTAGTTTTCACAAGTTCACAGTACAATGAAATTGAGAAAAACATTGAAATCGGCGATCAACCTTTAACAGTAAATGCTGAAATAAAAGAAAGAATCAGTGAAATTGATGCTGTGGTTATTTCTGCTGGTTCTATCGAAGCAAGCGACAAAAAACGTGCAACTGCCTTACTTACGCCCATAGATATTTATACAACAGCAGGAGCGGATGCACAAATTTCTTCTGCGCTTACATTTCTTCCCGGTGTACAAAATGTTGGAGAAAGTGAAGGTCTTTTCATTCGTGGAGGTACAGGAACTGAAGCAAAAATTTTTATGGACGGAAGTTTGATCAATAATTATTTTACAAGTTCTGTTCCCGGAATTGCAGGAAGAGATCGTTTTAATACTTCACTTTTTAAAGGAAATATTTTTTCAAGTGGCGGATATTCTGCACTTTATGGTCAGGCTTTATCCGGAGTTTTGATTTTGGAAAGTATTGATTTTCCGGAACAAAGTTCTTATGATATCGGAGTTTCTCCCATTTTTTTAAATGCAAATTATCAAAAAGTAGATTCTGCGAAAACCCATTCTTTCGGAATTGGAATTGGCTACACCAATCTTGACCTGATGAAGAAAGTTTTTAATTTCAATACTAATTTTATAAAAGCTCCGCAAGGTTTTGATTCTAACTTTAATTTCAGAATAAAAACAAAATCGGGAGGAATGCTAAAATATTACGGAAGTTTTGACAACAATCAGATGAGGGTGCAAAATGAAAGCCTGGAAACTGATTATAATTTTACCGATTTTGGAATAAAAGGAGCCAATACCTTTCATACGCTTTCTTTTCGACAAAAATTGGGAAAATATTTGTTGAATCTCAGTACTTCTTATTCGTACAATAAGACCAATTTAGAAATTGATAATCAGAAAACTGACGGACAAACAGAAGAACAAGATATTGATACCAAAAGTAATTATTTGAACTTTAAAGGAGTTTTGGAAAGAAAAATAGGAATTATAAGCGCTGTTCGTGGTGGTGTGGAAATGAATTCAGCCAATGAAAAATACGAATCTGCTTATTTTACCGGAACATATAAAGATTTTACCACTTCTCTTTTTGCAGAAACGGACTTAGGATTTAGCAATCGTTTTTCTGCGAAAGTGGGAGCAAGAGCAGAAAACTCCTCTTTCCTCAATCAATGGAATTTTGCTCCGAGACTGGCTTTAGCGTATCGTTTTGACAAAACATGGACAAGTTCTATTGCTTACGGAATTTTCTACCAAAATCCTGAAAGTAAATACACTAATAGTTCTTCTGATCTTACCTTTCAGAAAGCGGAGCATTATATTTTTCAGATTCAGAAAAGTATGGAGGGAAGAAGCCTCAGAATGGAAGCCTTTTATAAAAAATACGACGATCTTATCCGAACAAAAGGGAATCAATTTTTTCAGTATGCTGAAAACAATGATGGTAATGGTTCTGCAAAAGGGATTGAATTTTTTTGGAGAGACAAGAAAACGTTTAAAAGCATCGATTACTGGCTGAGTTATTCTTATCTGGATACAAAAAGAAATTATTTAAATTATCCTTTTAGTCTTACTCCTACATTTGCTGCAAAGCATACTCTTTCTGCTGTTGCTAAAAAATTTGTAACCAAATGGAAAACAGGATTTAACTTTTCTTATACATACGCTTCAGGAAGACCATATTATGATATTGTTACACAGAATGCATCAAATATTGTAAGAAATGAAGGTAAATTAAAAGATTACAACGCACTGAATTTCAGTGTAAACTATCTTCCGAATCTCGGGAAAAAAGGAGCATCAGCATTCACTGTTTTGGTATTGAGTGTTTCAAATATTTTAGGAAATAAAAACATCTATGGATATAATTTTTCTTCGGATGGTGCAAGAAGTTCTGCGGTTCGTCCTCCTGTTAATACTTTTGTTTTTGTAGGTGCTTTCATCAGTTTTGGGGTAGACAAAACGCAAGATGCTATTAACAATAATTTATAAAACCGTTCAGTTGTATAAATCTACCATTCGGTAAGAAATTTTATCAGGAAAAATTCTTTTACTCTATTTTTACATCAATAATTAAATAATATAAAACTTAAAAAACATGGCAAAATTATTTTTAACCCTCGCATTAGTAGTAACAAGCATTTTTGCTTTTTCACAAACAGCTTTTGACAAAGCAATGGCAGAAAAAATTGGAAAAATTGAAGCATGCAAAACACCGGAAGAATTTACGGCTCTTGCCAATGATTTTTCAAGAATCGGAGATAAAGAAAAATCACAATGGCTTCCGTATTACTATTCGGCATTTGCAACAATCCAGAAAGGGAGAAGATTAATGATGACAGGTAAAAACTCCGAGCTAGATCCTATCGCAGATGAAGCACAGAAATATTTGGATAAATCTATTGCACTGAATAGTGAAAATGCAGAAAACTATATCCTACAAAAAATGATTCATTCTTTGAAAATGATGGTGAATCCTATGGAAAGATACAGAACAGAGGGAGCTTTAGCAATGGAAGCTCTTTCAAAAGCTGAAAAATTAGACCCGGAAAACCCGAGAATTACCCTTCTAAAGGCTGAAGATACATATTATACTCCGGAACAATTCGGGGGTAGTAAAGAAAAAGGATTAGAACTTTTCCAAAAATCACTTGCTCAATTTAATGCCTACAAAGCACAATCTGATCTATCACCAAACTGGGGAAAACCGGAAGCAGAATATTTTATTGCGAATAAGCCATAAACCTTTATAACAGCATAGAAGCGCGCCAAATATTGGCGCGCTTCTTTTTTATAAAAATGTAGAAATTACGGCTCAGAAGCAAAAAACACCTATTCGGTCAGTTAAAGTTTTAAACGGCATATTTTCAATATACCTTTGATGTAATAAAAAATCAAAATTATTATGAAAACAGCATTCAGTATTTTAGCATTATCAATTGTAAGTTTTGCTTCTGCACAGAGTTATCAGTTAAAAGTAAAAATTCAGCAAATTAAAAACGATAAAGGAAGCATTATTGTTGGCTTGTATGATTCTAAAGATAATTTTTTGAAAAAAAATATTCAAGGAAAAATTTCAGAAATCAATGGAAATGAAGCAGAAGTCTTATTTACTAATTTACCGGAAGGAGAATATGCGGTTTCCTTATATCATGATGAAAACAATAATAAAAAATTAGACAAAGGAACTTTCGGAATTCCGAAAGAAGAGTACGCATTCTCTAATCAGGCAAAAGGTTTTATGGGACCACCCAATTATAAAGATGCTAAATTTACATTGAGTAAAAACACAACAATTACGGTGAAACTTTAATACAATTCAGACGAGTAAATTGACCTTTGAGTGACAAAAAATTGATTTCTGTATTTAATCATCATACATTTGTTTCAAGAATTTAGACCATGAATAAGACGATCAAAACATTACTTTGGATTACATTTGGTTCCAATCTGTTTTTTTTCACCTTTTTGACAGATGAAAAGAACCTGAAAAATTTTGGATTTGGTTTTTTGATTTCTGCAATGTACTCTTTTAGTTTAGGACTTAGTAATGGATTTATTAATAATTTCCTTAATAAAAAATTTTCCTGGACAGAACAGACTAGGTTGAGAACTATTTTAGGAATTATAGTTACAGTAATCGTTAATTTCATAGTGGTCTATCTTTGCAATTACATCAATTTTGTGCTAATTCAGGGAGTGAAAACAGAAGTTTTCTTTTCGGGAAAATACAATTTCATTACTTGGTTTATGATCAATTTTGCTTTGATGATTTCGGCTTTTCTTCATGCAAAAGGTTTTATGGAAGAATGGAAAAAATCTTCACGCAAAGAAGTAGTAGAACAAAAACTTATTGCAAAATCTGCCAATGCACAATTTGAAAGCCTTAAAAATCAACTTGATCCACATTTTCTTTTTAATTCATTGAATGTTTTAAGTGCTTTAATTGATGAAAATCCAAATCAGGCACAAAAGTTTACGGCTTCAATGTCAAAGATTTACAGATATGTTTTGGAGCAAAAAGATAAAGAATTGGTAAGTGTAGAAGATGAAATTGATTTTGCTAAAACGTACTGTGAACTTCTGAAAACCAGATTTGAAGACAGCGTGAATTTTGAATTCGATATTCCGTCAGAATCAATGAAAAACTATGTAGTACCATTGTCTTTACAGCTCTTATTGGAAAATTGTATTAAGCATAATTTTGCAACATCCTCAAAACCACTTACCATAAAAATAGGCGTAGAAAATGATTTCCTTTATATAGAAAATAATCTTCAAGCCAGAGAACAAGTAAAAGAAAGCGCAGGAATAGGTTTGGCAAATATTGTACAACGATATGCCTTACTTACCAAGAAAAATGTTTTCGTAGAAAAATCGGAAAACTATTTTAAGGTTAAAATACCAATATTAATAGAAAAAACATCGAACATGATACCAACAAATTCAGACAAAGAAAATTTTGCTTACGAAAGAGCAGCAAAAAGAGTAAGAGAACTAAAAGGATTTTATGGAAACCTAACATCTTATTGCCTAGTTATTCCCTTTTTAATATTTATAAATATCTACACCTCTCCACAATATTACTGGTTTTGGTGGCCAATGTTAGGTTGGGGAATTGGAGTTATTTCGCATGCCATTCAGGTTTTTGGAGTAGGAAAAGAATGGGAAGAAAGAAAGATTCGTGAAATTTTAGAAAAAGAAAATTATGGAAAATAATATCGATTACGATTTAGCACAAGATCATGTGAAAGCATTAAAAAAATTTTACACCAGTTTGGTCTTGTTCGTATTAGTGAATGCAATACTGTTTTTCATACATTATTCAAAAATAGGTTCTGTAGAATTGCCTTTTAGGTCTATTATTTTGACAATCTGGATGGTAATATTGATAATAAAAGCGACAAAATTATTTATTTTCAATGCAGCTTGGGAAAAGAAGATAATCAATAAGGAACTTAAAAAAAATAAAAATGGAAACCTTTGACAAAAACAATATAAAATATTTAGTAGCTGAAAAAAGAGTAAAAAGACTGAAAGGATTTTATATTCATGCTCTTGTATATGTAGTAGTAAATAGTATTATTTTACTTTTAAAATTTAATGAATTAGATTCGGGAGAATCAATCTGGAGTTTGAATTTTTTTGCAACACCATTTTTCTGGGGAATCGGATTATTAGCAGATGGACTGAGTGTTTTCATGCCGGGCTTTATTCTCGGAAGTGATTGGGAGGAAAGAAAAATAAAAGAACTGATGGATAAATATAATTAGTAGCAATTTTTATATATTAGTAGAAGCATGACAAAAATAAAAACAATCATCATTGAAGACGAAAAACCAGCAGTAAGAAGACTGGAAAGAATGTTGAGTTTATTTCCTGATTTAGAAGTTGTTGCAAGTGTCAATTCTGTGGAAGAAGGCATTGATTGGTTTCAAAATAACGATCATCCGCAATTGATTTTTTCCGATATAGTTTTAGGTGATGGATTGTCGTTTGATATTTTTGAGAAAGTTTCTACAAAGGGATTTATCATTTATACCACTGCTTTTGATCAGTATACTTTGAAAGCATTTAAGCTAAATAGTATTGATTATTTACTGAAACCTATTCTGGAGGAAGATCTGGCGAAAGCAATTGAAAAATTCAAATCTTTCCTGCCGAATGAAAGTGAAAATAACATTCAGGAAATCAAACAATTAATTAAAGAAGAAAAATCTAAACTTTCTCGTATTTTAGTGAAAATTGGTTATAATTTGAAAGTGGTTTCTACGAATGAAGTAAGTTGTTTCTTCAGCGAAAATAAAATTGTTTACTTGCAAACCAAAGATAGAAATTATCCTACTGACTTTACTTTGGACGAATTGGAAGACGTTCTGGATGAAAAGAAATTTTTTCGGGTAAACCGACAATTTATTATTAGTTCAGATTATATTAAGAATATTCACACTTCGCCATATTATAAAACGGAACTGGAATTTCAGCCGGAAGAAGAAATTACAGTGAGCCGAGATCGAGTGAAAGATTTTAAAGAATGGTTAGTACAATGATTTTATAATCAATAATAGTAATAATAGAAAAAAATCCTGTCATCGACAGGATTTTTATTATTTGAAAAACTTTCGTAAGTTATTCTGCTGCTTCAGAAGTTTGTACTTCTGCTTCAGGAGCATCAGTAGTTTCTTCTTCATCTTCATCATCCATTTGCGCAGCACCTCCTTTCATTGCATTTCTAGACATCTTCACAGCAGCAACTACTGCATTATCAGGATGCATAAAAGAATATGCTTCATTTTTAAGGCTTTCAACATATAGTTTGTTACCTATTCTTAGTGGAGTTACATCCACAACGATTTCGTCTGGCAAGTTTGCAGGGATTGCTTTTACTTTCAATTTTCTGAAAGATTGACGAAGAACACCACCTGCAACAACACCTTTTGCACGTCCTGTAATTCTCACAGGAACTTCCATAACAACAGGTTTGTCATCAGCTAATTGATAAAAATCAACGTGAAGAATTTTGTCTGTGATCGGGTGGAATTGAATGTCCTGAAGTACGGCAGGAATTGTTTGTCCGTCAACCTCAATAGATACCGTGTGTGCTTCAGGAGTATAAACCAAATTTTTGAAAGATTTCTCTTCAGTAGAGAAGTTCAAAGGTTCTTTTCCTCCATAAACAACACAAGGAACTAATTCAGCATCACGTAAAGCTTTTGTAGACTTTTTGCCCACGCTTTCTCTTTTTGTACCTTGAATTGTAATAGATTTCATTTATAAAAAATTAAAAATTGTTTTAAAATTTTGGTTTGCAAAGATATAAATTATTTTTTAAATAATAAACTTATCACTGATGGATTGATGCTCATGAACACTTTTCATTACATCAGCAAACAATGGAGCACATGAAAGTACTTTAATTTTAGAAGAAAGATCCTTTTTTACCGGAATAGTATCTGTTACAATAACTTCTAAAAGTTGAGAGTTTTCAATATTTTCATAGGCTTTTCCGGAGAGAACACCATGACTAGCCATTGCTCTTACGCTTTTTGCACCGTTTTTCATTAGAATATCTGCGGCTTTGCAAAGAGTTCCGGCAGTATCGATCATGTCATCAATAAGTATTACGTTTCTATCCTGAACATCACCAATAAGGAACATTTCTTCCACAACATTTGCCTTTTTTCTTTCTTTGTAGGCAATTACTACTTCAGCTCCAAGATGGCTTGCATAGTTTTTTGCTCTTTTTGCACCTCCCATATCTGGAGAAGCAATAGTAAGATTGTCAATGTTTAGAGATTTGACATAATCTACAAAAATAGTGGATGCATAAAGATGATCAACCGGAATTTCAAAAAACCCTTGAATTTGATCCGCATGTAGATCCATTGTCATAATTCTTGTTGCGCCTGCTGCCGTAAGAAGATTGGCTACAAGTTTTGCACCGATTGGAGCTCTTGGTTTATCTTTTCTGTCTTGTCTTGCTAATCCAAAATAAGGAATAACTACAGTAATATTTTTTGCGGAAGCTCTTTTAGCTGCATCAATCATTAGTAAAAGTTCTAAAAGATTGTCTGCAGGAGGAAACGTGGAACCAATGAGAAAGACTCTTCCTCCTCTTACGGATTGGTCTAAAGCTGGTTCAAATTCTCCGTCACTGAATTCTTGAAAATTAATTTTTCCAAGTTTCTGTCCATAATGTTCGGCTATTTTTTCCGCCAGTTCTTTACTTGTTCTTGTAGAAAATAGATAGGTTGCCTGATCAGCCATTTTGCTTTTTTTAGATGTTGCAAATTTAAAAAAATAAAACCACCTGAAAAATCAAGTGGTTTTAAAATTTATTTCATTGAAATAATATTAAGGGAAAGTTACTCCTGAATATTTGTTAGGATTTACTTGTGGTAGGTTGGATTTATACTTAGCGTTTATTGCTTTTATAAATTCATTTGCAATAATTGCATATCCTCTGCCACTAGGATGTACTCCATCAAGAGAAAAAGCTCCTCCAGTTACAAATGTAGCAGTATAACGTACTCCATCCCATTGAATTCCGGACTGAGAATTTAGTTCATTCATTTTTGCATTAGCGTCTACGAATGCTAATCCATAAGAATCTGCTAAACTTTTTATAGCTGTGTTGTAAGCATCAGTTGCTGTTTTTACTGCAGCAACTTCAATTTCTGTCAAAACATATTGGTTTGCAAGGGCAGTTACCGTTCCTCCACCAGATTGTAACACACTTGCTGCAGTTAATAAAATTAAGTCTTTAACTGTTGTTTGTCGGTATGAAGGCAATCCATAAGCTGAGAGATCTGTTAAATCTTTATCTATAATAACAGCTCCATTGGCTACATTTCCAGCATTAAATTTAATTAATCTTTGTTGGTATTCAGCATCTGTTATTTTTCCTAATGCTTTCATCTGTGCTAAACCACCATTATAAGTGGAATAAGCAGTATTAAGTTGAGTAACTTGAGTATCTGTAAGACCTGAAATTGGCTTAGCAGAAACTCTCGTGAAAAAAGGAATAGATGTTACATACGGAATATTAGCAATAACTCCCTTTGTAGAGCCTACGCTTTTTAAGCCATCTAAAACAGCTTTTATGGAACCAGCTACAACATTAGGATCGGAGATATCGTTCGATTTATAAGTTAAAGGATTTGTATTTCCTATTTGGTTTGTAGCAGCGGTGTAAGTAGTAACTCCACCTGTTGTTGTAGAATTTGTACCTCCAGAAGTAGAATATGCTAATACATCATTCGCACCAATCCAAAGAGAGAAAAAAGTTGGTTTTTGTGCCATTGCATCAGCCAATACACTTGTAGAAGCTGAAGTTGCGAATCTCACAAAATATGGATTTGCTGCTCCTACTGCCAATCCGGCTGGATTTCCATAACCATTAGCAGGCAAGTGATAAGATTTCGCTCCAGGAACACCCATATTATTGAAATATTTTCCAGTTCCTCCAATGATATCAACGTCTGCAGCAGGAGCACTTGCAACAGGAGATAAAGAACCGTTTACAACTTTTAAAGTAAGTTTTCCATAAAAACTTGTTCCTCCAGATGCAGTAAACAAACTTGTAAAACCTCCCACATTATTTGGCATTAATGGCTGAGTAAAAGCACCTCCTCCTGCGAGTTGCATTTGCTTAGCAATCATGGACGGATAAGATTCATTTTGTCCATCAGAATATAATGCGCCGTCTCTGTATCCTGAAGTAAGAGAATTCCCGATAGAAACATATTTGCTGAAATTTGCGTCTCCACTGGTAATGACTATATCATTTACGTCCGATTCAAATTCTGTGTCACAACTTGTAGTTATTCCAAAAATAGCTAACGTTAGTACAGAAATAAGTATTTTTTTCATAATGTCAATTAAAATGCGTTATAAGAAAGGCCTAAACCAAAATAATATGCTCTGGCTTTAACCTGGCCACTAAAATTATAAAATGTGTTATCAAAAGTTCTGGATTTCTGGAAATTATAGGCTCCAGATAAATCAATTCCTAAACCTTTCCATTTATATCCAATCCCGCCTGTAACTACATTTGCGTCTAAAGATGGTGTTTCGGGACTAAAGTCACCAGTCTGATATGGAGATTCATCATAATAATACCCTAATCTTCCTGCAAATTTTTCTGAAAGCATATATTGCGTTCCTACTCTGAAAGTTTTGGTGTTTTTAAAATTCTTCGGAATCACAGAAACTGTTGGATCAGATGCCTGATTTCCTACTGTAGCATTGTCAAAATCCAATTTGAGTTTATAATAATTCGACCAACCATGATAATTAAAATCTGCTGAAACTAACCATTTCGGAGTGATCTTGTATGTTGCTCCCAAAGTTATCTCATCAGATAAAGGAAGAGTAGCTTTGAAGCCATCTGTACTACTTCCGTTAAGTCCAAATGATGGATTATCAAGTATGGATTTAGGAAGATTGAATGTCGCTGTTCCGCTTTTTGCTTCCATATCAATTGGGGAACGATACGCAACACTTATATCCCATTTGTTATCCGGTTGAAAATAAAAACCAAAACCAAAACCGGTTCCGCTAGCTTTTTTGTCGTTTAAGTTGAGGCTTCCACCAAATTGGGTGATTGACCTATTCCAATCCACTGAACCTCTTGCGTAAATAAAACTACCTCCTAAAGAAACCCAAGGTGCTAATTTTACGGAAATCATTGGTTGAAAAAAGAACGCTTTAAGTTCAATATCCTGAACAATTTCTCTTCCTGCCCAGTTTTCATCCCATTTTACACTACTACCGAAAGGCGTGGAAAGACTAAAACCAACAGAAAGATTATCCATCATTTTATAAGCGACTGCTGCATAAACCGGCGTTCCTATTGGATTATCAGTCGTGTAAGATTCATGTGTTAAAGGATTTTGGTACGTAACTTCTGAATTAATTCCAAATCCTCCAGCTGCAACACTTAGCTTTGCAGGAATAAAGGAAATTCCAGCCGGATTGAAGAATGCTACACTCGCATCTTCTGCATGAGCGCTCGTATGAGCCATTGCAAGCTGTTTTACACCCTGCAGTGAAACCCGGAATCCGCCAGCATAAAGCATGGCTCCAGCTAAAACTGCTGTTGTAACAAATATTTTTCTCATATTCAATAGATATTAATGTTTCAAATATAAAATTATTTTTCCTTCGTCTGTTAAATAATCTTAAAATTTTTAAACAGAATTTTCAAAATGAAACTGTTTAATTTGTTTGATTTATTATAACGTACTGATTTTAAGTTATTTATTAATTTAATTATTGCCATTCTTTGCATAGTGATTTCAGTATGTTTGGTTTAAACAATATAATCTGTACGTCTTTCAGTTAGAAAAAATATTCATGATTATTTATTTAAAATAAAGTTTAAATTTGCATTAAATTTTATATAACAAAAAATATGAGTTGTGGATGTAAAACATCCGGAGATTCTACCCATTCTTGTGGAACAAAAGCAAGTACGGGCTGTGAAAATGTAAATACCTGTGGTAATAGTTATAAATTAAGTGTTTTCGATTGGCTTTCCAATATTAATAATCCAGCTCCATCGAAAACTGATTTTGTAGAAGTAAGATTTAAAAACGACCGAAAGGCTTTTTATAAAAATGTACATCATTTGCCCCTACATATAGGTAGTATTGTAACTGTAGAATCTAATCCGGGACATGATATTGGCGTTGTAAGCCTAACAGGAGAACTGGTAAAAATTCAGATGAAAAAGAAAAATGCATCTGATGAAAATCCCCTTAAAATATATCGCTTAGCCAACCAAAAAGATATTGAAACTTGGCAAAATGTGCGCGAAAAAGAAAACGCTGTAAAAATAGAGGCAAGAAAAATTGCACAAAACCTAAAACTTGAAATGAAAATCACAGATGTTGAGTTTCAAGGAGATGGTGGAAAAGTTACTTTTTATTATACAGCGGATAATCGTGTGGATTTCAGGCAATTAATCAAAGATTATGCTGCTGCTTTTCGTACAAAAATTGACATGAAACAGATAGGTTTTCGTCAGGAAGCAGCAAAAGTAGGTGGTATTGGTTCTTGTGGCAGAGAATTGTGCTGTTCTACTTGGCTCACAGATTTTCGTTCTGTGAATACAAATGCTGCTCGTTATCAACAACTAAGTATCAATCCTCAAAAATTGGCAGGACAATGTGGAAAACTAAAGTGCTGTCTCAACTATGAATTGGATAGTTATTTGGATGCTTTAAGCGATTTTCCTTCCACAGCCACAACTCTGGAAACAGAAAAAGGAAAAGCGTTTTGTATTAAAATTGATGTCTTCAAAAAGAAAATGTGGTTTGCTTATGTAGAAAATTCAATAGCATGGTATGATATTGATATTCAGCAAATAAAAACTCTAATGAAGCAAAATTCAAAAGGAGAAAAAACACTTCCGTTGGAAGATCTTGTTTCAAAAAATATCTCGACACAATCTGCTGATCTTATTCAGGAAAACAGTGTTGATCGTTTTGAAAGAAAGAAAAAGCCAAACAAACCCCAGCAAAAGAAAAATCCTAATAATCAGCAAAATCAACAACCTGCCAATACTGCAAAACCTGCAAATCAGGAAAAAACAAAACAGGAGGGCAACAAGGAAAAAAATAAAAAATTCAAAAAAAAGTTTCATCCTAAAAAAAACGGTGATGCATAAGATTCTGACAATTTTTTTCGTTCTGTTTCTGTTAATAGGGTGTGATAAATCTTCAGAAAATATCAAAATCAATAGCCTGAACGGAAAATGGAACAAGAAAAAGGAACAAAAATTTGAATTCGATATTACAGATGCACAGCTTTCAAAAAATATTATATTTGTTGTAAGAAATAATAATGATTATCCTTACAGTAATTTGAGGTTGATTGTGAATTTTTCAAACCTGAAAACCAAGAAAAAAACGATTGATACGTTGAATTACATAATGGCTCAACCTAATGGAGAATGGATAGGAAAAGGATTTGGAGACACGAAAGAAGTTCTCTTTCAGTACAAGTTGAACTATAAATTTCCGGAAAACGGAAAATATTCAATCGGAGTTATTCAGGCAATGAGAAATGACAATCTTCCCGGTATTGAAGATATTGGAATAAAAATAGAAACGGCAAAACCGTAACTTTTCTATGGAAAATAATCAAAAAACAGGAAACAAAAACAAACCGGCTTTTCCACTTCCACCAAAAAAGCAGAAGAACAGAGGCTGGAAAAAATGGGTTAAGTTTATTTGGCTTGCTCTTATCGCTACCGTTATAGGTATTGCTGCAATTTTCTTTGCAGTTTCCCAAGGATTTTTGGGAGAAATGCCCGATGTAAAGGAACTTGAAAATCCTGATATTTATGTAGCATCCGAAATTTACTCTTCAGATGGGCAATTATTAGGCAAATTCGAAAAAGAAAAAACGCAGCCCGTTACATATAAGCAGCTTCCTAACTATCTTGTCTATGCACTTCAGGCAAAAGAAGATGAACGTTTTAAAGAACATTCAGGGATAGATTTACAGTCCATTGTAAGAGCCGTTGTTTTTCAAGGAAAAAGAGGAGGGGGTTCTACTATTACTCAGCAGCTGGCAAAATTATTATTTACTGGAGAACGTTCTACCAATAAGTTTCAAAGAAGTTTTCAGAAACTTAAAGAATGGGTAGTTGCCGTAAGTTTAGAGAAAAGATACACAAAAGAAGAAATCATCACCTTGTATTTTAATAAGTTTGATTTTCTGTATAATGCAAACGGTATTGAAATGGCTTCCCAAATTTATTTCAACAAACATACAAACCAGCTTACTCTTCCTGAAGCTGCAATGTTTGTAGCCATGCTTGAAAACCCTGTGAAAAATAACCCGATGAAAAATATGGATCGGGCAAAAGCAAGAAGAAATGTTGTATTGGATCAAATGCTAAAAACAGGTTACATAGATCAATCTATTTATGATAAGGCAATAGCAGCTCCTATTACTTTGGACTATCATCCAGTTAAAAATATTACGGAAGGATATTCTGCATATTATAAATTCTATTTAAGAAAAGAAATTGACAAATACCTTGTTGATTATGAGAAGCAAACAGGTAAAAAACTGAATCTTTACAAAGATGGTCTCAAAATCTACACGACATTAGACTCTAAAATGCAGAAATATGCAGAGGAAGCTATAAAAGAGCATCTTACTGATTTGCAGAGAAGATTTGATGCAGAACAAAGAGGAAGAAGACAGAAACCATTTTATTTTCTTACAGACAAAGAGATTAATAGCGTAATGGTTCAGGCAATGAAACGTACAGGAAGGTATAAATTATTGAAAAATGCTGGTGTTTCTGAAGATTCTATTATGCTCGAATTCAAAACCCCTACAAAAACATCCATTTTTACATGGGACGGAGAAGAAGAGGTAGAAATGTCACCTTGGGATTCTATTCGTTATCATAAACAAATTGCACAAGCAGGATTAATGTCAATGGTTCCAGGAACTGGAGAAATTAAAGCTTGGGTTGGTGGAATAGACTGGCAACATTTTCAATACGACCACATTAAGCAAGGAAAAAGACAGGTAGGTTCTACATTCAAACCATTTGTTTATGCTACTGCCATTATGAAATTGGGAATGACGCCGTGTTCTACTGTTTCCAATGGAACGTATAATTACAAAGGATGGCACGTTCCGGGAAGAGGTGGAATGCTTACCTTGAAGGATGCTTTGGCACATTCGCAAAACCCGGTTGCAGCAAGACTTATTCAGGAAACAGGTGTTGATGCGGTTATTCAGACTGCACGAGATTTAGGAGTAACAGAAGATATTCCGAGAAATAATACTATTGCATTAGGTTCATCAGATATTACCATTTTTGAAATGTTGGGAGCTTATTCCACATTTGCCAATTATGGAAATTACATTCGTCCCGAAATGATCTGGCGTATTGAAGATGCGAATGGACGTGTTATCAAGGAAGTAAAATCGGAGATAAAAGAAGTAATGAACGAGCTCTATGCTTATACCATGATTGATCTGATGAAAGGAGTTGCAGCTTACGGAACTGCATCAGGAGAACTTCGCAGAAAAGGAATTTCTGCCGCTGTGGAAATTGCCGGAAAAACGGGAACTACACAGAACAATTCCGATGGTTGGTTTATGGGAATTGTACCTAATCTTGCAACAGGAGCTTGGGTTGGTTGGGAAGATAGAGCGACGCACTTCTTCGGAACAGGAGAAGGTCAAGGTGCAAAAATGGCACTCCCAATTTGGGCTATTTTCATGAAAAAAGTTTGGGCAGACAAATCTCTCGGAATTTCTCCGGATGACAAATTCGTTAAACCTTCCAACTGGACCGGAAATTGCTCGGATCTTCAAGGATTGACTGGAGGTTACGGCGATGATGGCGGTTTGCAAACCATTGACCAAATCAAAAATCCTAAACCACCTGCCGAAAGCAAAGGCAATGGAAATACTTCTAAAAAAGAGGAGAATGCTAATGAAAACCTCAACACAGGAGAAGAAATTGATTTTAACAAATAAAATAAATTTAACCAAATACAACATCCTTCTAAAACTTTGGAAGGATGTTTTTATTTTCCGAAATTTGATCTATGAATTTAGATAAAATAAAACAACCTTTTATACATAATTTTCCTGGAGATTTTAGTGGAAATCCAATGCAACGCCAAACTCCGAAAGTGTTGTTTTCTACAACAGAAACAGTAGGTTTTCCGGATGCAGAACTTATTCTTTTCAATGAAAAACTTGCAGAAGAAATTGGACTTGGAAAATTACAAAACAAAAATGACGAACAATTTCTTTTCGGAAATCATATTCCATCGCAAATTAAAACCTATGCAACAGCTTATGCAGGCCATCAGTTTGGAAATTGGGCAGGACAATTAGGAGACGGGAGAGCTATTTTTGCCGGAGAAGTTGAAAATAATTCCGGAAAAAAAACCGAGATCCAATGGAAAGGAGCAGGAGCAACTCCATATTCCAGACACGCCGATGGAAGGGCGGTTTTGCGTTCATCAGTTCGGGAATATTTGATGAGTGAAGCCATCTATCATTTAAAAATTCCTACAACCAGAGCATTAAGTTTGGCTTTCAGTGGAGAAAAGGTAGTTCGTGATATGATGTATAACGGAAATCCACAAGAAGAAAAAGGAGCGGTAATTATCAGAACCGCAGAAAGTTTTTTACGTTTCGGGCATTTTGAACTGATGTCGGCGCAAAAAGAAATCGAAACCTTGCAAAACCTTACCGATTTTACAATCAAAAATTATTTTCTGGAAATAAAAACGGAAGGCGTTCAGAAATACAAAGATTTTTTTGAAGAAGTTTGTAAAAGAACCGCTCATTTGATGGTAGAATGGTTGCGTGTTGGATTTGTGCATGGAGTGATGAATACCGATAATATGTCCATTCTTGGATTGACCATTGATTATGGTCCGTTTTCCATGTTGGATGAATACGATCTGAATTTCACTTCCAATACTACCGATCTTCCCGGAAAACGATACGCTTTTGGAAAACAAGGGCAAATTTCGCAATGGAATCTATGGCAGCTTGGAAATGCGCTTTATCCTTTAATTCCGGATGAAAAATTTTTAGAGCAAATCCTTACCGATTACAGTTCTTATTTTTGGCAAAAACATGACGAGATGATGGCAGGAAAATTTGGGTTTGATGCCGTGATTGAAGGAGATGAGAGTTTCTTTACTCAATGGCAACATTTGATGCAGGAATTAAAATTAGATTACACTTTGTTTTTCAATGAATTAGAAAGATGGAATTTAAACAAGAGTACCATCAATTTGGAAAAAATTTCTTATGCAAATCTTTCTCCTGAAAATGAAAAAAAATGGTTTCAATTTCTGAATGAATATGAAAATCGTTTATCAAAAAATTCCATTTCAAAAATAGAAAGCATACAACTGATGCAGCAAAGCAATCCGAAATTTATTCTACGAAATTATCTCCTTTATAATTGTATTGAGGAATTGAATAATGGAAAAACCGAACTTCTAAATAAATTGCTAAAAGCCTTAGAAAATCCATATCAGGAATTATTTCCTGAGTTTTCCAAAAAACGACCGGATGAATATGAAGGAACCATTGGTTGCTCCATGTTGTCGTGCAGTTCTTAATAAACTATTTTGAAAAAATCTTTGATTTTCAAAAACTTAAATGCTCTTAAATGAACTTTTTAACAATTTTACATTTAACTTAAGTGTTTATTAAAAAGCTCAAACAGTTCTTAAATTCTTATTTTTGCCGAAAACTTTTTAGAATTTGAATTTTAAAACCAAAATTAAAGATTTTTTCAAGCTAGTATTTCCTTCTTCTTTGCAGGAATTTTTAGTCTTTTTATTATTTCTGGTTTCTTACGGAACTTTAGCAGCTTTTATTGCACTGAATTATCGAATTATTTTTGATGACCGAATTCCTTGGAATGCCTATTTTAGTTTCGACAACAGGTCTATTATTTTATCAGGAGGAAGCTATGAAAGACACCCGCTTTCCAATTATTTTTTCGATGGGCTTCGAAGTTTTGCACTTTGGTTTTCAGATGGAAAAATGAACGAAATTTTTCGTTTGGTTCTTGCATTGTGCAGTGCGGTTACAGTTTCTTTTGCCAATGTTCAGATTTTTAAATATTTAAAAAACAGTATTCATCTTCCTGCTAAAATTTCTTTTTTGCTTATTCTATTTTTTGGAATTTTTGTAACGCCGGTTTTGCTTTCCTTCACACCGGAAACGTATACATATTCCCTGTTTTTTTTAACGCTTTTTATCAATTATGCTGCAACAAAACTTCAGAAAAGCAAAAAACACTCTGTTCTTGCCCTTGCTTTTGCGGGAATTTCGATAGGAGGATTAACTATTACGAATATTATAAAAATTTATATTCCCATTCTTTTTGAAAAAAGCCTTTTCAGAAGCTGGAAAAAATTGGCCGATGCAGCTTTTCGTGTTCTGATTTCGGCCGGAGCTTTCATTCTGCTTTTTCTTTATCGTCTGGATTTCAATTACGAACGGGTTTTCACAAAAGCAGGCGAACAATATGAAAAATTTTCAAACGTAAAAACGACTCCGGTTTGGGACATGATGTATTCGTGGTTTTTTGGCGGAAATATGCTTTTTTCTTCATACGAAATTTCGGATAATCACAATGCTGAGAAAACATTTTTTTTCAAGGCTCTTTATATGGAAACTTATTCTTCCTGGTTGAATTATTTTTTTGTAGGACTGATTTTCACATTTGTTTTATGGAGTTGGTTCAGAAATTTTAAAAATAAATTAGTTCAGATTTTAATGCTTTCATTTTTAGTAGATATTTTGATTCATTGTGTATTAAAGTTTGGACTTCATACCTCTTACATTTATGGAGGACATTTTATTTTTGTAGTTCCTTTGATGTTGGGTTGGTTATTTTATTCTTACAGAAATCATCCAAAATATCTGTCGGCCATATTTTCAGTTCTTGTTATTAGTTTCGTATATTTCGGGATGAATAATTTCCTGAGAATGCAAGAGTTTTTTGAATTCCTGAATCAGTATTATCGTTAAATCAATTATAGAAGGAAAACCAATTCTTTTTTAAATTTTGAAATATGTTGTATAAAAGAAGCAGTGAGCTTTTCGTAGAAGCATCAGAATATATTCCGGGAGGTGTTAATTCTCCTGTTCGTGCCTTTAAATCCGTTGGTGGAACACCGATTTTTATAAAAAAAGCAAAAGGAGCATATCTTTATGATGAAGATGATAACCGTTATATTGATTATATCAATTCTTGGGGATCCATGCTTTTGGGACATGCGTATCAACCTGTTGTTGATGCCGTTATTGAAAAAACCAAAAAAGGAACTTCTTTCGGAACCCCAACAGAAATAGAAACCGAAATTGCAAAACTTGCTGTTTCCATGGTTCCGAATATTGATAAAATCCGTTTTGTAAATTCCGGAACAGAAGCTTGTATGAGTGCCGTTCGTTTAGCAAGAGGGTTTACAGGTCGTGAAAAAATCATAAAATTTCGTGGCTGTTATCATGGTCATTCCGATTCTTTCCTGATTGCGGCAGGAAGCGGATTATCCACTTTTGGAGTTCCTTCCAGTCCGGGTGTAACAAAAGGTACGGCAAAAGATACTTTGCTGGCGAATTATAATGATATGGATTCTGTTCAGGAATTATTCGATTCGAATAAAAACGAAATCGCGTGTATCATTATTGAGCCTGTTGCAGGAAATATGGGTTGCGTTCCTCCTGTCAATAATTTTCTTCAAAAACTGCGGGAAATTTGTGACGCAAACGGAACTTTACTCATTTTCGATGAAGTGATGACGGGTTTTCGTTTGGCGAAAGGTGGTGCACAAGAATTATTCGGAGTAAAAGCAGATATTGTAACGTATGGTAAAGTAATTGGCGGAGGTTTGCCAGTGGGAGCGTTTGCTGCACGTAAAGAAATTATGGATTTTTTAGCTCCAATTGGTCCTGTTTATCAAGCGGGAACTTTATCCGGAAATCCTTTAGCAATGGCAGCCGGTTTAGCAATGCTGAAAGCGATTGATTCTGATACGGAATTATTCAAAAGATTAGAAGAAAAAACCGCCTATCTTGAAAAAGGATTGCAAGAAGCTTTAACTAAAAATAAAAAGACTTTTGTTATCAACCGTGTTGGTTCTATGATTTCGGTTTTCTTCTGCGAAAATGCCATCGAAAATTACGATGATGCATCCAAAGCCGATACTCCGGAATTCAAAGAATTTTTCCACGAACTTTTGAAAAAAGGAATTTATATAGCTCCTTCTTCCTACGAAACATGGTTCATTACCGATGCTTTAACGTATAAAGATTTGGATGAAACCATAAAAGCTGTGGAAGATGTTACACGATAAAATATCATAACTAAAAATAAGTTTTTGTGTTGTATTACTCAATTATATCCTTGAAGCGAATTTTGCAAAGTTCTTAGGTTTAAAAACTGTCACTTTTTCTGGCATTTTGTCTTTAATGTCTACAACTACATGTATTTAATCTGTTTTTGGACGTCTTTTAAATCCAACAGATTAGGAATTAATTAATTTTTAGTAGAATGCATAAAAATATTCTAAAAAGTTGAACTTAAATTTTATTACTTCAAAAAAGTAACTTTTTCAAAAATTAATATACGCTACACTATTTGATGTGGTTAAGGTTATTGCATTCACAATATCCGCATTGGTTTCTCCGGAATTTCGCACTCTTCTTATTCTCACATCACAAGTATGTGCTCCATTGTTTGCCACGGCAATAGGCTGAACCGTGGAGATACTAAATTGTGCAGGAGGAGGCACACGAAAGGAAGTATTTAATTGGAAAAAAACATATTCCTTGAACGTTTGGATGGCATTAGTAGGAGCGCCATCTAAGAAAACTCTTGCTTCATAATAAGAAGAACCTGTACCTGTGGAAGGAAGACTGGTAAAATTAATGGAGATAGAAAAATTGATAATAAGAATTTTACCTATTTCTGGTGAAGGGACATTGGTGAGATTTACAACGGTATTGGGGATAAGAGTATATTTTGTTCCATCTACACTAAAGGCAGTTTGGGTATTAGATGAATATTGATTAGGAACAAATGTAATACTGGTTGCAGTATTCATCGGAATTATTTGCCCGTTATTATCTACTCCGATCGTTTTTCCAGATGTATTAACTATAGCATTGGTAGAGGTAAGGTTGGTAAATTTAAGACCAGAAACATTTGATATACCACTGTTTATTTCTAATTTGTCAGTAGGATTGGTAGTGCCGATACCTACGTTTCCAGAATTTCTAATAATAAAATCATCAGCTTGTTGTGTTGATGTAGGTGTAGCAGAAGTATTATTCTTTAATGCGTCTATATGAAGAGCGCTATTTGTGACAGGAGTGCTTACGCCGATACCCACTTGTGAAAATGAATATAAAAAATTCAATATATTTATAAAAAAAAGAATTTTTTTCATCGTATTTTAATTTATGTAAGAAATATTATAATAGACGGCAATTGGCGCCACTGTTCCATTGCCATTATTGGTATTCATTCTTATGTCAAAAGTATGTGTTCCTGCTGTCATGGTGCGGAAGCTTGTAAGACAAAACTGTCCACCAGCAAGATTGGTTGGAGTCTGTATGGTTTGTGATATACCCGACTGTTGCCCATCTATAAAGAGATGAGCATTATAATACGTTGTATTACTCCCAGAAACATAGGATATTGAAACTACATAATTAATAAAGACTAACTTTCCACCTAAAGGAATAGTAATACTACGAGAAGTATTAGGAAGTGCTGAGGAATAATTAGGAAAATTGGGCAGTGCAACACTACTTGCTGGCGTTGCTCCGTAATCTGTAAAATTACCGTCTAATGCTGTTAGTTTTGTAGGAACTATGTTGCTCACGGTAATTACGTTTCCATTTGCATCCACTCCCAATGGAATTCCCAGAGAAGTTGAAACCGGGCTAGCAGAAGTAAGGTTTGTAAATCTTAAACCAGAAGAACTAGCCACTCCGGTAGTAATTTCTAACTTTGCACTGGGTTTCGCATTTCCAATCCCAATATTTCCAGCACCATTTGCTAAAGAATTTGCACTTGTATTAACTACAAAATCATTTAGCAGCTGTATGTTTGTTGCCGTTATTGCATCGTCTTTGGCTCCATCAACAACAAAATTTCCGTTGACATTGGTTGTACCTACGCCAACTTGTCCAAAAATTATAAAATGTATAAGAACAAATATAAAAACAAAGACTCTTTTCATTTAATTAAAATAGGAAATATTAAAAATAAAGGACATTGTTCCAAAAGATACGTTTTGGCTTGCACTTGTCGGATTAGTTGCATTGGTAGACACTCTTCTCATCCTTATATCTATGGTGTGCGCACCTGCGGTAAGTTGCACAAACGAGCTTAGATTATACTGAACCTGAGTACTACCATCTCCATTACCCACCATAGATTGTTGATATACATCCGCAGGTTGTCCGTCTATGTATACCCGAGCCTCATATACATCTCTATTATTAGGATATGGTGTGCCCACAGAATTAACGCTGTTATATATATCTATACCAACAACAAAATTTATAAAAACCATTTTACCTCCAGTTGGGATAGTAAATGTTTGAGAAGTACCATTTGCGATTACCCATGAATTGGCATTTACATTGTAGGTACTGGGTGCATACTGTGCGCCGGAAGTTCCAAATGAATTATTGCCATTGTTGCTTATGAGGTTGGCAACTTGAGGATTTGTAGTGGCTACCACATTACCTTGTGCATCTACGCCAATAGTTTGTCCGATACTTATCGGAGTAGATGCATTGATTTGTGTAAATTTCAAACCGGCAGTGTTTGCTGTTGCGGAAGCAATTTCTAATTTATTGGCAGGAGCATCATTCCCAATTCCCACATTTCCATTTGTTAATACTACAAAATCATCACTTTGTTGGAGAGCAGTTGGTAAAGAACTTGTGTTATGTTTATTTCCATTGATGCTGCCGTCTACTAGAAACATTCCAATAGGATAGGCGGTATTTATTGCAAATTGAGCACTTGCAAATAATGGTAAGACGAAAAAAAAGAAAGTACTGATTTTCATTCTCATTATAATGTGCTAATTTACTAATTATTAATATTTTATTTAATTTTTCAAGTACAAATTTTGTGCCTATTTATAAAATATTTTTAAAAATAGTATATTATAACATATTTTTTATAATATATGAAAGGAATTTACTGCGAAATGTGTAGTAGAAGTTGTCAATAGTTAGTATTTGTTTATTTCTTTTTTTTTGATTTTAATATGCCAAAAAAGCACTTTATGCGAAATATATTTTAAAAGTATTATAAAAATCTAGCCGCTTAATTAGGATTCCAATCTATTATTTAGCTGGAATTCTGTTTCGTTTAAAATTTGAATACTAAATATAGTTTTTCTTTTTTCCACTATGAAGTGATGGAAAAATCCAATAGCGAAAATTATGTGAAACTTTCTTTTGACATAAATTCCCTAATGGTAATGCTGTAAAGGTATTGAATTGCGAATGTTAATTTGATAAATATAACATAGTAGCATTTAGCTAATTACTCCGCTTCCTAAAAGTTCTTCACCAATATACCAAGCTGCAAATTGACCTTCTGCAACGGCAGATTGCGGTTCTTCAAATTCTATATAAAAAGTGTTTTCAAATTGATATAAGGTTGCTTTTTGAAGAGGCTGTCTGTATCGGATTCTGGCCATTACTTCCATTGTTTTGCCATTTTTTAAACGTAAATCTTCACGAACCCAATGAAGTTCAGAATTGTCAATTTTTACAACTTTTTGATAAAGCCCCGGAAAATGGTGTCCTTCTCCTACAAAAAGAATATTGTTTTCCATATCTCTGGAGATAATAAAACAGCTTTCTTTATGTCCTCCTATTCCCAAACCTTTACTTTGCCCGATCGTATAATATTGTGCACCCTGATGTTTTCCGATTACTTTTCCATCAGATTTTTGATATTTAATTTTAGAAGAGAAAAACTCTAATTCTTCTAATTTTGAAGAAAATTGAGGTTTTTCTTTGAAAAACTCAGGAAAATCTCTAAAAATTTCTACAATTTCTCCTTCTTTTGGCTGAAGCTGTTGTTTTAAAAATTCCGGTAGGCTTACTTTTCCAATAAAGCATAATCCTTGCGAATCCTTTTTATCCGCGGTTACCAAACCGATCTCTTTTGCAATTTCACGCACTTGTGGTTTTGTAAGTTCGCCAATCGGGAATAAAGATTTTGACAATTGCTCCTGATTGAGCTGGCAAAGAA
Organism: Chryseobacterium sp. HNCC26DJ241; assembly: GCF_057180505.1. Lineage (NCBI taxonomy): Bacteria > Pseudomonadati > Bacteroidota > Flavobacteriia > Flavobacteriales > Weeksellaceae > Chryseobacterium > Chryseobacterium sp. HNCC26DJ241. The sequence continues at coordinate 18,397 of NZ_JBXUGL010000002.1, read as the reverse complement.
AATAAGACTGGTCTTTATTATTGTCTTTTCCCGCTAAAAGGTGGAAAATTTCCTTTCCATTTTCATCAAAAGTAGAATTTACTTGAGCGTAATGTCCGGTCGCAACTTTCTCAGCACCAAGTGATAAAGCTGTTTTTAGAAAAACATCAAACTTTACTTCGCGGTTGCAAAGAACATCAGGATTAGGAGTTCTGCCTTTTTCATATTCTGCGAACATATAATCTACAATTTTTTCTTTGTAAAGTTCGCTCATATCAATTACCTGAAACGGAATTCCTAATTTCTGAGCCACCATTAAAGCATCATTGCTATCTTCAATCCAAGGACATTCGTCTTCCAATGTAACAGAAGCATCATTCCAATTTCGCATAAAAAGCGCAATAACTTCATGACCTTGTTGTTGAAGCAAATAAGCAGCAACACTGGAATCTACACCACCGGACAAACCTACAACTACTTTCATAATTTTAACGATACTTTTTTGACGCGAGCGAAGCGAGCGTCAATTATTTTTTAAACTGCAAAAATACGATTTTAAAAAGGTAGAAATATAAAATGATGTGAATTGAGGCAATAGAAAAAATCAACATAAAAAAACCACCGAAAGCTCGGTGGTTTTTATCATTTAAAGTGAAAAATTATTTCACGCTTTCTTTTTCTTTTTTAGTTTCTCCCGTTAGTCCGTCTTTAGCATCATTTATATCAAGAACTACCGTTTCGCCTTCACTGAATTGTTTATTCACAAGCATTTCTGCTAATAGATCTTCAATGTATTTCTGAATAGCTCGTTTCAGAGGTCTTGCTCCAAAATCTTTATCCCAACCTTTTTCGGAAATGAAATCTTTAGCAGCATCTGTTAGTTCAACTTTGTAACCTAATTTTTCTAATCTTCCGTAAAGTTTGGAAAGTTCCAGATCAATGATTTTTCTGATATCGCTTTGTTCCAGAGAATTGAAGATGATAATATCGTCAATTCTATTCAGGAATTCTGGCGCAAATGCTTTCTTCAAAGCACTTTCGATGGTGCTTCTTGCTCGTGCATCTGTCGTTGATTTTTTTGCAGAAGTTCCGAATCCGACTCCATCTCCAAAATCTTTCAGATCTCTTGTTCCGATATTAGATGTGAGAATAATAATGGTATTTCTGAAATCAATTTTTCTTCCCAAAGAATCGGTAACATGACCTTCATCCAAAATTTGTAACAAAATATTGAAAACATCAGGATGCGCTTTTTCAATTTCGTCTAAAAGAACTACAGCATAAGGTTTTCTACGAACCGCTTCTGTCAGTTGTCCTCCTTCTTCATATCCAACATATCCTGGAGGCGCTCCTACCAATCTGGAAACCGCAAATTTTTCCATGTATTCGCTCATATCAATTCTGATTAATGCTTCATCAGAATCGAATAATTCACGAGCCATTACTTTTGCCAATTCGGTTTTACCAACACCTGTTGTTCCTAAGAAAATAAAGGTTCCGATTGGTCTGTTAGGATCTTTTAATCCGGCTCTGTTTCTTTGGATAGCTTTTACAACTTTTTTAACAGCATCTTCCTGACCAATTACTTTTCCGTTCAGCTTCGCATCCATTTGAGCTAATTTATCCAGCTCATTTTTGCCTACTTTAGTTACAGGAACCCCACTCATCATAGAAACTACTTCTGCTACGTTTTCTTCTGTTACAGTTTCTTTTTTCTCTTTTACATTTTTGTCCCATTCTTCCTGAGCAACCTGAAGCTCACGCTGCAATCTTTCTTCTTCGTCTTTCAGTTTTCTGGCTTCAAGATAATCCTGAGCTTTTACGGCTTTTTGTTTCAGGTCTTTGATATCTTCAATTTTCTTTTCGTTTTCGATGATTTCATTCGGAACTTTCATGTTTTTGATATAAACACGAGAGCCTGCTTCATCCATTGCATCTATCGCTTTGTCCGGTAAGAATCGGTCTGTAATATATCTTGCAGTAAGATTTACACAAGCTGCAATTGCTTCCGGTGTATAAATTACATTATGATGATCTTCATATTTATCTTTTATCTGATTCAAAATCTGAATGGTTTCTTCAATAGTAGTAGGTTCTACCATTACTTTTTGAAACCTTCTTTCCAAAGCACCATCTTTTTCAATATACTGACGATATTCATCTAAAGTTGTCGCTCCGATGCATTGAATTTCACCTCTTGCTAAAGCCGGCTTGAACATATTGGATGCATCCAAACTTCCTGTTGAACTTCCTGCTCCTACAATTGTGTGCAACTCATCAATGAAAAGAATAACATCGCGATTTTTTTCTAATTCTGTCATAATCGCCTTCATTCTTTCTTCAAACTGGCCACGATATTTTGTTCCCGCAACTAAACTTGCCAAGTCCAAAGTAATCACACGTTTGTTATAAAGAACACGGGAAACTTTTTTCTGATGAATTCTCAACGCCAATCCTTCTGCAATTGCAGATTTTCCAACTCCCGGCTCACCAATCAATAGAGGATTGTTTTTCTTTCTTCTGGAAAGAATCTGAGAAACTCTTTCGATTTCTTTTTCCCGACCAATAACAGGATCCAGCTTTCCATCTCTTGCAAGCGCAGTAAGATCTCTTCCGAAATTATCCAAAGTAGGAGTTTTACTTTTTCCGGTTCCGAGATTTCCCGTTGGCTTACGCATTTGTCCATAATCTTCTCTTTCTTCATCATCGTCATAAGCACTCATTTTTGGGCTTTGTCCGGAATTTTTAAGCATTGTCTGGTATTCTTTAGAAACTCTTTCATAATCAATATCATACGCTTCCAAAATATTGGAAGTAGGATCTTCCTGTTTGTAGAGGATTCCTAAAAGAAGGTGTACTGTATTAACTTCTGTACTTTGATATTGTCTGCATTCAAGTTCGGAACGTTTTACAGCCTGATCAGCCATTTTGGTAAAAGAAATATTTGCTGCTTCTTCTGCAATTGGATTTATATTAGCTGCATTTAAAGTTTCAATTTTTCTTCTAATCTGTATAAGGTCTGCATTAAGATTCTGTAGAATTTCCTTTGCAGAATTCTCAGTTTTGATAATTCCTAACAGCAAGTGCTCCGTATTGAGGAACTCACTCTTCAATCTTTTTGCTTCATTTTTGCTATGTTTGAACACTTTGCTCAAACCATCTGAAAATTTATAATCCATAATAAAAACTCTCAATATTAATTAAAGATAGGAATTTACCTTTAATGTTAAATCAAAGTTACAAATAGTTTACCAAAAAACAATTCGGACTTTATGGCAGATTGCAAAGAATACCGAAAAAAAATCAAAATCTTAAAATTAGAGGGATATTTTCTTTTGTAAATTGGATTTTTAAATATTGTGAATAGTCATTACTACTGTAAAAAAGATACTGCCAATTTGAAAGATATTTTTTTTCGGCATCGCTTAAAGTAGAAAATGAGTTTATAAATCTTTGATCGTTTTTTAAGAAAATATAACTGCCTTTTTGTATATCGTTTTGAAGAGGGCTTTTTTGAGATGTAATGGTAATTTGCTTACCATTTTTATAAATTTTATTGGGTAAAAAAGGTATACACGTGAATTCCTGTTTTTGATTGATCCATTTTTTGTTTTGAAAAAACTGCCAAGTTTTATCCGGATTGTCCGATTGCAAGGAAATAGAGTAATCCGGCTGAAGAATTTTTTGAAAACTCACTTTTTCTACTTCATTAAAGTTTTCATCATATTCATAAGTAATGATGGTATCTTTTTTTTCTTTAAGAGAGACTTTTGCAGATAATGTGGCTATTTCAAGAGAATCAACATTGATTTTTCCCCAATAGTTTTGCGAAAAAGAAGCCGCTCTTTTTATCCAGTTTTTATCCATCTGAAGATCAAGAAAATGATTTTTTTTAGTGAGATTTTGTATTAAAGAGGTAAAAATTTCAGGATTTTTTGTTTTCTGAATTTGGATACAATCTTCTCCAATTTCAATGGGAAAAGTATCTGTTTTTCCAGACGAAATAAAAGAAATACTAGCATGAGAGTTTTTAGAAAAATCATTGATATTCAAAAAATTAGAATGGAAATTTTCTGATAAGATATTGGATGCAAAATTTTCAAAATGAAAGTTGTTTTCATTTTGTTTCATTTTATTTTTAATAAGACATTTTTCTCCAATTATTTTTATCAGGATTCTGTCTTTTTGAAATAATTCTTTTCCTTGATTTCTGAATTTTTCCTGTTGCAGAAATTTCAAAAACCGATTTTTATCCGAAAGTTCTACTACTGTATACCATTCTAAAATGTCCGAATCTTTTAAATGAAAAATTTGGACGAAATCCGGTATTTTTATTCCGGCATCTTTCAGCTGAATTTCAGAGTTTTCTTTATTTTTCGGTTTGATCCATTCTGAAGGATGAGTAACGAAATTGTATACATAATATTGGGTTACATTTTTTACATCTATCAGTACAACAATATCGGCTTCTTTCGGAATGTATTTCAGTGTTTTATCTTTATTGAAAAACAAAAAATAGATTGTTCCGAAGGCTATTAAAAAAATTAGGGAAAGAACAATTCTGCCTTTTTTTCTCATTTAGAAAACCATTAATTTTTTTTGACAGGATTATCCATTTTGTACAACTCGTCAAAAATATCCAAAAAGTACATCAGGCTGTTCTCAGAAGAATTATAAATATTATAATCAATTTCCGTTTCTATACTTTCACCTTTAACATCCGTTTTGTAGGTGAGTTCGCCCATGTTTCTTCTAAGAAAATTGAATGTTTCTTTATCTTTAGAGCTTTTAAATTCTTTTTCCATTCCGTCTGCAAGTTTACGAACGTTCAGCCAGCCGGATAAAGAATGTTTGGAGATTTCTTTTGCCCATTTTTTTGTTCTCTCAGATTGTTGCTTTTCACCGATACTTTCCAAAGAGGTAGTAATGTATACGATTTCGTCTTTTACCAAAAAGAAAAGTTGGTCAAACTCCCCGTTTTTTTCTTGAAATAGATAGATATCACCTTTTTTTACAAAGTTTTTACTTGTTTCCTTATTGGAGGCAATCATATCCAACATTCTTTTCCAGTAGCCTTCATTCTCGGTAGTAAAAGCAAAAGTAAAATCGGGCATTACAACTTCTTTTGTTTTTTTCACTTCTATTCCGTTGTAGTCTTCATCATATTCATAATCGGTGTATTCTACATTTTTGGAAGTTAGATTATTCAGGATAAAGATAGCATTGCCGGGAGCAATTTTAGAAATGGCTTTTTCATCCAGTGCAATTTTCATGGTTTCCACCATTAGTGCAATTTCTTTTTGGTATTTGTCATCTTTTCCAATATTTTGGATCCAATCGTACATCACATCGAAACCTTTATATCCATTGATGTTCATGGAATAATATCCAATACTCTTGTCCGAAAGAAGTTTTGCCAGTTTTTTGTTAGATGTGCCTTTGTACACTTCAGACATTCCTTTTTGTACTTTCGGATCTTTGTTTTGGTAATTATTGACAAGCCTTACTTTATCATTATCAAAATACAGATTATATGAAGAGTTGGAATCGTAAATTTTGCTCAGATAGTTTTCAAAAAAATAAAATCTGTCCATAGGATTGTACATTCCTTTTTTATGAAACATATTTCCATAATCAGTATAGGCAAAAACATCTGCTTTTTCATCCTTGAAAGTCCGTTTTTCTATCGGTATATCCATTTGGAAATCAGAATTGAAAAGAATTTCGAAAGAATCTTCTGCCAATTTTTTTACGATTTTAAAATTTTCTATATCAATGGAATCCAAACTTTTTTGAAAACTATCATCTACTTCTTCATCTTCCTGAGTAGAATATTCTTTGTCTCCATAATAAGGAGCAGCCTCTTCAGTAGAAGGGTTTTTGTCTGTCGGTTCTTCTTCCGGTTTTGGTTCCGGATATTTGTGATGCTTTTTCAGATACTGAATATCTCCTTTGATTCTGGTGATTTCATCTTGATGATAATCTAAATCTTCTTTCAAATATTTGATTTCTTCTTTGTAATCAAAGGGTACATCTGTTTCTACCATTGCACTGTCTACTGCAACAGTTGCGCTATCTATCGCAACATTTACACTGTCAATTTTGTAATCGTCCCATTTGTAGGGTTTATTATAATTGATTGTTTTCAGTACTGCGTGCTTTTCGTTCCATGCAACAAAAATATTTTTATCCAGACTTATGTAGGAATACTTATTTTTTTTGGTAATTTCTAATCCTTCTTTTTTGGTGGAGTTGATGAATTCCAAAAACTTACTATTGTCGGTAAGAATAAAATGAGCAGTATAAGACTGAACAGAATCATTAACAGTTGCATAATGATACTGTACATCATCATATTTTATTCCTGTTTTGGAATAATCGTTCCAAGTGTTTTCCTTGTTTTTTTCTTTGATTACATCTTGTAAAATAGGATTAAATTTTGCCCAATTCACTTTATGATCGAGTTGTTTTCCATTGATTTCCATATAGAAAACCATATTTTCCGGAACTTTTAATCTGTTTTGTGCAGAAACAATCAGAAACAGAAGAAAAAAGAAAAAAGAAAAATTTTTTGAAGATTTTTTCATGGTTTTATTAGTTGAGATGTATCGTATTGTAAATTTGTTTTTTCTGAAGGATAAAATCCAGAATATTACCTTCTAATTTCAAAGCCTTTTTGTTAGGAGAAATCGTATATGAAGAATTGCTTTGAGATGTAATGGTATTCTCGAATTGCAAAATAGAAACATACCTTGCATTATTAAAAATCTCTTTGTCGGCTTTGCTTAGATTTTCATAATCCGTCTTAAAAGTATTGAACTTGTTTTTGCTAAAGGTTTTTCCGCTAAGATTATTGCTGTACAATTGAGAAGGAATTATTTTACTGATGATTTTTTTTGATTTGAGCCTTTCCAAACCTTCGTTTATATTTTCAATTTTTTTGAAGTTGCAGCTCAGTTTGATGATATAGTTGTCAAAATCCATAGAAGTCTTCACATTGCTGATTCCGGGAACATCACTGAAAACAGAAGCCGCTTGTTTTACTTTGGTTTCGATTTCAGATTTTTTCGGAACTTTTTTTCCATTAATAGTCTCCATTTTGGAAATGGAATTTAGTCGGGTCTTACTTTTGCTGGCATTAAGTACAATAGAATATTCGCCACTTCCATCGGCTTTCATAGCAACTTTATCAATAACATCGAAGCAACTTGTCAAAGCCAGAAAAGCAATAACGATGAAAGCGTATTTAAAAATATATTTCACAGAAAAATAGAATTTGTGTTTTTGCAAAGATACTTTTTTCCGTTAAAGGTAAAAAGTTTATTGAAATCAGATGTTTCCATTCAGAAAATCCTGTCGCACATTTTCTTCCAGCTTTTCAATAGCGTAACGAAGTGAAGTTCTGGGCATTGTTTTGTAATGAGTTTTCAAAAATTCCAAAAGCTCTTCTTCGTTTTCATTTCCCATTTCACGAAGCAGCCATCCGTTTGCTTTATGCATCAAATCATGAGAATGATGCAGGTTATTAAGCGCCAATTCTTTTGTAAGATCGAATTTTCCTTTTTTGATGTAATGCATCGTTCCTACAATTCCCATTCTTTTGCTCCACATATTTTCTTCATTGGAAAGTTTTCTGAGCAAATCATGGTTTTCCGTTTCAAAAGCGTGTTTTCCTAGTATTTTGTAGCAAGAAGAATCCACCAGATCCCAATTGTTGATGTGTTTTTTGTTCTCCAAATAGAACTTTATAATTTCTTCTTTCTCTTCAGGATTCTTACTTTTTTCGTATTTTGAAACCAGCATCAGCAAAGCACAATGACGGTGCTCATGGATTTTGGAAGAAAGAAGTTCCTGAAGTTCTTTTAAAGAAATTTTTTTCCAGTATTCTTTTGCAATTACTCTCTGATCGGGAACAGTAACTCCGATAAACTCATCGCCTTCTGCATATTCTCCTTTTCCTGATTTGAAAAATTTTGGAAAAAATTTGGCTTTTTCGGGAATAGCCAAATCTTCTAATGCTTTTTTTATTTCGTTTACAATATCCGACATAGGAAAAAGTATACTTTATATATTATTGATTTTCAACGGAATCATTATCGAAATATTCAAAAAGAAAATCATTGTAAGGAAATCTTGAAATATGAATTTTATGAACTTCATCATAAATCAATTTTTTCATTTCCGGAAAATTTTCCTTCGTTAAAGCTGAAATAAAAACGGTAGGATGTTTGGATTTTGCCATCCATGTTTTTTTCCATTCTTCCAAAGAAATATTTTTTCTGGTAGAAGGCGTCAAATCATCTTCCTCTTTTTTCTCATAAGAAAAATCGTCTATTTTATTGAAAACCATAATCATTGGTTTTCTGTGCGCATCAATTTCCTGTAAAATTTGATGTACAGAATCTATATGATCCTCAAAACTTTCATGTGAAATATCCACTACATGAATCAATAAATCTGCTTCACGAACTTCATCCAAAGTAGACTTAAAACTTTCCACCAATTGCGTAGGTAATTTTCGGATAAAACCAACAGTATCAGTGAGTAAGAACGGTAAATTTCCGATTACCACTTTACGGACAGTAGTATCCAAAGTTGCAAAAAGTTTATTTTCTGCAAAAACTTCCGATTTGGAAAGGGCGTTCATCAATGTAGATTTTCCAACATTGGTATATCCAACCAAAGCAACACGAACCATTTTTCCACGATTGTTTCTTTGGGTTGCCATTTGTCGGTCGATGGTTTTCAATTTATCTTTTAATAAGGAAATTCTGTCACGAATAATTCTTCGGTCGGTTTCAATTTCCGTTTCACCGGGACCACGCATTCCGATTCCGCCTCGTTGTCTTTCAAGGTGAGTCCACAATCGTGTCAATCTTGGGAGAAGATATTCATACTGAGCGAGTTCCACCTGAGTTCTTGCATAAGACGTTTGTGCTCTTTGTGCGAAAATATCAAGGATAAGATTGGTTCTGTCAAGGATCTTTACTTCCAGCTCACGTTCAAGATTTTTTAATTGGGAAGGAGAAAGTTCATCATCAAAAATTACGGTTCCGATTTCGTTTTCTTTTACATAATCTTTTATTTCCTCCGCTTTTCCTTTTCCTACAAACGTTTTGGAATCAGGCTGAGACATTTTTTGGGTAAATCTTTTTTCAACAGTTGCTCCTGCTGTATAAGCCAGAAACTCCAATTCATCCATATATTCTTTCAGCTTATCTTCATCCTGATCTTTGGTAATTAGGCCTACCAAAACGGCTTTTTCGTATTGATGTTCTTTTTTTTCTAGCATAGTTTGCTGTTTGCTTTTAGCAGTTGGATTGTCGCTTTTTTGCAAATTTAGTGAAATTATTTTCCTTTGTTTGCATAGATGTACATGGATATAAATTCTGCAAAAAATTTATTTATTTTTATAGTTAAAACATTTGTTTTCAATATTTTAAAATTGTTTTTTGAGCTTATAACATTGCAAAATCATCAGTTTTTTAAAATTTCAGGTAAAACTTTTATTTTTCTGAAAATTTCCACTTGAAGATTAACATAATAATAGCTGATAGACAGACAATTACATTAGTAATGATTACGGATGGAAGTTGCTTCAATATTCCATAAATCAGCCAAATTAATGTGCTTACAACTACAATAGCAAAAGAAGTTACGGAGATATCTTTCACTGATTTTGATTTTCGTGTTTTGAAAATTTGAGGGACAAAAGTGATGCAAGAAAGTGTCCCTGCGAAAAGTCCAAGAATTTCCGGATTAAAACTCATAAGATTAATAATGGTAAGGTTTATATGTAATAGATTTTCATTTAATATGTTAAAAATCAAATTTATACTTTCAAAACGTCTGTTTATTTTTACATAAACTCAGCAGAAAAACAGCAGATATAATTTAATGCAAAGTGCTATATTTCAAATTGTTACATCTTAAATTGTCTTGCTTGTTAAAAGTTCACAAGGCAAAAAGTCAAAGATTTTTTAAAATAATCAATCCCAATCTTCGGCAACAAGTTTCATGGTATTTCCTTGATCATCAGAAAGTGTAAGAAAATGTCCTTCGATTTTATAATTATTCATTTTGGGCAGTTTTTTTCCAAACTCTTCTTCCAATTTCATTTTTCCTTCACAATACATCATCGTCGATATCAATTGTGAAAACTTTACGCTTCCATTATTTTCAAACTTAGCTATGAAAGACATATTGTTGCAGCCCATTTTAGCGGTATATTGATTTTTATCTTCCGAGTTTTGCTCTAAATCAATATAAGCATTTAAGCTCATTAATTCTTGTTTTGTAAAACCTTTATACTCAATCATCATCCATTTTCTGTGGATATTTTGTTTCCCACTTTCGTTTTTCTTTACAAAAGAACAAGCAATGAAAAAGAAAATAACAGTAAAAATGAAAGTGATGGTTTTAAAGAATTTCATGAGATAAATTTATAAAGAAACAGCGAATTCTATATCACATAGAGCAAATATTCATTAAATTAGCACAAATTAAAATTTTCCAAAATGAAAAAAATATTTTTGCTGGCAACATTTCTATTAAGTTTTCTGCAGCTTCGTGCAGATGAAGGAATGTGGCTTCTTATGCTTATTAAAAGACTAAATCATGTAGATATGCAGAAAGAAGGTCTGCATCTTACAGCCGAAGAAATTTATTCTGTAAATAATTCCAGTCTTAAAGATGCAATTGTGCAATTTAATGGAGGCTGTACTGCAGAAATTGTTTCGGAACAAGGTCTTCTTTTTACCAACCATCACTGTGGATACGGAAGTATTGCTGAACTTTCCACACCGGAAAAAGATTATCTTACCAATGGATTCTGGGCAATGAAAAAAACAGAAGAACTTCCTGCGAAAGGACTTTCTGTTCGTTTTTTAGTAAGAATGGATGATGTGACCCAAAGAATCAATGCAAAGCTGAATAACAATATGTCTCCGGAAGACAGAAAAAAAGCAATTGAAGATGAATATAAAGCCATCCAAAATGAAAATTCTGAAAACGGAAAATATACCGTTGTTGTAAAAGATTTCTTCAATGGAAATGAGTTTTATTATTTTGTTTATCAAGACTATAAAGATATACGTTTGGTAGGAACACCTCCCAATTCTTTAGGAAAATATGGAGGAGATACCGATAACTGGGAATGGCCAAGACACACTGCCGATTTTTCTGTATTCAGAATTTATGGTGATGCCAACGGAAATCCGGCAGAATATGCAGCAGGAAATGTTCCTCTAAAACCGAAACATTCTTTGCCTGTCTCTTTAAAAGGATATGAACCAGGAGATTTCACTATGATTGTAGGATATCCGGGAAGAACCAACAGATACCTTACTTCTTATGGAATCAGCCAAATGGTAAACAAAGATTATCCAGCTTGGGTAGAAGCATCCAAAACAGCAATGGATGTGATGAAAAAATATATGGATAAAGATCAGGCTACAAAACTTGGATATGCTTCCCAATATGCGTCTGTAGCCAATTATTGGAAAAACAGACAAGGTACAATAGATGCTGTAAACAAGAACGGAACAATCGGAGATAAGCAAAAAGTAGAGCAAGCCTATGAACAATGGGCTTCCATGCCGGAAAATGAAGTAACATATAGTGGAGTTTTACCTAATATCGAAGCATATTATAAGCAGATATCCAACAGAAATGTAGAAAGAAACTATGGAGCTCAATTGCAAAGAAATGCAAAGTATATTTCTTTAGCATATAAATTGGGAAGCCTTTTCAAAACGTATGCAGATCAGGATGATGCAGGAAAAACGGCAATGAAACAAAAAGTGGTAGACGCTATTAATTCTTCTTATGAACACTTCAATTCTCAGTTGGAAGGAGATATGCTGAATAATATGATCTCTTTATACCAAAGAAAAGTAGATCAGGAGGTCGCTTCTAAAACACTTGTTGGTGTTGATGCTTCTACTGTTTCCAATACCGCTTTTTCTTCCATTTTTGCAAATAAAGAATCTGCAATGAATTTTGTTAATAATCCGGATCGTTTAAAAATTGATGCAGATCCAATGAAAAAAATTGCAGATGGATATGTAAACGACCAAAAATTGATGGAAGAAAAATATTCTAAAATTGACAGTAATTTCCAAAACAACACTCGTCTTTTCTTAAACGGATTGATGAAATCTCAACCTAATAAAAGTTTCTATCCGGACGCAAATTCTACTATGAGGCTCACTTATGGAAAAGTAACTACACTTCCGGTGCGCACAGACAGAAATTATTACGGAATTTCCGAAAAAGATAATTATTACACCGATGTGAGAGGAATGGTTTCTAAATACAAAAAAGGAGATGAAGAGTTTGATCTTCCACAAGGATTCCTTGATCTGATGAAGAAAAAGGATTATGGAACCTATGCCGACAAAAAAACAAAGCAACTACAGGTAAATTTCCTTTCTGATAATGATATTACAGGTGGAAATTCCGGATCTCCGATTATGGATGGATATGGAAGACTTATTGGATTAGCATTTGACGGAAATAGTGAGGCTTTAAGTGGTGATATTGTTTTCGAACCAGAATGGCAAAAAACTATAAATGTAGATGTTCGTTTTGTTTTGTGGATTATTGAAAAATATGGAAAAGCAGGACACCTCATTAGTGAAATGAAATTAGTAAAATAATAATTTGACGATACCATTTTAATATTTAAAAGAACCGTTGAATTTTTTCAGCGGTTTTTTGTTAAATTCACTTTATGAAAAAAAGTATTGAATTTGATGCTCAAATCCAACAACATGGAAATATGGATGCAGCATTTGTGGAATTTCCTTTTTCCACAGAAGAGCTTTTCGGAAAGAAAGGACAGGTGAAAGTGAAAGTTTTATTTGATGATAAAGCTGAATATCGTGGAAGTCTCGCCAAAATGAAAACGAATTGCCATATATTAATACTGACTCAGGAAGTCAGAAAAAATATTGAAAAGACATTTGGAGATAAAGTATTCATAAAATTATGGGAAGATAATGAAGAAAGAGTTGTAGAAGTTCCTGAAGATGTAATGGAGATCTTCAAGCAAAATAAAGCTGCTTTTGAACTTTATGAAAAAATGAGTTATACTCACAGAAAAGAATATATACGCTGGATTACAGAAGCCAAAAAGCCGGAAACCCGAGAAAATCGGAAAATGAAAATGATAGAAATGATACTCGCCGGAAAAAAAGGAATTTAAAATGAAAAATTACGAAACGGAAAGGCTAATTTTGAAGCCCGCCCATTTGGAAGATGCCGATTTCTTCTTAGAATTGTATAATATGCCAAAATTTATAAAATTTATAGGCGATCGCAATATTCGGACAAAAGAAGATGCCGAAAATTATATTCAGAATCGCTTTCTTCCACAAATGGAGAAGCTTGGATTCGGAAATTATGTAGTAATTCTGAAAGAAACCAACAAAAAAATAGGAGCAGTCGGAATTTTTGAAAGAGAAGGATTGGATATTCTGGATATTGGTTTTTCCTTTTTTGAAGAATTTGAAGGAAGAGGATATGCTTATGAATCGGCATATAAATTAAAAGAAGCAGCAAAAAAAGATTTCGGGATTGAAAAACTTTCGGCCATTACTTCTAAAAATAATTTTTCTTCACAAAAACTTATCGAAAGACTCGGATTGAAGTTTCAGAAATATGTGACACTTCCTGATGAAGATGAGGAATTGCTCTATTATGAAAATTGATGGATAAATATGTTTTTCAGTATATTATCATAATAATTTTCTTTGCCATTCCGTAGGAATTTCTACAAAGTGAGTTGATATTCCTACAGAATGGCAAGTTATTAAGATTATACAAAAAACATTTAGATAATTCCCAGACTAATTGCTTTTTTCACAAGACCGGCAATATTATTCACCTGAAGTTTTGCAAAAATATTTTTACGGTGTGTTTCTATAGTGTGCCTACTGATGAACAGTTTTTCCGCAATTTCATCTGTACTGTATTCTTCGCTGATAAGGCAAATGATTTCGCGCTCTCTTTTGCTCACAAGACTTTTATTAAAATCAAAACCTTCAACATTGCTGAGATCCTGATAAAAGATTTTTTTATTTTCAAGAACCACTTCTTTTATGGTTTTTATCAAAATTTCAGAATCCGTGTCTTTCAGCAAATAGGCATCCACTTCCTTTTTATTGAACATATTTTTGAAAGTACTCATCACCAGAATCTTAATATTCGGATGTTTTTCTTTTACCAGTTTTACTACTTCTATTCCGCTGATTTCCGGCATCGAGATATCAGTAATCAGAAGATCAACCTCAAGAGAGTTTAGTTTATGAAGTAAATCTTTTGGTTGGTTGGATGCATAAGTAATTTCAAAATCATTTTGTAGAATCAACTTCAACCCATCTAAAAAGATAAGGTGATCGTCAATAATGGCGATTTTTATTTTTTCCATGATCTTCCGTGTTATATTTTTTTTTCAAATGTTAGTCTAAATTTACAAAAATTAAAACAATATAACGTAGACAAATGAGAATTATGCTGTTCCGGATTAGAATTCGATAAAAGATTACGGAGAATAAGAAAATATTGTTATATTTTCTTTGTACAAGTTCTTTAATTTTTATGTTATTACTGGTTATTTGTACAAAACAAAGCGTCTTCATTTTTTAATAATGACATAGATTCCTCGTTCCTCGGAATGACAAGCAGAGTGGTTATTATTATTTGAAGCCTTCTATTCTTCCATTTCTATTATAAAAGTGGAGCCTCTTCCAATAAAGCTGTCAATGGATAATTTTGCCCCGATTATTTTTAATCTTTCTTCAATATTTTTTAATCCAATTCCGTTTAAAGAATTTTGGACATCAAAGCCGGTTCCGTTATCTTCCAAAATGATATTCAGATGGTTTTCGTTCTTATGAATGTTCAGTTCTACTTCCGTTGCTTTAGAATGTTTGGATACATTCTGCAATAATTCCTGAAATACTCTGTACAGATGCTGTTTCTTCACCTCATCCAAATTGTCTGTTGCATTTTCGGGGTAAATGGTGATATCGAGATTAAAACTTTTTTTGCTTTTATATTGTCTTTGCAAATCCATCAATAATGATTTCAAGGTTTTGTTCTGGGTATAATTCTGGCTCAGATTGTGGGAAATACTACGGATTTCCTGAAAAACACTGGAGAGATCATTTTGTACTTTTTCCAAAATCTCGTTTTTCAAATTCCGATTTTCCTGATTCAGAATTAGTTTTATTCCCGCAAGATCACCTGCAACTCCGTCGTGCAGATCTTTGGCGATACGATTCCGCTCTTTGTTCTGTCCGTCTACTAATGCCTGAACTTCTTTCAGCTCCTGTTCTTTTATCAGTTTTTCGGTTTCTTGTTTATGGTTTTTTTCTTCCTGCAATCTCAGTCTTTTTTGCAACTGCGCTCTTTTGAAGATGAAATAGGCGAAAGTAAGCAGTAAAAGCCCAATAGAAACAGAAATAATAATAATATTGTTTTTCCTTTTTCTTTCGATTTCTTTCTGTTGATTTAAGAGTTTGATCTGGTCATTCTTTTTTTCTACTTCATATTTGGTAACGATCTCATTGAAGTTTTTATCTTTTTCTATGGTGAAGACACTGTCTTTTACCTGTTGGTAGGCCTTTTGATATTTGAGTGCTTCTCTAGAATTCCCTGTTTTTTCATATGTTTCGGAGAGCCCCTTGTAAAGAGCTAATTTTTGTTCAAAATCATTATCCTGTAGATTTTGTAATGCAAGCAAATGCATTTTTAATGCTTTTTGTAAATTATTGGTTTTGAAGTAATAAGACCCAAGGTTTTGATATACATAATATAATTTTGATTTGTCATCTAATTCTTTCGCTATTTTTAGCGCTTTCATTAAGTATATATAAAAATTAGTATATTGATGAGCCATACTATATGTAACACTAATATTTATTAACTCATCGTACTGAGAATTTTTATCTTCCAAAATATAAGCAATCTTCAATGCTTTTTTTAAGTAATTAATACTTTCATTAATGTTTTTAATATTATAGCAAAGAGCCAAATTATTATAAACATTAATAAGTTGTTGTTGATCATTGTTTTTAATAAAAATTCTTTCGGCTTCTTTAAAATTTTTTATAGAGTTTATGGTGTCCTTTTGCTTAAGATAAAGTCTTCCTAGATCATTAAGTATAAGACCTTGTTCGGGCATTTTTTTCGATTTTGCAAACCTTAATCCTTTAAATAAATAATCGGATGATTTATCAAAATTACCCACTTCCATCTCAATAGTTGCTAATTGAGCATATGATTTTACAACTATTTTATTGTTTGGAACCTTAAAAGCTAAATTTTGAGCGTCTAGCAATAGCTTATATGCTTTCACATTATCATTATATATATAATAATACCTTCCTTTATTATAAAGACATCTGGATAAATAATAATTATCTTTTATTTGTACACTTTTATTCTCAGCTTGTTGAATATAAAACAAAGCAGAATCTTTTTGTGTATTAAGATTATTAACAAATTTTTCAATTAATTTTTCAATTTTTGGGTTTTCATGGGTTTGAGCATAAACGACTTTTATTGATAGGATTAAAATAATATAAAGAACCTTATTTAAAAATTTATTAAAATATACCATATTTATGTTATTACTTTGTAATCCTTTATTTATAAAATTTGCGAAAAAGTTATGAAAAACATTTTATTTATTCTATTATTACTAGCGAATTGTTTAGTAAAAGCCCAATCAGATACTATTACCATCAGTAAAAGTACAGAAGTAGTATCCATAAACAGGATTGCTCCAGTTATTGTTACCAGCAA
Organism: Chryseobacterium sp. HNCC26DJ241; assembly: GCF_057180505.1. Classification (NCBI taxonomy): domain Bacteria; kingdom Pseudomonadati; phylum Bacteroidota; class Flavobacteriia; order Flavobacteriales; family Weeksellaceae; genus Chryseobacterium; species Chryseobacterium sp. HNCC26DJ241. The sequence continues at coordinate 1,606 of NZ_JBXUGL010000002.1, read as the reverse complement.
TATCGATACTACTATTTCAGGACAGATTGAATCTGAAACCCGTGTTATCATAAAACCAAATCCTGAAAGACCTTTTAGAATAATTATTAAGCCAATATGGGATATTCTTTTAAAAGGACAGTCTGGAGGCGATATAAGGATAACTAAAGGTGGTGGCGGTAATGGAAGAATTAGAATATTCCCTAATCCGGTAATTGATATTATGCATGTGGGAATAGATGGTACAAAAGCGACAACGTATAAAATTGTAGACTTTAACCAGACGGTTTACTTGCAAGGAACGATATCTCCAGCTAAGGATAAGTTTGATATCAATGCAACAAGTCTTCCTACAGGAAATTATATTCTGATCGTAGATACCACTTCCGGACAGCAACTATCAAAGCAATTTATAAAACAGTAAAAAAGAACAATTACATATGAAAAAAATAATATTAAGTTTAGGACTATTGTCTGCAGGTTTGGTATCTGCGCAAGTTTATACCCCAACTGGAGCTGTTGCCGGAACAACCTTGAATTCTTCTACAGGAAATGTGGGAATAGGCACTCAATATCCACAAGGTGCTTTAGATATTAATGCCAATGGAAATATTCCTGTTATTCGAGGTAACGGAGGGTACATTCCAACAGGTTTACGCTTTATTGATGATTCGTATACTCAACCAGGGCAAGTACAGGAATGGTCTATATGGAAAGGCAATACTTGGCTTAAAGGACTAGGTTTTATGAGATATGATGCTGTAAATCGTTGCGCAGGAGGTATCTGTGATATTTCATTGTTTTTGCATGATAATGGTAATGTAGGAGTAGGATTTGCAGATCCAACAGCCAAATTTCACGTTTATAAAGACAACACAAACAATCAAAACCTTATAACAGGTATGTTTACAACTGCTGGTGCAACAGGTGGAAGTAATATTTTAAGGCTTTCATACCATAGTAGTGCAGATATAGAATTAAACTCATTATATACAGGGACAGGATTTCGATATGGAAGTTATGCTGATATGAATTTGGTCAATAATCAAACAGGAGGTACGTATGGTGCTATTAATTTCGTTACTAATAATAATATCAATATGTCTGTTAGACCCAATGGTAACGTAGGAATAGGAACGACAACCTCTCAAGCAAAATTACATATTGTGGGTGACTTTAGCAATCCTAATGATGGTGGAGAGCTTATTGTTGGAAATACAAGTGCACCCAATCTAAGATTTGGAAACACAAATGATTATTCTTGGATTCAAAGCCATTATAGTCGTCCTCTTTATATTAATCCTTCTAATGTAGGTAATAATACTTTGATTAATCCTACTGGTGGTAATGTAGGAATAGGGACAACTAATCCAAAAGGTAAGTTTCATGTTGGGGATGATACTGAAGCAGGGATAGTTCTTGATAATCGCTTAACAAGTGTTTCTGCAAAAATTCCAGCACAAATTTTTTGGACAGAATCTGGAAGCAATACGCAAGCAGGAGATTTAGGAATTGCTCCTAGAACGGATATAAATGCTTCTATATTATTTTACACTAACAATGGAAGTAATATTGCTGAAAGAATGAGAGTTGCAGGTAATGGCAATGTCGGAATCGGTACCTCATC